>NZ_JBPCZK010000002.1:0-388556 GCF_051251145.1 Carnimonas bestiolae | reverse complement strand
CTGAATGCGCTTTACCGCTTGGGCAAGGACCCGGAAATCAAGCTGTTGCTTGAGCAGAAAGATCCCACCCAATTGGCGCGCTATCAGCGCTATTTGAACGCGATTGAAGGAGCACGCCGAGATCGGCTTGAAGCACTGGCCAAGCTCAATGACAAGATTACCGCCAATCGCGACGAGACCCAGCAACAACAGCAGCGCTTGGACAAGCTGATTGCCGCACAACGTGACAATGAAAAAACACTCACCGCGCAGCAGGCGCAGCGCCAGAGTGTGCTGAAAGAACTTAACCAGAGTTACAGCAGCGCCCAATCACGTCTAAGCGATCTAGGCAGCCAGCGCGATCAGGCTGAGCAAACGCTGGCGCGCATTGAGCGTGAGGTCGCGGCCGCACGCGCAGCCGCCGCACGCCGCGCCGAGCAACAGCGCAAACAGGCCGCCGAGCGTCGCCGCCGACAGGCCGAGCAAGAGCGCCGCGCCCGAGAAACGGCCAAATTAGCTGAATCTCAGCGCAAAAAAGCTGAGCAGGAGCAACAGCGACAAGCTGAGCAACATCAGCAGCAGCCAGCCGAGCAGCCTTCTCATAGCGTGCCGGATACCACCACGCCTACACCGCCACCGAAACCAGCAGAATCGCAGAATAGCGATACTCATCAGCTGACAGCGGAAGAGATGAGTGCGGAGGCGCCGTCAACCGCGAGCGAGCCTGAGACGCCTTCTCCTGCGCCCACCAGTGCAAGCAGTAGCGAGGATGCACCGCGTAGTCTACCGGGCGCCCGATGGGCCGGAAGGTGGCCAATCAATGGTGTGGTGGCTTCTGGCTATGGTCAGGGCGAGGGTATCAACAAGAATGGCATCATGCTCAGTGCGCCCGAAGGCACGCCAATCCACGCGCTGCGCGCAGGACAAGTAGTCTTTGCCAGCTGGCTGAACGGCTTCGGCTATCTCGTGATTCTCGATCACGGCAGCAGTTTGTCAGTGTATGCGCATAACCAGCGCAACTCGGTATCGGTGGGTGACAGCGTTAAACGTGGCACCGTTATTGGCAACGTAGGCGATACCGGCGGTCTTTCCTCACCGGCACTTTATTTCGAAGTGCGCCGCGGAGGACGGCCTATCAATCCCAATGCCTGGGTAACCGCCTCACACTGATGACAGCCCAGCATTCATCATCATTCAGATGCGTGCTGGGATCGCCTTGGTTTGCACCACTTTGGAAGCCGACTGTGCGCTCGATACCATTACTTCCTTCCGCGGCTTTATCGCTAATACTGCTATCGACCGCGGCATGCGCTGACAATGCAACCATCCGCTCGAATGCCGATGACCACGCCATTCCCGCCGAACAGATGCGGTTATTTATCGACGCGTATCAACGCATTCAGCAACACTACATAGAACCGGTTAACAGCCAGCAGCTTATTACCGGTGCGATTCGCGGCATGGTCGCAGAGCTGGACCCGCACTCTGCCTACCTTGATGCCGAACAACTCGCCGCCCTGCGCGACCAGACCAGCGGCTCTTTTTCAGGCGTTGGCATGCAACTGGGATTAGAGCAGGGGCATATCAGCGTGGTATCAACCACGCCTCACGGCCCTGCCAGCAAAGCCGACATCAAACCACATGATTGGCTTGTTGCCATCGACCAGCAGTCCACCGAGAGCATGGGGCTGACCGGTGCCACCGATAAACTGCGAGGAGAAACCGGCAGCCAGGTAAGTCTGACGCTGCGGCGCGACGGTTCATCCCGCCCCTTCACGATTACTCTGGCGCGCGATCGTATTCGCACCGATAGTGTTACCACCGAGCATTTGAATCGTACGATGGCGATGGTGCGCATCGACGAGTTTCAAAACGATACCGGCGACGAATTGCACAACGCACTCGAGCAACTGGCACAGCAGCCTCTCGACGGCCTTATACTTGATCTGCGCGGGAATCCCGGCGGAGTGCTGGATGCAGCAGTAGATGTCACCAGCGAATTCGTCGGCAGCGGCACTGTTGTCTATACCCAAGGCAGAAATGCCAGTGACACCCGTTATTATCGCGCTACTGGGCATCCTTCTCTGATTCATACCCCGATGGTTGTGCTGATCGACGGTGGCACCGCCTCCGCCGCCGAGATTGTTGCCGGCGCACTGCAGGACCACCATCGCGCCGTCATCCTTGGCACCGATAGCTACGGCAAGGCATCCGTGCAAGCCATCCAGCCGCTTACCGATGGCAGCGCCCTGAAACTCACCACTGCCCGCTATTACACCCCTAACGGCCGCTCCATACAGCTCGACGGCATAGCTCCCGATGTTCATGCCACCGCCGCCACCGTCGAAGAACTCAACAACGACAATGTTTCACGTGAAACAAATTTGGACCGACACCTGAACAATCCTGGCACCGGCAGCTCTGAAATACCCGCAGATGAAACGATAAATCCAATGGTCAGCTCCGACTTCCAGCTTCGAGAAGCAGTCAATTTATTGAAGGGAATCAAAGCGGTAAGGATGTTGGGAGAGTGATTTTGGCGTTTTTACCGGTGGGCTGATTCGAGAGCCTGCGCAGGGCTTTACTGTTAGCGTCTTTTCAAACGTTATTTTATTAATATCGAAGGGGACCTTGCAGGCCCCCTTCACCCCCGCCTGCGTCAGGCGCGTCAGACCATCCACTTGCAAAACCACGCTGCAAGCGGATGATTCCGCGCCTTCCTTACGAAGTTTGCATATGTCGGTAGCTAGTCACGCTAAGCGTTCTATTTGCCAAGGCATGACAGGCCATTGAATGTGTGCGCTGTGCGTGCACAGCGACATCACATTCGGGGCGCTTCCATGAGCGGGAGAGCGCGAGAGGGACAAGGTTCCTCTCGCATTTAAAGAAAAGGTTTGGTTTGAAAAGACGCTAACAGTAAAGCCCTGCGCAGACTCTCAAATAAGCCACCCGACTAAGCCGCCAACACCGAAAAACTGCGCAAGACTCCCGCATCAGTCCAACAAAACGCCCACAGCCCAAACATAACGCTAGACGCTAAATTCATATCCCCCCTTGCGCGGGCGAAACACGTTGTGGTGTGCTGGGGCCGTGGTAAACAAGCATTAACAATAACTACAATTAGGTGATTCATGGCTTCCGACAACACAAGGCGCGGTTTTCTGCGCTCTTCTCTCGGCGCTTCAGCATTAGCGCTTTCTTCGGGTTTTCTGGGCGGAGGTGCTGGTCTGACATCGGCTCCCGCGGTCGCCGCTGAAACAGGCACGCGTTTTGCGCGCGCTGGCACGTTCATTAACTACAATGAGAATCCATTAGGTCCCTGTGAATCCGCACGTGAGGCGTTGCGTGAGATTATCGCTGAGTCAGGTTTTTATCGCTTCGATTTGATCGAACAATTGCAGCACGCGGTAGCGGATAGCATGGGCGTTAGCGTTAACCATGTGCAGTTGCAGCCTGGCTCTGGATGGACATTGCTGTTTGCGCCGCAGGCATTCACCTCAGCGAGTAAATCGCTGGTGACGGCGGATCCTGGTTACGAAGCCTGTGAACAGCAAGCTAAAATGAGCGGCTCTCCGGTACACCGAGTAGCGCTATTGCCCAACGGCGCTCACGATATTGACCGCATGTGTAGCTTCCCTGATGCCGGGCTTATCTATATCTGCAATCCTAATAATCCTACCGGCACCATTACGCCCCGCTCCGCCATTATTTCAGCGTTGAAAAAGAAGCCCCAAGGGGCTGTACTGATGGTGGACGAAGCCTATATCCACTACTCCAATGAGCAGTCTGTCGCCGATCTGGTTGCTTCGCATCCTGATTTAATTGTTATCCGCACCTTCTCGAAGCTGTATGGAATGGCAGGATTGCGCTGCGGATTTGCCGTTGCGCAACCAGCGCTTCTGGAGCGACTGAAGCGCCAAGGAGAAGACGTCGTATCAGTGACGGCCGCAGTCGCGGCCTTAGCCAGCCTCAAGCAGCCCGATTTGGTAGAGCAGCGTCGTAGCTACACTGCCAGCGTACGCGGCGAAGTACTCGCATGGCTACGTCAGCGAGGAGTGCGGTGCACTGACTCGCATTCCAACTGCTTCATGATGCGCACTGGCCGACCTGGTGCCAGCGAAGCTGCTGCATTAGCTGAGCACGGCGTGCACGTAGGACGCGCATGGCCCAGTTGGCCTGATTGGGTAAGGGTGTCGATAGGCAGCCGTGAAGACATGGAAGCGTTCAAACGAGCCTTTGTCGCGGCGCAAAAACAGCCAGCGCCATCCAATGCCTCAACGTCGACCACCGCAATGCGGCTTTGTCGCGCTGCCGCGTTAGCGTGATTGGCGTCTTTAGCGCGAGGCTAATTCTGAATCCTGCGCAGCCTTTCACTGGTGGCGTCTTAGCAAACGTTATTTATTGATATATGAAGGGGACCTTGCAGGCCCCCTTCACCCCCGCTGTCGTCAGGCGCGTCAGACCATCCACTTGCAAAAATGCGCTGCAAGCGGATGATTCCGCGCCTTCCCTACGAAGTTTGCTGTGCTGATGATTTACCAAGGCCTGACAGCCCATTGAATGTGTGCGCTGTGCGTGCACAGCGACATCACATTCGGGGCGCTTCCACAAGCGGGAGAGCGCGAGAGGGACAAGGTTCCTCTCGCATTCAAAGGAAAGGTTAAGTTTGAAAAGACGCTAACAGTGAAAGGCTGCGCAGGATTCAGAATGAGCTCACGATGAGGACGCTGATAGCGAAAGCCCGCGCAGGATCCCGAACCAGACCACCGGTGAAAACGCCGACGGTGAAAACCTGCACAGACCGCGAATAGGCCACCGAGTAAACCACCTATATCGCAAACTTCATATAAGGAAGGCGCGGAATCATCCGCTTGCAGCGCATTTTTGCAAGTGGATGGTCTGACGCGCCTGACGACAGCGGGGGTGAAGGGGGCCTGCAAGGCCCCCTTCGAATATCAATAAATAACGTTTGAAAAGACGCTAACAGTGAAAAGCTGCGCAGGATTCAGAATGAGCTCACGATAAGGACGCTGATAGCGAAAGCCCGCGCAGACTCAGGAATGAGCCATCTCCAACCATTCACCGTGCGGTAAGCGCTAAGCGCGCGGCAAAGGCGACAAATACGCCGCCGGTGACGCGGTCCATCCAGCGCACCAGTGCGCCTTCGCGCAGTCGACGCCCCAGCGGACGTGTAGCGGCGATCAGCAGCCCGCACCAAATTATCCCCAGCAGTACGTGAATACTTGCCAACATCATGGCGTAGCCTGCGATCGATGCGCCTTCGGGAATAAACTGTGGCAGAAAAGAGACATAAAACACGCCAACCTTGGGGTTAAGCACATTGGAGGCCAGCCCTTTCAGCAGCCAACCGGTACCGCTGCGCGTTTGCGGTCGCCCTTCGGTGTGGAACGATTGCCGTGGTCTCAGCAGCATTCCAATTCCTAACCATGCCAGATATGCAGCACCTACCCATTTGAGCAGGTGATAGGCAAGCTCGGAGGCCGTTAACAGTGCTCCTAGTCCAGCGGCCACTAACGCGCCCCAACACAGCAGCCCGAGGTTGATACCCAGCGCAGCAAATATTGCCTGCCTGGCCCCCTGAACCAGCGAAGTACGCAATATCAGTGCTGTATCCAGACCGGGAGTCATCACCAGAAGCAGTACCGTGCCCGTGTACACCCACAACATCGATGACATACCCCCTCCCCGCTACTCATATCGATAAAAGAATGCAGTGGCATTCAGTATAGAGGGGAATGCGCGCGCATCGAATGCATATTGGGTAGTAGAACAGGGAGATCGAGCCCCGTTGGCGAACAAGATGCCCATGCTAGAGTCCCGCCGCGCGAGTGGGATAGAACCACGGGCATTGGATAGCGGCCGCCAGCTTGAGAGAGGTGTGGCATCGAGAAATGTTGGCGCGCGACCGGTGGCGCTGCACAAGCGATGACAGCAAAAGGGATATTGCGAGCGCTGGCACTAACGACGGTCGCAGAAGGATTCCATGAAGCCCTCTGCGGCCCGATCACAAGGGAAAAACGCATTGATTGTGTGCCACTGGTGTTTCACGCGATACAGTGCACGCGCGAATTCAACAGCGCAGTCACACAGGTAGACCGCGCATCGCCTTTAGCGTCAGGAGGAGGCGTTCTTCTTCATTCGCTCGGGCAAATCGTGACGATACCCCAGCGCTTGCTGAATCATCACCTGCTTGACCGGCGTGAAGCGATTAACGCTGCGCAGCCCCACATTACGCGCCAAGCGCACTAGAGGCTGACGACTACCGAAACCGAGCCGGAAACCGTCCATCAGCTTGATCATGGCGCTATTATCCATGCGGCGACGGCGGCCGTAACGCTCCAGCACACGCTCGTCGCCCAGCGCTGCACCGCGTCGATGCGCACGCGCCAGTTCTTCTGCTAGTACTGCCACATCCAGAAACCCCAGATTGGCTCCCTGACCAGCAAGCGGATGCAAGCTGTGCGCGGCGTCACCCACTAACGCCAGCCCCGGCAGCGTGTACCGACGCACGTGGCGCTGTACCAGCGGGAAAGCGGCACGACTCTGAAGCTCAAGGATATTTCCCACGCGCCCCTCGAACGCTTGCTGAAGCGCAGCAGCGAACTGGTCGTCATCGAGTGCCTGCAAACGGTTAGCTTCATCGCTGTCGGCAGACCATACAATTGAGGACCAATATTCACCTTCCACCGGTGACGCAATGGGCAGAAATGCCAGCGGACCGGTGGGTAAGAACACCTGCCGCGCCGTATCGTTGTGGCTATGCTGGTGACGAACGCTGGCGACGATTGCCTGCTGTCCCGTGGGATACTCATTGACGTCAATCGCTGCCATGCGACGCACCATTGAACGCCCACCGTCCGCCCCCACTACTAACGGCGCAACCACTTTGGCTCCGTTCTCCAGGGTGAGCGAGCGCTTACTTTCGGAGTGGGCGCGTGGTGCATCAGGCTGTTCATACCACTCGAGCGATGTCACCTGTTGGCCGAACAGGCGGGTAATCTTCTCATGCTGTTCCAGCGCTTCGTTCAACGCGTCGATGATGGCGCTGTTTTCGACGATGTGTCCCAGCTCACTGGCAGCGACCTCACTGGCCGAGAAATTTATCTCCCCCAGGCCCTCGCTGTCCCACACCTGCATATGCTGATAAGGCGCTGCGCGGCGCTTAACGATTCCGGGCCACACTCCCAGCGACGTAAACAATGCACGAGAAGCCGCGGTAATGGCGCTAACGCGGTTATCGAGCTGAGCCTCTTTCCAACGAAGTGAATACTTACCAGCATCGATGAGCGCTACGCTGATACCCGCTTCTGCAAGCAACAGCGCCAAGGTCGCGCCGACCATTCCCGCCCCCACGATCGCCACGTCGCTTTCCAACACATTCCGGGAAGAGTGCGCGCTTTGCTCGTTCATCTGACACCTCTCGATTAACCGCTACCACCACTGAAATATCTGCGTTTGCCACTACTGCCGAACTAGCGCTCGATACCCATCGCCCGACGCGTCAGCCCGCGACGTATCGGACCAAGCAAATTCAAACCTATTAACCCCAAGGCACGAGCATGGGAAAGCAGCGGATTATCGATGCCAAACAGCTCGACCAGGCCATGGCTGGCCTTAACCATCACATCACGGTCGAGCGCACGTCGCCGTTCGAAATCATGCATCACCGTTGCTTCTCCGCCCCGCAGCCCTTGTGCCAGCGCTTTCTCCAGCGCATCGCGCAGGTCGATAACACCACGCAGCGCGAGATTGAAGCCCTGCCCTGCTACCGGGTGCATGGAATGCGCGGCATTGCCAAGCACCGCCAGATGCGGCCTGACTTGTTCACGCGCCTGAACCAACTGCAGGGGATAAATACTGCGTGTGCCAATGCGAGTAAAACGCCCCAATCGATCACCGAAAAAGCGCTGAATTTCAGCGAGCAGTTGGGCATCGCTAAGCGACTCTAACTCAGCCAAACGTTCTGGAGCGCGCGTCCATACCAGCGCCATGCGCTGGCCATTAAGCGGCAACAGCGCCATCGGGCCGCGCGCATCGAAACGTTCGTAGGCAACACCATGGTGAGGGCGGGAAATTTCCAGCGTACTGATCAATGCACTCTGCTGATAGTCGTGAACAGCGCTTTCGATGCCCAGCAGCTTTTTGAGCGGTGACCGACCGCCGTCGGCGAGCACCGTCAACCCTGCCTGCAGGGTGTCGCCGTTATCCAGGGTCAGTTGGTGGCCGTCTTGCACTGGCGTAATCTGCTCTACCCGAGCAGGACAGCGCCACGTCAGTGGCAGTGTTGCCATACGCTGCATCAGCACCTGCCCCATCCACGCATTAGGCACCACATAGCCAAGCGCCTCGGTGCCCATCTCGCGATCGTTGAGACGCGCAGCACCAAACCGACCGCGCTCGGCGATGTGCACCTGATGAATAGGGCAGGCTTCACTTGCCAGCCCCGCCTGCTCATCATTGTGCTGCCACAGCCCCATTCGTTCGAAGTGCAGCCGCGTGCCATAGGCCAACGCGCTGGAACGCTGATCGAAACTGGGCTGCCACGTGCGCTTTTCAAGAGAGATGGCGGCCGCCTCAATCACGACCACGCGCAGATGGTACTGCTCGATCAATTCAGACAGCGAGGCTGCCAGGCTGGCACCCACCAAACCGCCGCCAACGATGGCAATATCGAACCGCTCCATTCGTTGCTCTCCCTCAAAATGAATCAATGCAGCTGCGAAGATGACTGATCATCATCCTTGTACACCCGCGGATTGCCCGGATGACACTCGAGATAAAGCGTCAACGCGGTGACGCGCACGTGCTCGTAAAGCGCCAGCAGGTCGTCTTCGCTCTCGCTGTCGTCAGTAACGCCCTCGTCGAGATCAAGGGCGCCGATTTCTGCCATCGCCTCGATTGCCTCGCGCAGCGGTGCCGACCAGCTATCGTCGATGCCGAACTCGTCGATCACTTCAGAGAAGCCCAGCGCCCACATCTTTAGGCTTTGAGCACGTTCGGGAACAGAGAATAGCTCATCAGGCAGCAGCGGCTCGAAGTCTATCTCTTCGTCGGCGAGCTGGTGGCGCGCCTGACTGCGCCAGCCTAGCAGCACCTCGGCATCTTCTCGGTCGTGGGGCTGCTCTACCCCCAGCACGGCGCAAATTTCTTGCAGCCACTCGTCACTGGCGGTGTCCTGATCATCGGTCGCCAGCGTTAGCGATGCCACCATTCGTCCGTCGAAAAACGACGGCGATGACAGCGAGCCATAGCGCAAGAAAAGATCGGCGATATCGGAAAATTCAATGGCGTTTTCTGCGCTACTCGAGTCGTTGTTCATGCGATCCTCTTGATTGCCCTACCGCTGCCGATTGATTGCGTGCAACGGTCAAGGCCACGCCGATAGTGAAAACGTTTTCCGCGCATCCGCGATTGCGGAGCACAGCGCTCGTTAAGCACCCACGTGGCTGCTATAGTAAGCCCCTAAAAGAGACTTGGCGTTAGAAATGTGCGCGGCACATCAGCGCGCCCAGAATACCATTTCCCGTGACGTAGTGGTCGCCTCAGACCTCCTGACGCCGCTTAGCCAACCCAGGAGCCTCGCATGAGTGACGCCCCCCAAAGCACTGTCGAAGTTACTCTACTTGGCAAACGCTACACGTTCCGCTGCACCAAAAAGCAGTCTGCCGGACTTGAGCGCGCTGCACGCTATCTCGACCAGGCACTTACTGGCGTGCGCGAGCACAGTCAGACCAAGGATGATGGCAAGGTCGCGATCATGACCGCGCTCAACATCACCCACGAAATGCAGCAGCAAATGGAAGAGAAGAAAAAGCTCGAGAAAGAAGTAGCGGCGCTCACCGAGCGCATCGAACAGGCGCTGGCGCGACCGGGCGCCAAAGACGACGACAGTTCGCAATAAAGCAGTAACGCCAGCAACACCGTGTCAAGTCTGTTGTGCCGCCATGCATCTGATACAATGGCGATGTTCTCTGGGGTGTACGTGAGTTGTCATCGTCCCTCGAGCCTATGCTTTACCCTCGGGAAGCTTGCTAGCCGGGGCTGTGTGCATGTCCGTGCGTCGGAACGCCTGAGGCCCCGACTGTGGCTTCCCACCTGAACCAGTAGGTTCAGGGCCAGCACAACAGCGGCACTTCGGAGAACCCTCATGATTCCCCCTCGTTTGTCGACGCCCAGCAAACGCACGCGCCATCAAACGCGCTCAGCGCAAACGCTATTCTCGGCGCCTCGCTTTCACTTGCCCGTTACCGAGAACGTGAGCTATTCGCCGCTGCCCACTGACAGCGACAGAGCTTCGCTACGTCGCCAGTTGCGCCTGCGCCGACGCTCTCTTACGCCTGCCTATCAGCGCCGCGCCGCACAGCGGCTTGCCCAGCGCATGCTGGCGAGTCCCGCACTGTTAAAGGCACGGCATGTTGCGCTGTATCTTCCTCACAACGGCGAAATCAACCCCACGCCACTAATAACGACGCTGCACCGACGCGGCATAGCGCTGTACCTTCCGGTGCTACGCCCCTTCACCGCTAACCAGCTGTGGTTTGTGCGCCTCACACCGGCCACGCGCTTGACCGCCAATCGATTCGGCATTTTAGAGCCCCTCACCCGCGACGCAGCCTATCCCAAACGCCGTATTCCGGCCTGGGCGCTTAGTGCGCTGCTGGTGCCCTTGGTAGGGTTTGATCGCTATGGCGGACGCTTGGGTATGGGCGGCGGCTTCTACGACCGTACGCTGGCATTCACGCGGAATAGCGATGGCGCTCGCCCCATGCTTTTCGGCGTCGCCCACGACGAGCAAGAAGTCGTCCGTATTCCAATGAATAATTGGGATGTTCCGTTGGATGCAATTGTTACTCCCCGCCACTGGTGGCAGGCAAACCAATCGTCAGCACGCAGCACAGAGCCGCAAGGAAGGTCGTAAGGAACAAGGGGGAATCAGCAGCATAACGCTGCTTGCAATGCGTACGCTGGCAACCATGGCGTTACCACCACGAACCATTGCCGAAGCGTTTGCTTTCAGAGGAACCGGGCGTTAGAAGCTGCCCAGCATAGCCTGCGCATAGCCCGTTGCGACCATACCTACACCGAACACTACAAACAGAATGACCATCAGGTCAGGCTTACGTTTTTTCATTATCGTTCACTTGATCGGCTATCTCACGTGCCGCTATACATGGCACTTACTAAGCTACGACGATAAAGTAGACCACAATCGCAGAATTTTTCCACGTGTAAAATTTACCAACGCGTTACGTCGTGTAATCGCCCTCTGCGCCACATGCACCGGTTGCCCTACCACCACGACAACACAGCGCCATTACTTACCAAACGACCGAACACCATGACTTCAGCTTCCGCTCCCGAAAAACTGACTCTACGACGCCCCGACGACTGGCACCTTCACTTGCGCGACGGCGCCATGCTGAAGGCGGTGTTGCCAAGTTCAAGCGCTCACTTTGGTCGCGCGATCATTATGCCTAACCTGGTGCCGCCGATTACCAGCGTCGATGCAGCCATCGCCTACCGCGAGCGCATTATTGCGGCAATTCCTGCCACAGACGACTTCACGCCTCTAATGACCTGCTACCTCACCGATACGCTCAGTGCCAACGAGCTGGAACGCGGCCACCGCGAGGGGGTATTTACCGCAGCCAAACTGTATCCGGCCAACGCTACGACCAATTCGAGCCACGGGGTCAGCGATATCGCCAATATTCATCCGCTGCTAGAAACCATGCAGCGCATCGATATGCCGCTGCTCATCCACGGTGAAGTAACGGCTCCCGATATCGATATCTTCGATCGCGAAGCGCGCTTCATTGAGAGCGTGCTAGAGCCCTTGCGGAAACACTTCCCAGCGCTGCGCATCGTGATGGAACACATTACCACCCGCGACGCCGCTGACTATGTGCAAGCGGGTAATGAATACCTGGCCGCAACCATTACCCCGCAGCATCTTCGCCATAACCGCAACGACATGCTGGTGGGAGGTATCAAGCCCCATCTTTACTGTCTGCCGATTTTGAAGCGCAACGTTCATCAGCAAGCGCTGCGTGCACTGGTCGCCAGCGGCTTTGAGCGCGTCTTCCTGGGCACCGATTCGGCACCGCATCCTCGCCACGCGAAAGAGAACACCTGTGGCTGCGCAGGCGTATTCAATGCCCCTGCCGCGCTTGGCGTTTATGCTGAAGTCTTCGAGGAAGAGCAAGCACTCCAGCATCTGGAAGCTTTCTGCTCGCTAAACGGGCCACGCTTTTACAAACTGCCGGTCAATCAGGGCACCATCGATTTGGTGCGCCAGGAAACTCATTACCCCGACACCATGAGCGAAGGCGATACGCTGCTGCATCCGTTCATCGGTGGCGCCAGCACCCGCTGGGGTGTTGATACGACCGCTCAATAGCAGCGAGCGCTAGCGCGCCGTTACGCTATAAACAGAAGGCGAGCACCAAGTGCTCGCCTTCTGTTTGATCGCCCCCTGCGCAACGCAGGCGGCGGCGCCTGCCCAACGGCTACGGCAAATCTTCCGGATCTCTGGTAGAGAGTACCGGAATGGGCGATGCACGAACTACCCGCTCCGCAGTAGACCCTAGCAGCACGCGTCGTAGACCTCTGCGCCCATGCGTCCCCATGATGATCAGATCGGCCTTGATACGCTGCGCTTCTTCAATAATTGCCTCATCGGGCAATGATGCCTGGATAACGCGCGTTTCTATCTTGCCTGGCTGAACATCGTTCGATGAACGCAAATGGGTGTCAGTAAATTCATTCAGGCGACGAATCGCATCGTCCACGATTTCGCCATTGATAGTATCGGCATCCACCGAGTGAGCAAACAGCGTGCTTTCAACGCCCGAGCTGTGCGACAGCGGAAGCGCCACATTCACCACGTGAACGCTTGCGCCCGACAGCGATGATAGCGTCAGCGTCATCGCCGCAGCCTTCACCGAACCCTGTGAGAAGTCGGTGGCCAGTAAAATTGTATGCAGTTGCGCCATGAGCAAGCCCTCCGTGGATAAAGGTGGCGGCACTAAAAGCCACACACATTGCATGGCCTTGCCTACTATAGCGCCGAAACTGCTCAAATGGGTGCGTCATGCCGCCGCGCCAGACTTATCAATAGGTCTAAACAGACACAAAAAAACGATGTTTCACGTGAAACATCGCTCTCTTGATGAGCGGCTCAGCCGCTATGGCATTGCTTAGGCGCAGCGCCTGTGTACCGAACGGCCACTGCTCGGCAGATTATTGCAGGAACAGACTGTTGGCCGGGTTATCGCTTTCGTTCCAGTAGCTATAACCAATCTTGTCGAGGTGAGACTCAAGCCCTGCCAGCTCCTGCTGCGGCACCTGCATGCCTACCAGCACGCGGCCATAAGCGGCGCCGTGGTTGCGATAGTGGAACAGCGAGATATTCCAGCTTTCTGGCAGATGATCGAGAAAGTTGAGCAATGCGCCGGGGCGCTCAGGAAACTCGAAACGATACAGCGCTTCCTGCATCCCTGAGGGCGCATCGCCCGGCACGCGCCCGCCGCCAAGGTGCCGCACATGCAGCTTAGCCAGCTCATTATCGGAAAGATCCTCCACCGGATAGCCAGCGCCCTTTAGCGCTTCGATCACCGCATTGCGATCAGCTTGTCCGGGCACGACCTGTACGCCCAGGAAAATGCGCGCATGCTCAGGGTTAGCGTAGCGATAGTTGAATTCGGTGACCATCCGCTCGCCAATTACCTGACAAAAGCGTTTGAAGCTGCCCGGCTGCTCGGGAATAGTGACGGCCAGAATGGCTTCACGCTGTTCACCAAGCTGGGTGCGCTCAGCAATGTGCTGAAGACGATCGAAATTGGTGTTAGCGCCTGAATTCACACAAGCCAGCGTCTTGCCTTCCAGACCTTCGCGCTGTGCGTATTTTTTCAGCCCCGCTAGCGATACCGCACCCGATGCTTCGGCAAGCCCGCGAGTATCTTCGAAGATATCCTTGACCGCCGCGCAGATTTCATCGGTCGACACCGTAATAACGCCATCCACCAGCGATTTAGCCAGTCGGAAGGGTTCTTCACCAATACGAGCCACGGCAACGCCTTCGGCAAATAGGCCGACCGCCGGCAGCGTGACCGGTTCACCTGCTTCGAGCGCTGCCTTGAAGCACGCAGCATCTTCAGGCTCCACCGCAATTACTTTGGTGTTGGGGCGCAAATATTTGATATAAGCCGCCATACCCGCCAACAGACCGCCACCGCCAACCTGCACAAATACGGCATCGATGGGGTCCTGATGCTGGCGCAGCAGCTCCATTGCCACCGTACCCTGCCCTGCAATTACATCGGGATCATCAAAGGGTGCGATATAGCTATACCCATGCTCGGCCTGAAGCTGCATCGCCCGCTCAAGCGCCGCATTGAACGCATCGCCATGCAGTACTACCTCTGCTCCTCGCGCACGCACCGCTGCCACTTTGATATCGGGCGTAATCCGCGGCATCACGATAATGGCCTTGATACCCATTTGCTGAGCGGCCAGCGCAATACCCTGTGCATGGTTACCCGCCGACGCAGTAATAACACCTTTGCGTTTCTGCTCATCGGTGAGCTGCGCCATGCGGTTGTAGGCGCCACGAATTTTGAACGAGAAGACTGGCTGCAGGTCTTCCCGTTTAATCAGAACCGTATTGTTCAAGCGCTGGGAAAGGAAGGGAGCTGAAGAGAGGGGGGTCTCAATAGCGGCACCGTATACGCGAGCATTAAGAATCTTTTTGACATAGCTCGCTACATCGCTGGTGGCATCGCTACTGGACTTCGAACTGTCTGACATAAACGTGTTCCGGTACAAGAACGGCAAAATTGCCGGCTTCTCGGGAGATAAAGAGAGAAAATGAGTGAAGCCAACACCGCTTAACGGCACCAACGCTGCTATGAAAAAGCCGCTGCAGCTGGCCTTCTGGATGAGTGGCGCTCTGGAAAAGAATGAGCCGCGACCGCGTGGTGAATCGCCGCAGCGAAGCCTGAAAGCGGCGCATCTCGCTCGGCACCATCCCCGATGATAGGCGCTTATCGCGCTTTTTTACACCCTCGCACCTGGCATATATCCGGTTTTTCCTTTCCTTTGGGCAGCACGCTGCTTCACCCGATGTGAAACGACCTTGCATGCGACCCGCAAACGTCGCTTCATACTCGCGAGCGTTTTATACTGAAGCCAATGGAAGTTGCCCTGAACACCACAACATAAGGTGAAGCTCAGGAAACAGCGCGTGATGCACGCCGGTAGCGCCAGTGACGATTACTGCACCGCCCATGCAACGCCCACCCAAGTGCTGTTCAGACAGCGCTAAAAAAGCGCAATGAGTGAGCTTCACACATTGTCGCACCACTATCGAACGTTACGTGTGCCGCGTAAGGCGGCATTCTGGAGCTTGAGATGTCAGCGCGGAGCAACGCCGCACAACGGCAAAACCAACTGAAACAAGCAGTCGCCGATGCCGCCATCGATGAAATTGCGCCACACCTCGCGGCCGATACCATTATCGGTGTAGGCACGGGCTCTACGGCGACGCTATTTATCAAAGCACTTGGTAAATTGAAAGATCGCTTCGCTGCAGCAGTGGCCAGCTCCGACGCCAGCGCCGAGCTACTAAAAGCGGAAGGAATAGACGTCGTCGATCTTAATAGCGCAGGCACGCTGCCCTTCTACGTTGATGGGGCTGACGAAATCACGCCTGACTTCGCAATGATCAAGGGAGGCGGTGCCGCATTAACACGCGAGAAGATTGTCGCCGCCGGCTCCACAACCTTCATCTGTATTGCTGACGGAAGCAAACTCGTGGACACGCTGGGCCAATTCCCGCTGCCCGTCGAAGTCATTCCCATGGCCCGCTCCTACGTCGCACGAGAGCTGGTCAAGCTTGGTGCGAACCCGATTTACCGCGAGGGCGTAACCACCGACAACGGCAACCAGATTCTCGATCTGTACAATTTCATGATCGAAGATCCCGTGGCCATGGAAGACACACTCAATGGCATTACCGGCGTGGTATGCAACGGGCTCTTCGCTCATCGCGGTGCTGATATACTGCTGCTGGGCCGGGAAGATGGCGTAGTGCGCAGCGAACGCCGCGCCAGCAAGGCCTAATCCATCGACAGGAGACTCTATGCGCCGCTTACTCAGCTATCCGTTGATTGCCTTGCTGCTGTGCTATGCCGACAGCGCACTGGCCAAACGTGAAGCTACCCCTGAAGCCATCGCCTACTGGCGTGCCAATGGTCCTTACTGGGTATTCGCCGCTGGCATCGTTAGCGTGTTGATCGTGCTGTTTATCGCCTGGACGTTAGCCAGAAGGGCCAAACGTCCCTAAGCACACTTGGCGACGAACGCATCCTTGCCGAAGCACCTTGAGCTCGCGTACTCACTGCTTATCGGCTCGATATGAAAAACGGGCCGTCTGATGGCCCGTTTTCTTACCCGCGTATACGATTCGCTCATCCGCCTAGCGTTGCTCAATACCGCCGTCCGCGCTCCACACCACGTAAGAATTGGCCGGAATGCGGCTACCTAGACCAAAGGATACCGGCACACGACTGCCCCGCTACAAAGAAGATACCACGTCGATCCAGCAGCCTAGCCCGCCTTGCTATTAGCCCTCATCCAGCGGCGCAAACAGCTCTCTTAGTGTTGCGGTATCGAACGACCAATCAAGGCCACTTTCTCCTTCCAACAGCGTATCGCTAAGCGCTGCTTTGCGCCGTTGAATAACGCGAATACGTTCTTCAACGGTGCCTCGGGCAATCAAGCGATAAACGAAGACCGTTTTGTCCTGGCCGATGCGGTGAGCACGATCGATGGCCTGGTTTTCTACCGCGGGATTCCACCATGGATCGAACAGAATAACCGTATCGGCGGCAGTCAGGTTAAGCCCCGTTCCGCCCACCTTCAGGCTAATCAGCATCAGTTGCGATTCGTGCGCTTGAAAAGCGCGCACCGGTTCACGCCGATCCTGAGATTCTCCGGTCAGCACCAGATAATCCCAGTCGCGCTCACTAAAGGCTTCTTGCAGCAGCGTTAGCACGCTGGTGAATTGCGAGAAGATCAGCACTCTGCGCCCAGCATCCAGCATCGGGCCCAGCATATCGATGAGCGCCTCGAGTTTGGCTGAATCCCCGTGCTGCCAGTGAGCGTCGAGTCGCTCGTCATCGCTGTGAGCGCCGTTTACCAAACGAGCATCGCAGCATATCTGCCGCAGCCGCAGCAGCGCCTCAAGCACCAGCATGCGGCTGGCATTCATGCCTTCCTTGTCGAGTCGCTCCTCGATGGACGCCAGCATGCGACTGCGCATCTCTTCGTAGCGCTCGCGCTGCTGCCCTTCCAGCTCGACCCTGACCACCATTTCGTTCTTGCTGGGCAGGTCAGCGGCCACCTCCTCCTTGGTACGCCGCAGCAAATAAGGCTCCAGACGTGCCAGCAGGAGCTCCAGCCGCGTGCGATCACCGCGTACTTCAATCGGTTGACGAAAACGCCGGTTGAACTCTTCCTGCTTACCGAGAAGACCAGGCATCAGACATTCGAACTGCGACCACAGCTCACCCAGGTGATTTTCCACCGGCGTGCCGCTCAGGCACAGCCGCATATTGGCGCGCAGCCGACGCGCCGCGGTGGCGGTACGGCTGGCAGGGTTTTTGAGCGCTTGTGCCTCATCGTAGACAACAGAGTGAAATACACGATCGACCAAAAGCTCGACGTCGCGCACCAGCACCGGGTAGGAGGTCAGCACCACGGCATATTGATCGATGCGGTGATAGTGCTGATGACGAGCGTTGCCGTGCAAGGTTAATACGGGAAGCTCGGGGGCAAAGCGGGTGAACTCATCCTGCCAGTTCGCTAGCAGGCTGGTTGGCACTACCACCAGCGAAGGTGAAGTTGCCGACGGCTGCTCGCCTAGCAGATAGGCAATCACCTGAACCGTTTTACCCAATCCCATATCGTCGGCCAACAAACCGCCCGCTCCGGCGCGCTGCAGCCGTTTCAGCCAGCCTAGCCCCTCGCGCTGATAGCCTCGCAGGGTAGCGTTTAGCTGGGTGGGCACCACCGTCTCAGCGGCATCCTTCTGCTCGCGCTGGAAACGCTTCAGCCACTCAACGACGCGTTGATCGGGCCATTCGATGTCGTCGTCCACTAGCGGCAGCAAGCGCTGTAGCTCAAGCCGTGACCAGCGCAGCGGTTCGCCTTCAATGAAGGCCGTCGGATCGAGCCGCAGTTCGGTGAATACGTCGAGCAATTTACGCAGCCGCGGATACGGCAGCGCGAAGCGCAGCGTCGGACGATCGAGTTCGGCGGGAAGCTCCAGTACCAACGCCTTGTTTTCATCGCGCGCACTCAACGCCTCGATGCTGAATCGCTGCGGATTGCGTGATATGGCCCGTGCCAACGCCGCGCGCAGATCAACGTCGAAGGCGCTGCCTTCCATATCGCGAGCGTGTACACCGAAGCCAATGTCCGTTGGAAACTGCTCGGGATCGAAATGCAGGTACCAGCCCTCTATCGAGGCGATATTGAAGGCGAAATCGGCCTGCATCACGATCTGCCAACCGGCATCACGCAGGGAGGCCAGTCCACGCCGGGCAAACGTCAGCCAACCGTTTTCGATGCCCATTTCGAAGGCTTCACCACAGGACTCGCTCAGCGCTTCGCTGCGACGCTTGGCGATTCTGAATCCCCATTCGCCCAGTCTATCTCGCGCACGCTGCTCACCACTGCGATCGCGACTGACCTGCCACGTCTGGTCGTCGTGCTTCACTGACACTGCACGCGGTGTTTCCCCCGACACCACCGCACCACCGTAATCGAACGCGAGTGCTGCACGATGCCGTTGGCGTACTACCATTCGCCCGCTGCGCGGCTGATACACGCGCTCGCGGCGACTGCCCAGCGTCAATCGCGGCACCATCGCAAACGCACTAGTGGTCGACTGCGCCAACGGCGGCGGCACCACACCGCCCCCTTCGATAATGCTCTGTCGCAGCGCTTCTGCTGCGTCGATATCAAACAGCGCACCATGGTACGCGGTGCGCATGGTGGCTTCGTCCAAGCCCGTGACCAGTGCGCCTATTTGTCCGTGATAGAGATCGAGATAGCAGGGAGGGAAGGTACTCAATACGCGTTGGAAGTGCTCGTCTGCATTAGCCGCCAGCCATTGCAGCTGGTAGTAATCCCCAGGACCGCTGGAGGGACGCCAATCGAATTTCACATGTCGGGGCTCGCCTTGGGTCAGGGCAAGGCCATCGACGTTGTGCAACGAGAAGCGTTGAGTGCTGAGCAGAAGCGCAAGGATGGTTTCAGCGCCGGTATCATCGAGCCGTAGCACCTCGGGGAGTTGCTGCTGCGCAGCCAACGCCACCAGTTCACGGTCGTGCTCTGTTAACGGCACATCCGTTAATGTCGGCAGATCGCTAAGCGCGATGCGCTCGACGCCTTCAATGGTACTGTCGCGCCGCTTGAATACCAGATAGCTCTCAACCAACGCTAGATCGTCGTGGCTATAGGGTGCCAACACATATTCCAGCGTCCCCGTGCCTGTATAACTCGACCCCATCTCAACATCCCGGCCAATCGCGAAAACCCATCATGCTAGGGTGTTTGTGGCAGTAGATACAAGCGAAACAGCGCCTATATGCACATAAAAAAACCGCTGAACGATACGTCAACGGTAGCAGGAAGGTACGCTAGCAACGAGGGCGCGGCGGTATTGGCGCGAGCGCGCTTTCGCTGATGAAGCTACTCACGGGCGGCCAGCTGCTGCTGCGCAGTGTATGCCTCAGCGGACAGCGGATGAACCATGGTTAGCAAGTGCTCACGTATGCGCTCGGCGGCGCCACGATTGCGCTCTACTACCTCGAAAGCTGCACTTCCCAATGCCTTGCGGCGCTCTGGATAGGCCAGCAGGGTATTAATCGCCGCGCCTAGTTCGTAGCCGCTCTCGACTTTTTCCAGGGCACCGTTAGCGCTCATTTCATCTGCGACTTCGGTAATGTTGGCGAGATGAGGGCCGCTGATAACCGGCAGCCCCAAGGCAGCCGGTTCCAGCAGGTTGTGGCCGCCCACCGGCACCAGACTACCGCCAACAAAGGCGATATCTGCGCTGGCGTATAGCGCAATCAGCTCACCCATAGTGTCGCCAACGTAAACGCTGACCGCTGGATCGATACGCTCATTAAGGCTGCGCCGCGCAATGCTCAGCACACCGAAGCGCGATTCGCAGCTTAGCGCCACATCGTCAAACCGCTGTGGATGGCGCGGCACGATAATCAGCAGCGCATTGGGGTGCTGCTCAAGCACCTCCTGATGCGCTTCCAATACGCTTTCTTCTTCACCTTCACGCACCGAAGCGGCCACCCACACCGGGCGCTCGCCAATCTGCTCGCGCAGTGCCTTGCCGGTAGCGACGGCTTCAGCAGGCACCACCACGTCATACTTGAGCGGCCCGGTAACGGTGATGCGCTTGGCCTCCATGCCGAGCGCGCGGAAGCGTTTGCCATCTTCGCCACTTTTTACCGCCACCCAGTTGATACGCTCAAGCATGTCACGTACCAGAATCTGGAAGCGCGCATAGCGATGGAAGGAGCGTTCGCTGATACGCGCGTTCACCATCACGATGGGCACCTGGTGATTGGCGGCCGCGTGAATAAGATTGGGCCACAGCTCGGTTTCTACGATCACTAGCAGCTCAGGGTCCAGGCGACGCACCATCCGGCGCGTGGCCTGAGGAAAGTCGAGCGCCACGAAGTGATGACTTACTTCGTCGCCAAACAGCGCGCTAACGCGCTCGCCACCGGTGGCGGTCATGGTGGTGACGACTACCTGATAGTCGGGGTTATCATCGATCAGGTTGCGAATAACCGGCGCTGCCGTCATCACCTCACCCACCGATGCAGCGTGCACCCACACCACCGGCTTATTGTTCGCTTTTTCGATCCAGCCCAACCGCTCGGCGCGCGAATGGCGCGGCAGCTGCTCGCGCCAGATACGCTTCCATACCAGCGGTGAGAGTGAATAAAGCAGCGTGTTATAGAGATGTCTGCCCACAATCAGGTCCGCGATTTGATCTTATTGATAAGGCCAGTGGTAGAGACGCCTTCTTCGAAATTCAGCACCTTCACTTCTCCGCCGTTGGCCAGCACCGCTTCATGCCCTGCAATTTCTTCCACGCGGTAATCGCCCCCTTTTACCAGCACATCAGGTAGCACTGCCTCAATCAGGCGCTGCGGCGTGTCCTCGCTGAAGGGGACGACCCAATCTACTGCGGCTAGTGCCGACAGTACGCGCATCCGTTGCTCAAGGGAATTCATCGGCCGGGTGGGGCCCTTCAACCGCTGCACCGAGGCGTCGTCGTTGACCGCCACGACCAGGCGGTCGCCCAACTGGCGGGCTTCTTCGAGATAGCCAACATGGCCGGAATGCAGAATATCGAAGACGCCGTTGGTCATTACTACGCGCTCGCCGCGCGCCTGTGCCGAACGCACCAAGCCTGCCAAGGCGGCTGCCCCGGTATCAGCGGAATCAATGCTGAAGCCATGTTCGTGCAGCGCGCCATACATCTCGGCCATGGTGAGCGTTGCCGTACCAGGCTTGGCCACAACCAGACCTGCCGAGAAGTTGGCCAGCCACAGCGCTTGCTCCATGGGCTTGCCCGCCGCCAGCGCCAGCCCAAGCACACCGATAACGGTATCGCCGGCACCGGTAACGTCGTAGACCTCTCGTGCGTGGGTAGGCAGATGCAGCGGTGCCGCTCCTTCACGAATCAGTACCATGCCGCGCTCGGACAGCGTAATCAGCAGCGCTTCAAGCGCCAGCGACTCGCGCAGTTGCTCACCTTTGGCGAACAGTTCAGCGTCGGTTTCCGAGCGCCCCATCACCGCCTCGAATTCGCTAAGGTTTGGGGTGATCAGGCTGGCCCCTTGGTAGCGCGAGAAATCAGTACCCTTGGGGTCGACCAGCACCCGCTTGCCCGCATCGCGGCCGGCTTGAATCAGCGCCTGCACATCCGACAGCGTGCCTTTGCCGTAGTCGGAAAGAATCATTAGATCGCAATCGCCGAGCGCTTGCTTCACCTGATGCAGCAGCGGTGCTTTATCGGCGTGGACCAGCGGCACTTCGAAATCGAGACGCAACAGCTGTTGGTTGCGGCTCATTACCCTGAGTTTGGTAATCGTGGGGATGTCGCTATTAACGTAGAAGTGCGGTGCGACGTTGTTTTTCTTCAGTGCGCTAGTGAGCAATTCGGCGTTTTCGTCATCGCCCACCACACCGACCAGCCCGGCATGGGCCCCTAAAGAGGCGATGTTAAGCGCAACGTTGGCAGCACCGCCGGGACGATCTTCTGCTTCATCGACACGCACGACCGGCACCGGTGCCTCGGGAGAAATTCGTGAGGCAGGCCCATGCCAATAGCGATCGAGCATGACATCGCCCACCACCAATACGCGCGCCGCATCCAGCGCATCTATGTCGAGTTTCACTGACTGTCTCCCGCGACGTGCGTTTGAGTATCCTGATAAAGCTGATCGAGCTGCGTGCATACGTCTTCGCTGGTAATCAGCGACATCGCATCGGGGTGGCGCACGCGCGCTCCCCAGGTAATCTGCTCCGGCGCTTTCTGCATATAAGTGCGTACAGCGTCGGGATAGCGATTGACCACGTAACGCTGCCACAAATAGGGCGCAGCGCGCTCCGGGTTGGTGGTGGCATAAAGCCCCACTACTGGCGTTCCCAAGGCATTCGCCATATGCACGGGGCCTGAATCGGGGGCGATTACCGCTCGCGCGGTTGCAATAACGGCCAGTACCCCTTTCAGCGACGTTTTGCCGAGCAAGCTAACCGGCTGCCCTTCGCCCAGGTGATGACACAACTCGCCGATACGCGCCACCATCTGCTGCTCGACGTCGCTATTACCGCCGGTCAGGAAGGTAGTAAGCCCATACTTACGCCAAGCGTGCTCGATTACGGCAGCGTAGCCTTCGGCCGACCAGTTTCGGTAGTTGCGCAACCGTGGATTGGCACAGGGGCTAATCACTAGCGCAGGGCGACCAGCCATCAGCGCATCGGCTTCCTGCTGTGCTGATTCGGGAATAGGCAAATCCCACCGTAGCTGCGCTAGCTCCTGCTGTGCATCCAGGCCCAAAGCACCGGCGAAATCCATGAACGATTCAAGCACGTGAGCATGGGCATGCGGCGCGATGCGGCGATTGGTAAACCAGGTTTGGTGGTCCTTGGCGCGCGCCTTATCGAAACCAAGGCGAATGTTCGCGCGAATACCCAGCGATAGTACGCTGGCCCTAAGCGATTGCTGCATGTGCAGCAAGATGTCGAAGCGCTGGCCTTTTAGCTGACGCCATAACGCCCGCATGCCCGCTAAGCCGGTGCTTTTGTCGTAAGCCAACAGCTCAATGCCATCAATCCCGCTGAGCAGGCTATATTCCGCCTTGCCTACAATCCAGGTGATATGCGCCTCAGGCCAGCATTTTGCCAGCGCGCGCACTGTCGGCACCAGGTTGCAGACATCGCCCAACGCTGAGAGCCTTAATACGCATATACGCTGCGGCGCTGCCGACAATAGTGAGTTGTTACTCAAAAAACGAGTCCCCATATACCGAAAGCGATGCGTTGCCAGTTCGCTACACGAGTATCACTGCTCAACACCCGTGGCTACCATTACGCATCGCCCTAAATACGTGCACTATAGGCGTGTGCTAGAAAGTACTGCCTACCGCCTTTGGAACAGCATGTCGATTACTTACCTACAACACGCGAATGCCCACATTCTATATGAAGCCGACCAATTTTGCGGAATTGGTCAGGGGGCGCAAGCAGCACAACAGCTCGAGCCTCTTTTCACGACCGCTTATTGGCAGCACCAGCAGGCGGTCATTGCCAAGGCGCCGGGGCGCGGCGAGAGCCTGTTCGTTACACCGCAGAACATCGCCAGCGACCCCAATGCCCAGTGGGTGTTACGCCCCTACCGCCGTGGAGGCGCTATCGCTCGGGTGAGTCAGCAGCGCTATTGGTGGAGTGGCGTTAACGCGACGCGCGCGTTCAGGGAATTCCGCCTGACCGCCACGCTGAAAGAGCGAGGGCTTGCGGTGCCCCAGCCGGTGGGTGCGTGCGTATGGCGCGCGGGACTCACCTACCAGGCGGCGTTCATCAGTGCGCGAATAGCAGAGGCCAAGCCATTGGCGGCGCTGCTCGATAGCATTGATACCGCCACGCTTGAACAAACCGGCAGGCTCATTCGCGATGCCCATGATCTTGGCCTCGATCACGTTGATCTTAACGCCCGCAATCTACTGATTGATAAACGCGGCAAGCCTTGGATTATCGATCTGGATCGCTGCCGTCTGCGCACGCGAGGCCGCTGGCAGGACGCCAACCTTCAGCGACTCGGACGATCATTGGAGAAATTCGCGCCTCAGCGCGGTGCGGCACTGCTCGACGATATTCGCCGAGGCTATCAGGAAACCGAGACGCCGCGATAGCAGTCGATCAGTGTGTTCAGGTGGCGCTCCGCCGAGAACTGCTGCTCAACCTTGGCACGCCCTGCCTTGCCTAGCAGCTCACGCAAAGCGGGGGAGTTTTCCAATTGCACGATCGCTTTACGCCACTCCGCAGGCGCATTCGGATCGACCAACACGCCATCGCCATTACCAAGAATTTCGGGCAGCGCACCCGAATTGGAGCCGATCACCGGCCGCGACATCGCCATTGCCTCGATGGCCGTCAAGCCAAAGGCTTCATTGGGTGACGGTACGCATACGATATCCAGCGCGCCCAGTACCTCGGCTAAATCGCTGCGAAAGCCAACCAATTGCACTCGCTGCTCAAGCCCCGCTGCGGCAATCTTGGCGCGCAACTCGCTAACAAAGCTTTCGCTACTACCGCTTGAGCCATCGAGTCCGCCAATAATCAGCCCGCGCACACGGCTATCGGCGGGCAGCTCAGCCAACGCGTCGATAAATACCTGATGTCCTTTGCCTGGCGTGATGCGGGCAGCCAGCCCTATGGCGATTTCATTCGACTCGATGCCAAGCGAGTATCGCACCTGCTGACGCTCTTCATCAGATTGGGCGCCGAATGCCGCGATATCGACGCCGTGATATAGCCGCGCAATACGCTCGGGCGCCACCGGAAGCGCCTTTTTATTGCGCGCCAGCGTCGCATCGCTGATCGACAGCACTTGGTCAACCTTGCCAAACGCCCAGCGGTGGTACAGGTCGCGTTTGGGTTTGCTAACGCCCATGTGTTCGGTAAAGACGATACGCAGTGATGGCATGCCTGATTTAAGCAGCGCAGCAAGCCGCAAATCGCTGGATTTATGGCAGTGCAGCACTGAAATCTTGCGGGCACGCATCCACCGCCGCAGCCGACACACGCGCCACAACGCGCGCGTGACAGAGCTATATTCCAGCACTTCAACACCCCGCTGACGCATCGCGTCGCCCAAACGAGCGCCTTCCAACGTTACGCAATACACGCGCCAGCCACGGTTGGATAGAGCGGGAGCAAGGCGGGAGGGATACATTTCCAACCCTCCCCAGCCTCGCGACATACACATTTCGAGTACGCCCTCACTCATACCGACATTCCCTTCCCTTTTAATCGTAAGCAGTGCGTTATCGTCGAGTACGCACCCTGCTCATCTTTCTCTACCGAATTGCGCGACAAGCGTCGAACGAATGCCATTTTCGCAGACAATCGCATTAAAACGCGCCCAATCCATTCGCCAAAAGTCGCACAGAGTACATCGGTTGATCGGTGATTACACTATCTGAATCAGGCATCGCTGCGGGCAACTGAGACGATGACGGCTAGCTGGACAACAGCGGTTCCGAAAACCGGCTGAAAAACAGTGAGCTATCGATGAAACGTGAACCTGAACGGCGAGAGGTTTCGCATTATTCATGCGTCGAAAGAGCATCCATCTCACGGTTAACCGATCAACGAACAACCGTGGCACGGATGAAGAAAAAGCACTTTTCAGGTACGCTGTAGGCCTCTCGACTTAACGCCCTGCCACTTGGAATAGCCCCACGTCATGAGTTTCTCGCACCGTATTCTCGTTGTTCGCAATGACAAACTGGGCGACTTCATGCTCGCGTGGCCCGCGCTCAAGGCGCTACGGCACGCCTCACCGGATAATCATATTGCGGTGCTGGTGCCCGACTACACGGCCCCCATGGCACGCCTGTGCCCTTGGATCGATGAGGTGCTCATCGATCCAGGTGCGGGCAGCGGCAGCCAACTCACCACGCTGATGCGCGATGGCCATTTCGATGCGCTACTGACGCTATTTTCAACGCCACGTGTGGGATGGGCAGGAATGCGTGCGCACATTCCATTGCGCATGGCGCCTGCTACTAAGTGGGCGCAGTTTTTTTACGGTACGCGCATAACTCAGCGTCGCTCACGTTCGTTGAAGCCCGAGTACATTTATAATCTGGAATTGGCGGAAGCACTCGCGAAGCGCCTGAATCAGTACCCGCGACGCGTTGCGCCGCCGTACTGGCCGCTGGAAAGCGAGCAGCGCGCTAGCCAGCGTCAGCAGCTTGCTTATGAACTGGCGCTGGACAGCGAACGGCAGTGGTGGGTGCTCCACCCCGGCAGCGGCGGCTCGGCGGTCAACCTAAGCCCGCAGCGCTATATCGAGCTGGCGGAGAAGGTAACCCGCCACGCCGGCAGCGCGATCAGCTTTATTGTGAGCTGGGGACCGGGTGAGAAGGAGCGAGCCAGCGCTGTTACTCAGGCGCTCGCTGAACGGCAGATCGACGCCCACTTAATGCCAGCGCGTGCTGGGCTGGCCGAGTTTGCCCTCACGCTAGCGGCGGCCGATGGGATGATTGCCGGATCGACGGGGCCACTTCATATAGCAGGCTGTCTGGATATCGCCACGCTCGGTTTTTACCCGGCCAAACGTTCTGCCACTTCGCTACGCTGGCAAACCTGCAATAGCAGCGACAAGCGCTTGGCGTTCAGCCCACCGCCCAGCGAAGACGCGCGGCAGGCAACTAATATGGAGCGCATAGACATCGATGCGGCGGCCGTCGCTCTCACCGAACTGATCGACAAGCGCTGATGTTTCACGTGAAACATTGGTACGCTGACGCGGCGTTGGCTGTACCTGCTTAAGCGCCGCCCGCCTGTTCCAGCTCGGCAGCCAGTACCGCAATCAGCTCCTCTGCATCCATCGGTCGAATACGCGCCACGCCTTTGCCTGCCCAAAGCGACAGAAAGTCGGCGTCGCCACGCTGAGCGGCGGCAGCGCGCAATGCGCCAGTCAGCGCATTCTGAATCGGATACGCAGGCACGCTGGCCTCATTCTTCTCAAGAATGCGCATCGCCCGGTTGGGCAATCCACGAGCGAAACGGCCGCTAAAGGCGCGGGTGAGCTGCGTTTCGCCACTGGCTTCAAGCAATGCCTGCTTCCACGCATCGCAAATACCGCTCTCAGTGGTTGTCAGGAATGCAGTCCCCAATTGCACGGCCTGCGCGCCGATCGCCAACAGTGCTGCAATACCGTAACCATCCATCACACCACCGGCCGCAATCACCGGCAGCGCTGCCACGTCGAGACATGCCTCAACCAGTTCCGCAGTGTCAAACAAGGCATCTTCGCAGCGCCCGATGAAGGTGCCACGATGGCCGCCAGCCTGTGCGCCCTGTGCCACGATTGCATCAGCGCCCAGCGCTTGCCAGGCCTCGGCTTCCTGCGGGTGGGTAACATTGCCTACCACCAGGATACCGGCGTCATGCAAACGCTGGCACTGGTGCGGCTCAAGTATGCCGAAGGTGAAGCTCGCCACTGCCGGACGCAGCTCAAGCACGGTTTCCAATTGCTCTTCAAACGGCTGACACCACTGACGCGGCAACTCCGGAGTAATTCCCAACTCTTCATGGAGGGGCGCCAAGCGCTGCCAGGCCTGTTCGACTTCCGACGGATCCGGTGATGGGATGGGCTGCACGAACAGATTGATAGCGAAGGGCCGGTCGGTCAGCGCCCGGATAGAGCTCACTCGCTCCGCTATCGTTTGTGGCGACAAAGCAGAGCCTGCCAAGGAGCCCAACGCGCCCGCATTGGAGGCTGCCGCGACTAGCGCTGGCGTGGTGGCACCGCCGGCCATTGGAGCCTGCACTATCGGCAGGCTGATGCCCAGCAACTGCGTCAGGGTATTGTCCAGTGTCATGGTCTATCCCCGTTGAAGAGTGAGAACTTCATTCAAGCATAGAGCAACTATAGGTGCACTGATACAAAGCGGGGGTGCTTCGCGCAAGGAAAGACAAAGGCTCGAGGTCAAAAGCTCAAGCAGCGGCGCATCGAAGCTTGGCGCCTAGCCACCAATACCCTCGCTCCATTGAGCAGTGGTGATAGTGCCGCGCAAACGCACGCGCTATCCACGTGCGTTCGCGCATTACCATACTCAATCAGCCAAGCGCTTGTCGGCCACCGGGGTAGCATTGGCGCGAGAGTCGGCTTCATGCCCAGGTTCCGGCGGCTCTTCGAGCGCATCGCTCAGCCACTGCTGCATGGAATCCAGCGCCAGTATGTGCTCGATATAGCGTTGGCTGCGGTCGGACAATTGCAAACCGAAACCGATGCAGCGGAATACCACCGGCGCAAAAAAGGCGTCGACTGCCGAGAAATGGCTACCTGCGAGGAAAGGCCCGCCAAAACGCTCCAAACCTTCACGCCATAACTGGTCGAGACGTTCCAAATCCTTGGCAAGATCGTCCGGCACCGCGTCAAAGCGCAGCTCTAAAGCACAATTCATGGGGCAACGATTGCGCAACGCGGTAAATCCCGCATGCATCTCGGCCGCCGCGCAACGCGCCCAAGCGCGAGCCTGAGGAGATGCTGGCCAGATGCCGTCGTACCGCTCGGCGAGATATTCGATGATCGCCAAGGATTCCCATACCGTCAGATCGCCATCCTGCAATACCGGCACCTTGGCAGTAGGAGAGAAGCGAATGAATTCGGGATTTCCCCCTGCATGCGTGAAGGCGACTTGCTTCTCCTCAAACGCAATGCCGGCTTCTACGAGCGCAAGCCACGGCCGCAGCGACCATGACGAATAATTTTTATTGGCAATCCACAAGGTTAACGACACATCTATCCCCTTCCCTTACTACCATTGATCCCTAGACCGAATCTGCCAGCACCGTTCGCTCATCCTTGCCATTACCATTACTATAAGCACTTTATTTATCCAGCGAGAAGCAGCCATGCCTTCGATTACCGGCGTCGTTATTGCCTTCAACGAGCAAGAGCACATCCAGCAATGCGTCGAGTCGCTCAGCCAAGTATGCAATGAGGTGATTGTCGTCGATTCGCACAGTCAGGATGACACGCCCGCGCTAGCACAACAGGCAGGCGCGCGCGTGTTGGATAACGACTGGTTGGGTGACGGGCCCCAGCGCACTTACGGTGCCGAGCGCGCCAATAACGACTGGATTTTGTCACTGGACGCCGATGAACGACTGGAAGACGATGCGGTAGCCTTTATCAAGGCGCTGTCGCTTGATGACCCCACCGTCGCCTATAGTTTTCGCCGTCGCAATCTAGTCGGCAAACGCTGGATAAAGGCTGCGGGCTTCTATCCTGACTTAGTGACACGGCTTTATAACCGCACTCAGTCTGACTTCAATGATAAGAAAACTCACGCTAATCTGATCGCGGCACGCACCGTCGACAGCGATACCCACCTGCGCCACTTCACCTATCAAGGCCTGAACGACTGGATCACCCGCATTAACACGCTATCCAGCGAAGATGCGCTATCCATGCATGCCCGCGGCAAAGCCGCCTCACGCTTCTCGCCCGGCTTTCACGCGCTGAATAGCCTGGTGCGCAAACTGGTGTTCAAAGGCGGATTCTTCCAAGGACTGGACGGCATGAACGTCGCCGTCACCACCGCCTTCCATGCGTACATGAAGTATTTGAAGCTTTACGAACTCGGCGTGAAGGAAAAAGGCGAGCAGTCACAGTGGGAGGGGAGGAGGTAGATAGTTGGGGCGTCTGCGTAGTAACGCGATGTCGGCGTTTTTGCTGGGTGGCTTATTGAGAGCTTGTGCGGGTCTTCATTGTTGGCGTTCTTATCTTCTGGCTTATTCTGTAGCCTACGCAGTCTTTCACTGTTGGCGCCTTTTCAGACGTTATTTTATTAATACCGAAGGGGACCTTGCAGGCCCCCTTCACCCCCGCTGCCGTCAGGCGCGTCAGACCATCCACTTGCAAAACTGCGCTGCAAGCGGATGATTCCGCGCCTTCCTTTATGAAGTTTGCGTATGCTGGTAGTTAGATCACGTTAAGCGTTCTGTTTGCCGAGGCATGACAGCCCATTGAATGTGTGCGCTGTGCGTGCACAGCGACATCACATTCGGGGCGCTTCCACGAACGGGAGAGCGCGAGAGGGACAAGGTTCCTCTCGCATTCAGAATAAAGGTTTGGTTTGAAAAGACGCTAACAGTGAAGTCCTGCGCAGGATCCAAAATCAGACCAACAAACCGCCAACAGTGAAGTCCTGCGCAGTCCCCAGAATAAATTACCGCCCCACCTCATACTGCTTTATCGCGCTCTCTATCCTTGCCACCGGCATCTGCTTCAAACAATTGGTATGCCCAAGTGGGCAGACGCGTTTGAAGCAAGGGGAGCAGTCGAGGTTGAGCCAGTGGATGTCGGCATTACTGGTGAGCGGTGGGGTGTAATGCGGCGAGGAGGAGCCGTAAAGCGCTTGTATGTGAGTACCCACCGACGCTGCAACATGCATTAAACCGGAGTCATTGCTGACCACCTGGTCACACAGCGCGAGTAGGTCTACGGCGTCTTCAAGGCGGGTTTCGCCGCACAGGTTATGTACGTTAGGCAAATTTTCAGCGATGCGCGCGCCCGCGGGATGGTCCTTGGGGCCGCCCAACACCACAACATGCTTACCTTGCTCAACCAGTTGGCGCGCCAGCGCGTGGAAGTAGTCCAGCGGCCACTGCTTGGCAGGGCCATATTCAGCGCCGGGCATCATGCCGATAACGCCGCGATCAGGAAGATTAAAGCGCTGTTTCAGCAACTGCTGATTATCGCTATCAATACGCAGACTCGGGAAGGGAATGTGTTCCGGCGCACCCGACTGGCTTAGCCCCAACGAGACAAAGCGTTTGACGGTTTGATCGAGCACCGTCTTATCAAGCGTGCGACGACGATTGATCACGCCGTAGCGCTGCTCTCCGGTAAAACCGACACGCACCGGAATTCGCGCGAAGAACGGCACCAGCGCCGATTTCAGCGAACGCGGCAGCACGATCGCGCGGTCGTATTCGCCCTTCAGCCGACGCGCCAGCTGCCAGCGCGTGCGCAAACCTGATTCGCCATGCCCAACGTCCAGCGTTAGCGCCTGACGCGCCTCGGGCATGCGATGAATAATGGGCGCCGACCACTTGGGCCCCAGCACATCGATGATGCAGTTTGGCATCTGCCGTTTCAGCGTCATCAGAAGGCTTTGCGCCATCACCATATCGCCCACCCAGGAAGGCCCTACAATCAGAATGCGCGGGCCATCTTCCTCGCTAGCTTGGGCGCTTTCACCGGAGTGATTGCTCACTTTCAAACAACAACCCGCTCTTTATTCAACCACTCAAGGTACGCCTGCACGCCCTCAGCAACGGTGTGGAACTGGTGATCGAAGCCCGCCTCGCGCAAGCGCGAAATATCAGCCTGAGTGAAGCTCTGATAGCGCCCCTTCAGGGAGTCGGGGAAATCGATGTAATCGATCTGGCCTTTACCATAGAAATCGATCACGGTATCGGCGATCGCCTTGAACGGCTCAGCCCGGCCAGTGCCCAGATTGAACACGCCGGAGATATCAGGATGATCGAAGAACCACAGGTTGCACGCGACCACATCACCAACGTAAATGAAATCGCGGCTCTGCATGCCTGCTTCGTAGCCATCGTAAGCACCAAACAGCTTGGGATTCTCACCCGCCTGCACCTGCTGATGGTGATGGAACGCTACGCTTGCCATGCTGCCCTTATGTTGCTCGCGCGGGCCATACACGTTGAAGTAACGAAAGCCGACGACCTGCGCCTTAAACTCGCCTTCACGCGCGCGCACGTACTGATCGAACAGCAGCTTGGAGTAGCCGTATACGTTGAGCGGCTTCTCAAACTGCGGATCCTCTATGAACTCGGCGCTGCCGCCATAGGTGGCCGCAGAGGAGGCATAGAGAAACTGCACGCCGTTTTTCTGGCAGTAATGAAGCAGCTCTTTCGAGTAGGTAAAATTGTTGTCGAGCATGTACTGCCCGTTCCACTCGGTGGTCGAGGAGCACGCACCTTCGTGGAATACTGCCCTGAGTGGCGGTAGTTCGTCGTTGGCCAGCTTGCCGCGAAATTCATCGATATCCATGTAATCGGCAATCTGACAATCGACCAGATTGACGAACTTCGTGCCGTCAGTAAGGTCATCGACCACAATAATGTCGCTGATACCGCGCTCGTTGAGCCCTTTGACGATATTAGAGCCGATAAAGCCGGCGCCACCGGTTACCACAATCATGCGCTACTCCTGAATCGAAGCTGAGTTCTTACCGTTGTCGACGTCGAGGTTAATGCGGAAGCCATCTAATAACGCTTTACCTTTACCACGGGTCTACAACGAATTTGCCCGTAATTGTATACTTGCGAGTCTTTTAATTCATGAATTACAGGTCATCAGCGCACCAAACGCCGCTTGACCAACGATGGAAGCGCGAAACGCCCCCATGTATTCATGCTTTCCTCACCTAGCCGGACCAAGCCAATGACACAGTCAACGCCAGACGTGACCACCTTTCAGGGCCTGATCCTAGCGCTACAGCACTATTGGGCCGAGCAGGGCTGCGTGATCATGCAGCCGCTCGATATGGAAGTCGGTGCCGGGACCTTTCACCCGGCCACCTTCCTGCGCTCAATTGGACCGGAGCGCTGGAATTCAGCCTACGTACAGCCATCGCGACGCCCCGCCGATGGCCGTTACGGTGATAACCCCAACCGTCTGCAGCATTTCTACCAGTATCAGGTCGTCATGAAGCCGTCTCCCGACAACCTTCAGGAGCTCTATCTTGGCTCCCTGGAAGCGCTCGGCTTCGATCGATCCGTTCACGATATTCGATTCGTCGAAGACAACTGGGAATCTCCTACGCTTGGCGCCTGGGGGCTGGGCTGGGAAGTGTGGCTGAACGGCATGGAAGTGACGCAGTTCACCTACTTCCAGCAGGCTGGCGGCATCGAATGCTATCCGGTGATGGGTGAGTTGACCTACGGTCTTGAGCGCCTCGCCATGTATCTGCAAAACGTCGATAACGTTTACGACCTGATCTGGGCGCGTACGCCCGATGGCAACCAGGTCACCTACGGCGACGTGTATTTGCAGAATGAACGCGAGCAGTCGGCCTACAACTTTGAGCAGGCCGACGTCGATTACCTGTTCGGGCTGTTCGATGAGTGCGAAAAATCCTGCGCTCGCCTGCTCGATGCCAAGCTGCCGCTGCCCGCTTACGAACAGGTCATGAAGGGCTCGCATACCTTCAACCTGCTGGATGCGCGCCGTGCCGTGTCGGTTACCGAGCGTCAGCGCTATATTCTACGCGTTCGCACCATGGCGCAGAAGGTCGCACAGGCATACTATCAATCGCGTTTGGAAGCAGGCTTCCCGCTGGCTGACGAAGCCATTCGTGAGCCAATACTGGCCGCCCATCGCGCTGAACAGGAAGCAGCAGCGTCTGCCTCCGATAACGAACAAAAGGCTTGAGCATGTCATCGCAAACTACATTTCTGGTGGAATTGGGCACCGAAGAGCTACCACCAGGCAGCCTGTTCTCACTTGCTGATGCATTCGCGGAAAGCCTGCGCGACAGCCTGAAGGCCGCTGACATTGCTCACGGCGACATCCATGCCTATGCCACGCCGCGCCGACTCGCGGTCATCATCGAACAGCTCAGCGAGCATCAGCCTGACCGTGAAAACGAGCGCTTGGGCCCTGCCATCGCAGCCGCCTTCAAGGATGGCGAGCCGACCAAAGCCGCCACGGGTTTCGCTGCGTCTTTGGGTATCGACGTTAGCGAGCTGGCAACCATCGATACCGACAAGGGGCCGCGTATTGGCTACCGTCAGACGCTGCGCGGCGAAGCCACCAAGGCACTGCTGCCCGCAATGGTCGAGAGCGCTATCAAGCACCTTCCCGTCGCCAAGAACATGCGCTGGGGCGACTCACGCATCGAGTTCTCGCGCCCCGCGCATTGGCTGGTGATGCTATATGGCAATAATGTTGTCGAGGGCTCAGCGCTTGGGCTAAACGCAGGTCGTACCACTTACGGTCATCGCGTGCACTGCGCGCATCCCATTGAGCTCGCCAACGCGGACGACTACCTCGAGCAGCTCGAATCCCCCGGCTTCGTTATTGCCGATCAACAGCGTCGTCAGGCGCTCATTCGTGCCCAGGTGGAAGCAGAGGCAGACAAACTGAATGCCCACGCCGTCATCGATGACGACCTGCTGGAAGAGGTGGCTGGTCTGGTCGAATGGCCGGTCGCACTGACGGGAAGCTTCGATGAAGAGTTCCTGAAGGTACCTCAGGAGTGCCTGATCACTTCGATGAAGGAAAACCAGAAGTACTTCCACCTGGTAGACGGTAACGGTCAGCTGCTGCCCTCCTTCATCACTATTGCCAACCTGGAAAGCCGCGATCCGGCTCAGGTAATCGCGGGCAACGAACGCGTTATTCGCCCGCGTCTGGCAGATGCCGCCTTCTTCTTCGATACCGACCGCGCCAAACCGCTGGCCGACCGGCGCGCGATGCTCGAATCAGTGGTATTCCAGCGTCGTCTTGGCTCGATGGCGGATAAATCCCGACGCATCGAAACACTGGCGGCGGCCATCAGCGAGCGCATTGGCGGTAACTCCAGCGCTGCCACCCGCGCCGCCCAGCTTGCCAAGTGCGATCTGGTGACCGAGATGGTGATCGAATTTTCCGATCTGCAGGGCGTGATGGGCGGCTACTACGCGCGCCACGACGGTGAGCCGGAAGAGGTTGCGCAAGCGATTGCCGAGCAATACCTGCCGCGCAACGCGAGCGACGATATCCCCGCCTCGCTAACGGGCGTCGCGCTGGCGCTGGCGGACCGACTGGACACCCTGACGGGCATCTTTGGCATCGGTCAGCGCCCCACTGGTGCGCGCGATCCCTTCGCGCTGCGCCGTGCAGCAATCGGCGTGCTCAACATTCTGATCAAGGGCGAATACAACCTCGATCTGAAGCAACTGCTGCAGTTGGCCGTTGAACAGCACACCGAACTGAGCGACGACGACCGCCAGGGGCTGGCATTTGACGTGCTGGAATACACTCGAGAGCGGTTACGCGGCTGGGCGCAGGACAACGGCATCGATACCGATGTGTTCAATGCTGTACAGGCACGTCCGGTGTACAAGCCGCTCGACGCGGTACGCCGTCTGCGCGCCGTACAAGCCTTCACGCAGCGCCCTGAGGCCAAGGCACTGGCAGCGGCCAACAAGCGTGTCGCCAACATCCTGGCCAAGCACGATGAAGCGCTGCCCGAAGCGATCGATGCGTCACTGTTCGAATCCGACGCTGAGCGCGAGCTCAACGATGCGATCCAGCGCCTGCGTGATCAAACGCAGCCGCTGCTCGCTCACGCGGCCTACGGTCCCGCGCTGGACGCCTTGGCTTCTCTGCAGCAGCCGGTCGATGCCTTCTTCGATCAGGTGATGGTAATGGCTGAGGATCCTGCGGTGCGCGGCAACCGTTTGGCGCTGTTGAAAGAGCTGCAAGAGCTCTTCCTCGAAGTGGCTGATATCTCCTTGCTGCCTCAGTAAGCGCCTCGACGACGCAGTTCGTAAAAGCACTAAAAAATCCCGTCACCACGCTTCGGCTGGTGACGGGATTTTTTCATCGGGAGAAAATCGTACGGGAATGGCGCGTCAATGGCGGTGGCCTTCAGCGCGGCTAAAACGAGACCGTATCAACACGCTCGATAACGCCCGTGGTACCGCCCGAACGGCGCTAAATAGCACGATTGTTGATCGCGCGTTAGTCAGACGCTATCCTGAAACGCCTAACGGAGATGGCAATCCTCCGGCCCAACCCTGAGAAGTTGGCGAACCACCTACCTACTGCGTTTTACCAGTTGCAAAGGTTAATGATGCCTGCGTGTCGCGCTGCTGCCCTATCGGGAAGCAGGGGCGTCTTGCGCAGCAAATTCATTCGATCTTGCGGCAAGCTCTCCCTCGCGCGTTCTGCTCTTTTTATTGGAGACTATCCGATGTTTGCAAGTCTGATCGCTGTTGCCTGTGGCGGCGCTGTTGGAAGCGTGTTGCGCTGGTGGATGAGCCTGCGCCTGAACGGACTCAATCAACATATCCCGCTGGGCACCCTGGCCGTGAATATTCTCGGCAGTTTTATCATCGGGATACTGATCGCCAGCTTCACTCGCATGCCTAACCTCGACCCCATGTGGCGAGCGCTGCTGGTGACCGGTTTCTGTGGCGGGTTAACCACCTTCTCAACATTTTCCGCTGAAGTGGTGGGCATGCTCTACACCGGTCGATTCGGCTGGGCACTGATTATCGCTGCCAGTCACCTTATCTGCTCGCTGCTGGTGACCTACATCGCCTTTCTGCTGGTGCAGTGGCTGGTGCCGCGTTGAGTTTATCCATACACTGGCGCACTATTTATTCCATCGAGTGAAGACGTACCGGGGCAAACGAGCAATTTGTGCCGTTTGGTCACACTGCCTCCGTGCCCAGCCCTTCTCTCACTGTATCAACGGCCAGTCAGCAGAGGCGCGTGGTGAGCAACCCATTAGTTATTCTTGATCGTGATGGCGTCATCAACCAGGACTCCAGCGCCTACGTTAAAACGCTTGCGGAGTGGGTGCCCATTCCCGGTTCTATTGAGGCGATCGCGCGACTGAGCAAGGAAGGCTATCAGGTTGCCATCGCGACCAATCAGGCCGGTATTGGCCGCGGCATCGTCGCCGCTGACGAAGTTGGCAAAATGCATCGCCGCCTGACGCAGCTCGTCAGCGATGCCGGCGGGCAACTGGCGGCCATCGAATTTTGCCCGCACCATCCCGATGAGCGCTGCGCCTGCCGTAAACCCCAGCCCGGCATGCTGTTTGCCATTCGCGATGCACTTGGCGTTGAAGATCTGACAAACGCATGGATGGTGGGCGACTCGCTGCGCGACCTTCAGGCTGGAGAGGCCGCTGGCACTCGTACTGCGCTGGTACTGACCGGCAACGGCGAGAAAACCCGTGAGCAGCTATCACGACTCAAACACCCAGAGCAGGTGGCCATTTTTTCGTCGCTGGCGGACTTCGCTGACACGGCGTTATCGAACGACTAGGCACGCAGCTGCTGGAATGATGTGCCGGAATTTGCCAAACCGTTGCCGATAACGCTACGCGATAGCCGCTGCTAAACCGCACTCGTTAACGTCGTGCAACGACCGCTGTCCAATCACATCCGCTAACGTTCTGCGTTCGCCAAACCGCGCCTTGTAATGCATCGGTTGCTGCAGAAATCCCCTCCATGAATGTGCGCTGCCACTACCTGCCCGCTGCTCGACTAACCGCATGCGCTAACTGCATCGCAAACTATCCCTATCATCATCCACCAAAAACGCCCGGCACATGACTGCGCTCGGGCGTTAAGTAGCAGACGTTAGGAGAGCCTGCCTAGCGATGTTTCACGTGAAACATTCGCTCTTTAATTGAGCGCCCAGCAGCGCGAGGTGGGTACGTTCTGATCGGTGCCGGCCTGAGGCGGGTTAACGACGCACAGTGCAGTGCTATGCCCCGAGGAAGCGCGCTTCTCGATCACCATCATCATGCCCTGCGGATAGCGATCGTTGGTAACCACCCTATAGCCGTGATTGAGCAGCGTTTCGAGAGAGTCGCTAAGCGGCGCGAGTTTGGTAGGAACAGCTAAAGGGCTGTAGGGCGATTTGACACCCGACTCGGGTAACGGTCCATCGTTGGTTGCCGCAGTGACCGGCGCCGCGATGGCCAACGAGAAAGTGGTTGCAGCAACGCTGAACAAGGTGGTGAGCGTTTTCTTCATGGTAACTTCCTTTGTCTTCCTTGCGAGGAAACAAGCGCCGCAATTTCACGGCGTGCCAACACCGTTTGCGGCGTAGGAAATGTGCTAACGATCGTCGAACCAGTTATAGCAGATACAGGCCGAGGCGACTGCCCTGTATGGCGGGATGGACCAGCGCTGGCTAACGCTTGATCAGCGCATGAACAACGCTAACATCGTTGAAGTAAACCAACGCGACCAGATTGGCGACGGCAATCGCTACGCATACCCAGAAGGGCCCTCGCCCGAACGCTTTGGCAGCAATGGCCAGCCCAAGCGTGTGGCTGATGGAAGCAATAATGACCGACAGATATCCCAGCACGAGTGTCGAGGAGATAATAAATGGCAGTGCGATCAGCAAGACGACTGCACTGATGACACCGGTGGAGAAACGACTAACGCCCATGTAGAGGATCCCAAGGCGATTTATTGAGGGGGCACAGCATAAACGATTGAGCTGCACTCCGCGATGACTCTGTTGTAATCAGCCGCCAACCAGGTGCCCGATCAGGCTGGCAAAACTCAGCGCAACCAGCGCCGAAATGCCCAGCCCCAATACGCCAGAGATGATGCTTTTGACCCGAGCGCCCAGCGTGCGGAAAAGGCGCAACTTCTTGAAAAGATAAGCACTGCCGTCGATGGCCTGCATGATCAAGGGTACCGATACAATCAGGCCTACCACCAGCAGCACAACACCGTCGAACGAGGCCCCGTGCGACCACCCCCAGCCTAGCATGCCGCCTGTCAGCAGCAGGCGGACCAGCCAGTTGAATAGCGCATCGACATAGCTACGTGCCTTCATCCAATCGTAGAAGTCAGCCAGACGCCTGATCATAGCATCCCCTCTTCACTCACCAACTCGTTAGGCGCTGATACATGCGCTACAACAGCCGCGAACGGTTCACACAGTGTCCTCGCCAGAAAGTCGCGCAGCGGCCTCATTCGCTCGGAGGTCGATCGAACGGTGTACAACCATCGACGCCGACTGAGGCTGCCAAACCGGTCTAGCCCGGGCATCCATAATGTCGGCACCACGTGACATCATCGCGAGAACCCATTAGCATAATGATATACGCCGATTTAATCAGCAACTTGCGGGGCGTGAGCGATTTTCATCGCTGTAACAAGTACCGCTAAAGCCGCTTTCCGGGAAGCTAGGCCTGCACCGGCAAAGCCCAGTGACCAAGGAACTATTCACCGAATGCCCAACGATATCCCCACTTGCTGCTCAACCGACGCCTCACCGCGCCGGGCGCGGGTACTGCTGTGCGGCTACGACCGCCGCCCTCTTCTACAACGGCTGTACAAATGGCAACGAGGACAGCGCCTCGCACTTGGCCAGCTCGAGATTATCTTCGTACTGCCCAATGAAGCGCTGCCGACACTCGGCAATTCAACGGTAGCTTCGGGGAAGGCGTTCCAACTGATCGTCTGCCAGCTGTCCGAGCAGGAAAACTTCTCGGAGTGGTTAGCGCACTCGGTAGCACTCGCTGATGAAGCGCTGTTTCTCAAAACAACCGCCGCGCCAGCCTTGGCGGCCAGCGCAGACAACGTTACAGCTTGGCCGTCAGCTCGGGCAGCAGCTCGAACAGATCGCCTACCAGCCCGTAATCGGCGTTCGCAAAAATGGGCGCATCGGCATCCTGGTTGATCGCCACCACCACCTTGGCGCCTTGCATACCCGCCAAGTGCTGCATTGCACCGGAAATACCCACCGCAATATATAAATCGGGCGCCACCACCTTGCCGGTCTGCCCCACCTGGAAATCGTTAGGTACATAGCCCGCGTCGACCGCGGCGCGAGAAGCGCCTACCGCCGCCTGCAGTTTGTCAGCTAGCGCTTCGACCAAGGCAAAATTTTCGCGACTACCCACTCCACGTCCACCGCTGACCACTACTCTGGCACCGGTTAGCTCGGGACGGCCGCTATCGTTGAGCTCTTCCCCTTCCAGCCGCACACCAAGCGTATCGCCGTAAGGCTCGATGGAAATACATTCAGCTGCCGCCTGTTCGCCTACTGGCTCAAACGCGGTGCTGCGCACGCTGATCACCTTTATCGGCGCATCGACGCGCACCGTCGCAATCAGTGAACCTGCATGAATGGGGCGTTTGAAGGTGGCAGCGTCGATCACCTCGATGATTTCCGAGACCTGACTCACTCCCAGCAGCGCAGCAGTGCGCGGCAGCACATCCTTGCCATAGCAGGAAGCCGGTGCCAGCACGTGAGTATAAGACTTGGCTTGTTCGGCCAGCAGCGCTGCAGCCGGTTCGGCGATATCGCCGGCATAGCGCGGATCGTCTGCCACCAGCACCTTACTTACTCCCGCCAGCGCAGCTGCTTCGCGGGCGCAATTCGCGATCTGATGACCGATGACCAAGGCATCTACGTCGCCGCCCAATTGCAGAGCAGCGGAGACGAGCCGCGCACTAGAGCCAATGATGTGCCCATCTCGATGCGCGATCAGCACCAGCGTACTCATAAGATCACCTTATCTACGTTTTTCAGCTGCTCCAGCAGCTCATCGACGCTTTCTACTACCACGCCTGCTTGACGCGGCTGTGGTTCCTCAATCGCCAACAGCTCAACCTGCGACGGCAAATCAAGGCCCAGCGAGCTTAGCTCGCGCTGCTCAATCGGCTTCTTCCTCGCTTTCATGATGTCAGGAAGACGCGCATAGCGGGGTTCGTTGAGGCGTAGATCCGCCGTAATCACCGCAGGGAGAGGCATGCTGAGCGTGCGAAGACCACCGTCCACCTCGCGAGTGACGGTCGCGGTGCCTTCATTTATCTGCACCTTGGAGGCGAAGGTTGCTTGCGGCCAGCCCAGCAGGGCAGCCAGCATTTGGCCGGTCTGGTTATCGTCTGAATCGATCGCTTGCTTGCCCAGCAGCGCCAGCTCGACACCTTCCTCAGCAGCCACATGAGCAAGCACCCGAGCCACGGCGAGCGGCTCCAATGCGGTTTCAGTGGAAATCAGCAGCGCACGATCAGCACCAACTGCCAGCGCCGCTTTCAACTGCTCCTGCGCGGCGGGCTCGCCGATGCTTACCGCAATCACCTCACTGGCGATGCCCTGCTCCTTGAGACGAACGGCTTCTTCCAGCGCGATTTCACAAAATGGATTGATTGCCATGGTCGCGCTGGCCGCTTCGACGCTGCGACCGTCAGCGGACGGCCGCACGCGAACCGCATGGTCGATAACGCGCTTTATAGGCACGATGATCTTCATTCACACGTTCTCTTTTGAATGCACAAATCGCATTAGCAGCGACTTGCAGCGGATTTCGCGCATGCTGAATGCAAATGCGCCTCGCTTCGGTGGGATAGTTTACGCGAAAGAGGGGGCTGCGGTCGAAGCCACCACAGGCGGCACCATCAGTAAGAAGACACCTCTGGCGCAGCCTAACGTCACCAGCAGCGCACCTGACACTGCTGATACGGCGTGCTTATGCACGGCCCACACCATCGCGAATGCACTTGGGATGGCGCGCTGGGCAAATTTCTCACGATGCGAGAGCGCCGCACGCTACAGCAGCCAGACCTCCTAGCCGCCGTAGACTGACCGCTTACGCCTTCAACAGGCGTGCGTTCAGCGTGTAGGTGCCCTCAATGCTGGCCTTGCCAAGAATCTTCACGCCGTCCAGTGCTTCTACGACATTGGCACCACATACCGAGCCCGCCACTTCGAGATAAGACGTATCAATCGCATACACCGTGAACACGTAGCGATGCTCGATTGCGTCGTTCCATGGCGGGAAGGGACCATCGTAACCGTAGTAGTTGCCCTTCAGTTCGTCATCGCCAGCGACGAAGGACGTGTAATCATTCAGCGCGTGCCGCCAGCCCTGAGGCGCTTCCGGGCCGCTCTTGCCACGTTTGGTAACACTGTCAGAGTGCGCTCCTTCGGCAATTTCAGTCACCTCGGCGGGAATGTCGAACAGCACCCAGTGATAGAAGTCGACACGCTTGAGCGATGCCGGTACCTCCCGGTCCTCCTGATTAACGTCGGTCACCTCACTCGGCACGTCGGGATCTACGCAGGTAACAACAAAGGACTTTGTTCCCTCGGGCACGCCGCTCCATTGCAGGTGAGGGCTAACGTTGTCGGACAGCACGAAATGCTCGGCTTCATCGGGCGCCGCGAACGCAAACCGCTTCGCAATACGTTCACCATCGGTGATGCTTTGACTGGAAAGTTTCATTTGGGAAAACCTCATCGTGGGACTGTTCGAAGCTTCGCAGAAGCCTATCCGCATTGCTAGTTACAACCTAACAGACACGGCACTATCGCCCAAAAAATAGCCAAATTGCGAATTACCGCCGGATCAGTCGTGCAATTTGCGCAATAAGTGCATTAAAAAGCAGCGAACATGTGTCACTTCTATTAAAAAACACGATATATTCGTTTTGACTCTTGACGCTCATGCAGTAAAGAGCGCAGGATGCAAAACAGGGTCGGCAAGTTGCATCTCGCAAGACCGTCGGAATTACCGGCGATCGGGTGAAATCCCTTGTTAACCTTGAACACTCGGGTGACACCCGTAAATACTAAAGTAACAAGCGCGTAAGCGTAGTTAAGGAATATTGAATGGCAACTGGTACTGTCAAATGGTTTAACGATGCCAAAGGCTTCGGCTTCATTTCTCCGGACGACGGTGGTGATGACCTGTTCGCTCACTTCTCTGAAATCCAGGCTGAAGGCTTCAAGTCTCTGCAAGACGGCCAGAAGGTTTCCTTCGAAGTGACCCAAGGACGTAAAGGTCTGCAGGCATCCAGCATCAAACCGCTCTAAGCGACTGATACTGAAGCACACCGAAGCAGCTCACCGAAAGGTGGGCTGTTTTTTTTGCGCAGATGACAGCGCTATTCAGCATTTCCGTTAGCACCTTTCGCTCAACGTGCAGAGCACTTTCCTACCGCTTATTCGATATCGCTCGCCACCAACAGTTTGGCTCGCCAAGCAATTGGCCGTCGTCAATCACTCGCTTTATTTGTCCACACAATTGCACATGAGTTTCGCCAGACGAACTTTGCCACGTTCGAAGTAGAAATAAGCCTGGCTTCACAAGACTGTCAAATGTCGGTCATCAAGCGTCACTGTTCTTATATGAAGATGGAAGATATTTATAACTTATCCATATATTTATTGTGGATATTTGTTAGCTGCCTATCGCTATTTGAATGTATGCGCTATCTAACTCGTGCATTGTACGATTTCGTCGGAAATAGCCTGATCTAAAGAGTGTCAGTGTGTGCTCACTCGTATCTAATGTAGAGCCTGCCATACATTGATTCGCAATTACGCCATCCACCGCGTGGACGGCCAGACGCACAGCGGCAAACCGCTCGCAATGCCTGGCAGCGCCCTCAATCGGACAAATCCCACCAGCGCGGTAGCAGCGCCTTCACTTCGTGACTGTTGAAACGATCATCTATCAGCCACAGCTGGCCCTGATCCTGTTCGCTGCGAATAACTCGGCCGGCAGCCTGGATGACCTTGGTAAGCCCAGGATAAAGATAAGCATAGCGGTAACCCAACGCGCTGCCGTACAGCGCTGAAAATCGGCTGCGCAGCGCTTGGTTGAACGGGTTGAATTGCGGCAGCCCCAGCGTGGCAATGAATGCACCAATGAGCCGTCCTCCCGCCAAATCGATGCCTTCCGCAAACACACCGCCAAGCACTGCGAACCCTACGCCGTGTCCGCCCTCACGGAAACACTCGATAAACTTCGCCCGCTCGCTCTCATGCATGTGCCGCTGCTGCTGCCATAGCGGGACATCAGGCGCGCGCTGCGCAAGTCGTTCGGCGACGCGCTCCATGTAATCGAAACTGGAAAAAAACGCCAGATAGTTGCCCGGCTGCTTCGTTACCTGCTCAGCGATCAAGGCTGCTAAAGGGTCCACCGACTGCGCGCGCTCGTGGTAGCGCGTCGAGATGTGGTTAACCACATGAACATCGAGCTGGCTGGCGTCGAAGGGAGAGTCGATATCACACCACAGCGAATGCTCGGGCAATCCCAGCAGCGTGCGTACGTACTCCGCCGGTGACAGCGTCGCTGAAAACAACGTCACCGCTGCGCTGGCGGTAAAGCGGGGCGCAAGCCAGGGGCCGGGCACTACATTGCGAAGCCGCACGGTAAGCTGCGCGTAGCGTCCCAAGGAGCGCTCAAACTCCCATTGAAAGTAGCGCGGATCGTAGCGCTCAAGCAGCTTCTCGAACCGAAGAGCGTCAAAGTAGAAGCTCATTAGCGGTCCTTCGAGCGGCTGCTCTGGATGCTCCGCCAGATACTCGCCGATGCGGCCTGCTACACGCTTCACTTCAGAGGCCAACGCAGTGGGCAGCTCGGCCATAACGCCTGCAGACGTCCCGCTGTGCTGATCGTCCAACTGAGCGCGCTGTTGTGAGAAGGCACTTACCACACGCTTGAGGCCATTGCCCAACCCGCGCGGCGCCGAGCGCGCCAATGCTCTAACGTTGCGCTCACTTAGCTCAGCGGAAAACATCGACCGCCCTCGCTCGACCATATTGTGCGCTTCATCCAGCAACAGCCCCGGCGTCCAACGCTGCTGCTGCGCCAACGCAAACAGCATGCCGCCCAAACCGAAGTAGTGGTTATAGTCGCCCACTACTACATCGCTCCAGCGCGCCATTTCCTGACCAAAGTAATAGGGGCACAGCGAGAAGGTCAGCGCGATATCTCGCAGTTGCTGCTGGTCGAGCAAGACCCCCTCACGCTCTACGACGGCCACCGCGCGCCGGCGTGCTTCGGGAAGGCGATCGTAAAAACCTTGCGCCAACGGACAACTGTCGCCGTGGCAGGCCAACTCGGGATGCTCACATGCCTTGTCGCGCGCAATCAGTTCGAGGGTGCGCAGTGTCGTGGTACTGCCGCGATTGAGCTCACGCATCCCCTCTAGCGCCAGTTGGCGTCCGGTAGTGCGCGCAGTAAGGAAAAAGACGCGATCGATATCGCCGCTGCCGAACGCCTTAAGCATCGGAAATAGCGTGCCCAGCGTTTTACCGATACCGGTAGGAGCTTGTAGCAGTAACGGCCGTGATAGCCGCGCGGCCTTATAAACGCTCTCGGCCAGCGCTCGCTGACCCGGCCGGAACGCTGGTTTAGGGAAGGCAAGGTGCGCTAATGCTTCGGCGCGCTGCTGCTGGTGATCGCTCTCCTGCCGCGCCCAGCCGAGAAACTGCTCGCAGCATTGCGTGAAAAAAGCACCTAACGTGTCGCGTGAGAAGCGCTGCGCCAAGGCGGTTTCGCGCTCGCGCTCAACATCGAAATAGATCAGCGCTAGCTCAATCTCCTCGAAGCCAAAGTGCTCGCAGGCAAGCCAGCCGTACAGCTTTAGCTGCGCCCAGTGCAGCGCGCGATGATTGGCTGGCTGCCGATCCAATGAGCCACGATGCGTCTTGATTTCCTCAAGGCGTCGCCGGCGATGATCGAAGCCGTCGGCGCGCCCGCGCACCACCAATTCCTGGTATTCACCGCTAAGCGCAAGCTCTGACTGGTAGTCGTCCGAACGCCGTTCGACCACCTTGGCATGACCTTCGATACCTTCCAGCGATGAAGGCGATGGCGTGAAGCGCAGATCAAGATCGCCGCGCCGTGCAACGAACTCGCTCAATGCCCTCACCGCCACGCTGTAACTCACGCGAGCGCCTCGCACCACGACACCCAGCACACGGCGATGGGCAAATCATGCGCATGACAGAACGCGATCATGCGCTTCTGGTTATCCTGAAGCCGATCTCCCGGCCCCTTCACTTCGATCATGCGATAGCGTTGCTGCTCAGGGTAAAACTGGATCAGGTCGGCAAATCCCGCACGGTTACGCTTGATATCGCGCATCAGCCATTCACACCAATACCGCAGGTGCTGCGCCGGAATACAGCGCAACGCAAGCGTGATTAGAGGCTCGTCTATCCAGCCCCACGCGACAAACGGCGACTGGATCCCCTGCTTACGCCGAAAACACTCAACAATACGCTGCTGATAGCTGCCGTCATCGAGGTAGCCAAGGCAGCGCTCAAACACCTCCCGCCGCCTCTCTACAAAATCACTGCGCAACAGATCGGCAGGGCCGCGATGGAACGGATGAAAGAAGGCACCGCTGAGCGGCGCGAAAATGGCCTCCCAGCACAGCAGCCCGAAAAGCGCATTGATCAGCGCATTCTCTACGTAGAAAACGGGCGATTGCTCACTGCCGATAGCATCAGCCGCCGCCATTTCGACACTGCTGGCCCGCTCGACCTGAAGATAAAAATGCTCCGTCGGAGCAGCCGCTGGAGAGGCCGTTTTAGGTTTTCCCAGCTTGCGCTCAAGGCGCGGCAAAATACGCCCCATGTGCTGCTCTTCTTCGCTATCGCGGGGCGCTTGCAAGGCATCCGAAGCTATTTCCCACGCCTGCTCCAGGCGACCGACCTTTTCGAGCAACCGCACCTGCTTCACTCGGGCACCTGCCTCTATACACAGCGAATATAGTGATAGCGAGCGCTCACTTTCCCCTTCTTTCCGCACACTGTCAGCGGCTTTTAACAGCCAGCGCTGACGGCGCTGTTCTATCCATGGATTCGCACATTGGTACGCTATCAGAGCAAGCCCTTCCTCGCTGTCGAGCGCCGCGCCGCCATGGCGTTCAAGCGCTTCACGCTGATGATGAATACGCAGATAATCATCGATATCCTGACGACAGTGGAATCCACGCGATTGCGCATCGAACGTCACCTGCTCGAAACAGAAAATGCCCAGATCAGCCAGCACGAAATCGGAAAAGTCCTGCCGCAGATTGCCAAAAAACATCAACCGCAATCGCTCGTACACGTCAGCAAACAGCAGCTCAATGCCGCAGTCGTCCAACTTCGGCGCCCATTCGTGCAGCGTGCGCGGCGGCCAATCCTGAGCAGCCAACGCCTCATACCACTGCTGCTTACGCAGCGATTTAGCGGAAGGGCCAAAAATTTGCGCCAGTTCGGCCTTCTTTAGCAGCGAGAAAAGCGCCTCCAGCGGCAGCTGGGGCGATAGATCAATCAGGCCGGCATCGCTCAAAAGCGAAAGCGCAGCAGCACCGTTATCGAGCGCCTCGATCTCGGCATACCCAAGCGATGAGCGACGGAACAGACTGCCTTTCCGCATTACCAGCCTTGCCAGCAGCGCCGCGGCACACTCCGGCAGCGCGTGAATCTGGTGGAGTAGTGCGCGCTCTCGCGCATCCAGCAGATCGTCATAGCGCTGCGCCACCCACTGCGTGAGGGTGCGAAAGTTATCCAGGTAATAAAGCGGATCTTCCAGCGGATGGCTCATAGAACGGGGCACGCGAAAGGCAGGAAACAATACTGTATATCCAGCCACTTTACACCAGCCTTACCCTCTTCTTCAAACGGGCGGCAACGCCAAGCAGCGCAGGATTTACGCGCAGCGCACGACAGCCGGCACTTTCCGGTAATGTCGCCATCGAAACACCAAAGAAGCTGCAAATTAGCGGCATTACCGGTATGTTATAAGGGTCTGTTTCTCTAATGCTAGGTTCGCTGCCATGTCCGACAGCCTGACGATATCCGCGCTCGCTCGCGAACTGGGCGTCACTACCCGTACCATTCGTTTTTATGAAGAACAGGGGCTTGTTGAGCCAGAGCGCCGCGGCCAGGAGCGCGTATACAGCGCCAGCGACCACACTACGTTGGTGCTGATACTGCGGGCCAAATCCCTTGGCTTCCCGCTAAGTGAATGCCACACGCTGGTATCGCTGCTGCAACAGTCTCAGCAGCACCTTGATAAAAATGCGCTGATCCACCGCCTCGAAGAGATCGCTTCTTTGCGCGAACGGCTTGAGGAGCAGCGCGAGGCCATCGAGCATTTAACCCAAACGCTGGAAGACGCCGAGCGCGCCGTTTATCAACGCCTTGATCGTATGCAGCGGCCCAATGCCGAAGCTACAGGCGCCAGGCACCAGCTTGATCTAGGCTTTGTGGACGACGATTAGCACTACCTGGCAAGAAGACGCTCAGGGCCGCAAGGCACGGCCCACTTGCGTCAGACCGAATGGCTGGCTTATGAGACAAAAACAAAAATGCTAGAGTAAGCGTCGCGCGCACCCGCTAGGCCCACTGCCCACTTCTATAGGCAGTGCGCCCAGCCCACTCATTTCGTGCTCTCGGCAACCAACCGTATTCACTCTCACAAAGGCTCGCCGCCGATGATCAGCAACGTACTCCCCATCACTCGCCAGTGCTCCAGTAAGGAACAAAAGCTGCTGCGGGCGCTGCGCGCGATGAATGGCCGCAACGCCTGGCCAACTCATGCGGGCTACTTATTGGCCGACATCGGCGTCGATTCAAGCGGCATCTATTCGCTGGCGCGCTTGATGCAGGCGATCGAGAAGGACGTTGAAGACTTCGAACTGCTAGGGCCCAAGTCGCAATTTGTATCGCGTGACGAACTCAACTTGCTGGCTGCGCTGGGGCAACCGTTGGAAGTCGAAGAAGCTGCGCGTACGCGAGCGCGGATTATCGGCAACGAGCAATTTGGCGGCGCCGAGCTAATTCGTGCCTGCGCCGAAGCGTTGGAACGCGCTCAGGTTACCCTGCGCCCGCGTGCGGCACTTAAATCGGCCTTCAACCCACTGAGCACCGACAACGTGCTGACCGTACATCCGGTTGCTGAACGAAGGCTGCGCAAGGTCCATGTCGTTGCCATTGAGGAAGTCACTCCGCGCGTACGCCGCGTTACCCTGGGTGGCGATGAATTCGAAGGTTTCGCCGTCAGCGCACCGGCACAGTGGGTACTGCTGTTTCTGGGCGGTGATAAAGAGCATCGCAACCGCGGCCGCATCTACACCATTCGTACCTTCGATCCCGCTCTCCAACAGCTAACGCTCGACATTACGCTCAACGATGACGGAGAAACCTCGCAGTGGGTGCGTAACGCCACAGCGGGCGACGAAGCCATCGTGGCAGGCCCTCGCGGCGGCTTCGTACTGCACGAAGACGAGCCGTGGCTGCTGCTGGCGGGCGATGAGAGCGCGCTGGCATCGATCATCGATATTATCTCCGCTCAGCCCGCCCAACGGCGCTTGACCGTTTTCATCGAAGTCGGCGCAAAGGAAGAAATCCAAACGCTTCCCGAGCATCCGGACATGAACGTAGAGTGGCTCATTCGCGGGCAATCGCGCTCACTAATGGCGGCCATTCAGGCATGTGCCACCGATCACCAGCACGGCTATGCATGGGTGGCAACCGAGGCCGCCACCGCAAGTGATATTCGCCAGACGCTCACCAAGATGCGCGGCTTCGGTTTCGAACGCACTCACGTTACCGGCTACTGGAAACAGGGCGAGGCGCGCTTCAAGGATATCGCCGCCGGATAGCGGCAACCGACCATGACCGAGATCATTTCCAGCCTTGCCAATGGCAAGGTAAAAAACATGCGTAAATTACGCGAGCGAAAATACCGCGATCGCACCCAAACGCACCTGGTGGAAGGCGTGCGTGCGATTGAGGAAGGGCTCGCGGGCCATGCCCACCTTACCCAGCTTCTCTACGATCACACGCTGGCCGCTCAGCAGGATGAGTTGGCCGCACTTGTCGCAACAGTCCAGCGCAGCAACGCGGAGCTGCTGCCCACGACTCGCGAGGTACTGGGCGGATTTTCTTCCCGCGATAATCCACACGCAGCCATTGCTGTCTTCGCGCAGCGCTGGCAAACGCTGGACACGCTTCCACTAAACGAGCAAAGCGTCTGGATTGCGTTGGAATCGCCGCGCGATCCCGGCAATCTCGGCACCATTATTCGCAGTTGCGAGGCATCGGGCGCAAGCGGTGTGATATTGATCGATCACGCCTGCGACCCTTACAGCCCCGAAGCGATGCGTGCCAGTACTGGCGCCCTATTTGGCGTGACGTTGGCAAAAACAGGCCTTGCTGAATTCATCGACTGGCACGCGCGCAGCGGCGCCACCCTGGTAGGCACCGGACTCGAACGCAGTGCCGACTACCGAGCCCCTGGCTACGCTGGTCCGATTATTATCGCGATGGGCACCGAGCGCGACGGCATTACCCGCCAGCTTCACGACACCTGCCAGCAAATCGTGCGGATTCCGATGCGCGGCAACACCGACTCGCTGAATCTTTCTGTTGCCAGCGCGCTGATGCTGTTCGAAGTGACCAACCGCAAATACAACGACTAAGCTGCGGTTTCCTGATGTTTCACGTGAAACATCAGGCTGACACCCTTTGGCTGCCAAGTGGCTCGCGCGGTTGCGATAGCGCAAGCTTCAGCCGTAGCATTCTGGTGGTAGGCAGACAGTGCAGCCAGCGCGCGAGGCACGCCTTATACCGCGCTGGGGGCACAGGGTTTCATCTCTAGGAGGCCAAACATGTCGTCCCACACGATCAACAGCAGCAGTAGCGGAGCCCCCTGGCAGGTGGCGATCCACAGCGATAATCATCAATGGCAAGCAGACGTCGACACTGATAGCGGCGGGGGCGATCTGGCCCCTAACCCGGAGAGCTATCTGCTCGGCGCACTGGGCGCCTGTACGGCAATGACCGTAAGAATGTACGCAGAGCGCAAGCAGTGGCCGCTGCAGAGCGTCGATGTGTCGGTCTCAATTAGCCAGCACGATAAGCACAGCGTAAAGCTTGAGCGCCATATTTCGCTGACGGGTGAACTGGATGAGCAACAGCGCCAGCGGCTGCTCGAGATTGCCGAGAAGTGCCCCGTGCATCGACTGCTGACCGGAGACGTTACTATCAAAAGCTCTCTGACAGCGTCGTAATTATGCCGAAGCACAGCGCCTACGACCAAAACGGCCGCTGTGGCACCAGCGCGTTCGTGGCACTTGCAAGATATTTCAACAAAATCACCGCACTTCCGGCGCTTGAAGATGTTGAGTTATGGCCTGTAATTGGCCAACATGAACTACACCTTCGTGCATTTTTCAGCGTTACTTTGGAGAACAACCAATGTCAGACAACACCACCGTTAATGCCGTAATTTTCGACATGGACGGCCTGCTGCTTGATTCCGAAACGCTGGCCATGGATGCACTGGTCATCTCAGGTCGCGAGCTTGGCTACGACATGCCCGACGACTTCTGCCAGGCGATGATTGGCATGCCCGCTGACCGCTGTCGCGAGATGGTCGTTGAAACCTACGGTGAAGACTTTCCGCTCAAAGCCTTCTTCGACGGTCAGGAAACAGCGCTGCATCGATTAGTCGAAGAAGGCGCACTGACCACCAAAAAAGGCGTTGAGAAGCTGCTCGATTTGCTCGACCAGCACCAAATACCACGCGCCATTGCCACCTCCTCTAGCCGCTATCGCACGGACCGTCACTTGGAGAAGGCTGGGCTTGGAGGACGCTTTAACGCTATTGTCAGCCGCGACGACGTTAGCCAAGGCAAGCCGCATGCGGAACCCTATCTGACGGCCGCCAAGGCGCTAGGCGTCGAGCCCGAGCGCTGCCTGGCACTGGAGGATTCCTATAATGGCATCAGAGCCGCCCATGCGGCGGGTATTCGCGTGATTATGGTACCCGACCTGCTGCCTCCCACCGACGAAATGCGGGAGCTTACCTTCGACATCGTGGATAGCCTTGAAGATGTTGCTAAGTGGCTGGCACCGCGACTCTCTGCCAACTAAACGCTTGCTCGTAGGTCAGCAACAAAGACGGCGACACCCTTGAGGCGTCGCCGTTTTCGTTAGCGCTAAAGCGCTAAGCAGCAGGCGCTCAGCCTGCCACAGACTGACTAGTGTGCGTAGCGCTTGCCCAAAATGGTTTCGTCGAGCGTTGCCGCAATGACTTCCCGCAAGTCGTAGCGATGCAGATTATTAAGCGCCTGCGCCAACTCGCCGGTAATCTTGTCCTGACGGGGAAATCCTTCGCCAAACACTTCGTCGTACTCGAGGAATGTTTCGGCGCGTAGCAGCGGGTTCTCGCGCGTGGCACGGCACAGACGATAAATTTCTTCCTTGTTAGGGTCGTCGATGCGAATCGCGGTACCGCTGGTATCGAGCAGCGAAAAGCCGCGAATCCAGGCAGCGATCGCGAGAATGGTGCATGGCGTATCGCGGCGCTCGGCCAGGTTATAGCGCATCGGCTCCAGCAATCGGGTAGCAAGTTTCAGCGAGCCATTGCGTCCCACACGCCCTACTTCGTGGTGAATCGCAGGGTTCTCAAAGCGCTTCAACAGCTCATCGATATAGTGCTCACTTTGCGCGTGCGGCACGGGCACCGTAGGGCCTTGCTCTGAACGCATGAAGCGCTCGGTCAAGCGCTTGATCAGCGGATCGGCAATCGCTTCAGCGATGGTTTTATAGCCCGCCAGCGAACCGATATAGGCCAGCAGCATGTGGGTGCCGTTCAGCAGTCTGAGCTTGGCAATCTCGTAAGGCTCGACATCGCTGACAAACTTCGCCCCGCCTTTGTCCCATGCCGGACGCGGCCCGTCAAAATCTTCGATCACCCAATCCAGGAACGGCTCCGCTACCACTGGCGCAGCGTCGTGAACGCCAAGAATACCGTCGGTTTCTTCAATATCACGCTCGGTCACTGAGGGCGCGATACGATCAACCATGGTATTGGGAAACTGCACGTTGCCCTCGATCCACTGACTCAGGCCATCATCTTCAAGTGCAGCGAAGTCCAGAACCGCCTGCCGCAGCGTGGTACCGTTGGACGTCAGGTTGTCACAGCACAGAATAACTGGCGGTGTGTGCCCAGCCTTACGGGTAAGCTCCAGGCCTCGCACAATCGAGCCGATCGCCGTCGTAGGGCGCTCCTGCCCAACGTCTTCCTTGATCGTCTCGTCTTCCACATTAAGGCGATGCGTGGATGGGTCGAGGAAATAGCCACGGTCGGTAATGGTCAGCGTAACAATACGCGTCTCAGGATCAGCCAGTCGCGCGGCCATGCCTTTTTCATCGCTGGGCGCATGCACCACTTCTGCCAGCGATCCCACTACTTCGACATGATTACCCTTGGCAGAGCGCTCGAGCAGTGTATAAAGCCCCTGCTGGGGGCGTAATGCATCAGGCGTATTAGTCCGCACCAGACTCGCCGAGGCAATTCCCCAGCGCATTCCTTCCTTGCCCTCGGCTTCGATGGCGCGCTGGGTCACCAGCGCTTGATGAGCACGGTGAAAGGCCCCGCAGCCGAAATGCAGTATTCCCGGTTTCAATCGGCTCACGTCGTAGCGTGGCAGGCGGATATTGTCGGGCAGCTTCCGCAGTGTTTCACGACACAACCGTTGCTTAGCTGGGGCATCTGAGGACGTAGCGTCACTCATGGGAAAATCTCCTATCCGTGGTTAGCAGCGCTTCTCACTAAAGCGCCGTCAAGGTGTCACGTGGAAAGCATCTCGCGCAGTGTTGTTCATCTTGTAAATTGTCAGCGGCGCTATTATCAGCATGGACGCAAATACGCGTAACGATGTGCAAATATCGTAGAAAGACGCCGCCTGTACGCGAGCAAAGGTGTTCACTAAAGCATAGCCATTTTTTAGCGTTCGCAAGCGAGCGGATATACGACCAAACCGTACAACTATAGTGTGCAAGCACCGTCGAACTAGGGCCTATTGGCGCGCCTCGTGGTACGGTGAGCACCGGTTCTACTCTTTAGAGACTGTTTTGATGTCTACCATTTCACACTTCCGCGACTGTATCGACCGCTTTCACGAGGCGCTTCGCGCCGCTATCGATCAGCACGGTTTAGTGCCCGAGTTCATCGCGCAGAGTGAAGAAGCACAGCCACAGCCACGCATGCTGTGCCAAACGCGCGGCATTCTGTATTTGTGTCATATGGTCGAAATGGCGAGCGATGCCACGGCGTTACGCTACGCTCGCCAGCTGTACGAGGTGCTGCGTCAGCGCTATTTGCTGCCACAGGGCGATCACTTCGCCCCCCCTGCGGCTCGTGATGGTGCAGCGCGCTACGAACTGGCTTTTTTGCTTCAGGCGCAAACAAGACTCCACCAGCTCGACACCATTGCGGGACTAGAAGCGGATCTTTCAGCAACCCTTAACGATGTTCTTTCGAGTCCGCTGTCGCGCTGGCTAGCCCCGCGTGAACAAGGCGACTTCCTGGAACTGAACGCGCTTATGCACCTTTACGAAGCGCTGGCCTATAGCCATCGCTGCCGTCCGGATCAGCGCACCGCCACGTACCTTCATCAGTTAACGCAGCTCGCGGCGAGGCACTTTGTCGACGGGCAGCACGGAGTGCTGGCAGAACGGGTGAGCACTGAAGGAGAGATTCTGGAATACGACCTCGGCCATATCTACGAATGGTCGTCTCTGCTGCTTATCCATCGCGATCAGGGGTTTACGCTGGAAGACATCGATCCCGCCGTGCAGTTGAAGAAAGCCGAAGAGATTAGCCACCAAGCGTTCAATGGCGAGCTGATTTCCCACCAGTTGGACAATACGTTCACGCCGTTGGGTGAGGATGCGCGCATTTGGGTTAACCTGGAACGTCTGCGCAGCCTGGCGCTTATTCAGCATCCCAGTGCAGAAACGCTGCTTGGCACCATCCTGTCGGATTACTTCCCGAATCAGTTGCCTGAGGAGTACCTGAAAAAAACGGGGCCCATCAAATCGACGACAGGATATCACGTCATCGAATGCTATCGTGCTGTGGCGCACGCCCACTAAGCATATCGATATGGCAGTGGACGGCGGCAGCCAGCCCTTTTCTCACGCTTTAAGAGCGGCTGCCCGCCAACCAGTGCTTATGCTAGACTGCTTCGCTTGATAATTGTTCTTGGTGCTGGCGTGTCCCTTGCGTTGCAATTGAGTGACCGCAGCAAGCCCCTCAGGCGGGCGTTGCTGGTAAATCGATAGACGTGCGTAAGCGGAAAACCCATCCTTCCAATAAGAGTATTAACAGGAAGGCTACTTTCCGTAATGCCATGCTGAACTGACAGTGCATACCGATCAACTCATTGGCTTTCATGCCAAAATCATAGGCGTTGCGATAGGTTCCCGTGCTTTCAACCACCCCCCGTCATTCAACCGCAGGCTACTTTTCGCGCGGCATCATGCGTTGGCACGCTGTTCCTGAGTTGTTGCACGAGTATCGTCGTTTTGTACCGCTCACTCGGGTTTCGCGACGTCAGGTGGGCGCGGTAATCGGCTGGGGAGCCAAACCCACCAGCCAGCGGGCACGCCATTACGCGGTAAAACACAGCCTTCCTTACATTGCACTGGAGGATGGTTTCATACGCTCGTATGGGCTTGGTGTTGAAGACGAGCAGCCCCACAGTCTGGTTGTCGACCGTAGCGGCATTTATTACGACGCCACCCGCCCCTCCGATCTCGAACAACTGATTGCGGATGCCGACTTCAGCGACGCCGAGCTGCTGCGCGCGCGCGACGCCATGGCACAACTTCGTCATCATCGATTAAGTAAATACAACGCCGCCCCCGACCGCCTGCCGAAGCAGCTGGTGCCGGGGCGCCGTTATGTACTGGTGGTGGACCAAACGCATGGCGATGCGTCGATAGCGCTGGGCATGGCCAATGCGACATGCTTCAGCGCCATGCTCGAAGAAGCACTTGAACGACATCCCGATGCCGACATCCTGATCAAGGTACATCCCGATGTCGCCAGCGGACATCGACAAGGCTATCTTTCCGAAGGGCCTCTGCCTGAACGCTGCTATCGCATTGATGAGGCACTGAATCCATGGGCGCTGCTGGAGCACGTCGATGCGGTGCATGTGGTCACCAGCCAGCTTGGCTTCGAAGCACTGATGGCCGGCTGCCAAGTGTTTTGCCACGGCATGCCTTTTTACGCGGGCTGGGGGCTCACCGAAGACCGTCAGCATTGCGAGCGGCGCGGCGTATCCCGCTCGCTTGAGCAAGTATTTACCGCAGCATACTTACGCTACAGCCGCTACTACAATCCGATCACGCAACGCGCCACCACGCTTGAAGAAACCATCCAACTGCTCGCTGATGTTAAACGCCAGGCCCAGCGGCTTGGCGGGCGCTGGGTTGTTCATGGACTGTCAGGCTGGAAACGGCGCTTCGTTCACCAGTACCTCGGGCCTCAGGCACAGGTTCGCTACAGCAAAGACGGCGCGCACCATCTGGATATTGCCGCCGATGAGCGCGTGTTGGTCTGGGGTTTCAACGAAAGCGCCTCTTTAGAGGCGGCCTGCCAACGGCGTGGCATTACTCCCTACCGTGCAGAAGATGGTTTCATCCGCTCAAACGGCCTGGGCGCCGATTTGGTGCGGCCATTGTCGCTGGTCGTAGACGCCAGCGGTCTTTACTACGACCCTGCGACGCCCAGCGATCTTGAGCATATTCTCGAACACCACCAATTCGACGAAGGCCTGATTCGGCGCGCGTCGGCTCTACGCCAGACATTGGTCGAATTGAAGCTGTCGAAATACAACCTTGGTGGAGAATCGTTGTCCAAGCTCCAATCCCTTCCTTCAGAGAAGGAGATAATTCTGGTGCCTGGCCAAGTAGAAACCGATGCGTCAGTGCTACGCGGCGCTCGCTCGGTAGCGAGCAATAGCGAACTATTAAGAAGAGTGAGAGAGCGCTATCCGGAGGCGATCATTCTTTACAAGGAACACCCTGACGTTACCAGCAAGGCCAGGCGTGGTGCGCTGAATGCCAACGATAAAGCGCTGTACGATTTCAATGTAAGCGGCGCCAATATTATCGACTTGCTTGATCACGTGGACAGCGTGCACACCATGAGCTCTTTGACTGGCTTCGAGGCACTGCTGCGTAACGTCAGGGTCCACTGCTGGGGCATGCCCTTTTATGCGGGCTGGGGCCTTACCGAAGATGAGATCGAGCTGCCGCGACGCAAACGCCGTTTGAGTCTGGAGCAGTTGGTTGCTGGCGCATTGATTCTTTATCCGTGTTATGTCGCGCCCCGCGGCGGGCAACTCTGCAATATCGAGAGCATCGTGCACTTGATTCATCAGCATGCGTTACAGCGTCAGCACCAGCGCCTACCGCTCAAAACCAGACTATGGCGGATGTACCGCGGAGTGGTGGAGGGCCAGCGCTAGCAATGACCAGCAAGCGTTCATTTCTGTTCCTGCAAGGGGTATGCAGCCCCTTTTTCAGCGCTCTTGGTAATGCCCTGCGTCAGCGTGGGCACCGCGTTATCAAGCTGAATTTCAATGTTGGCGACCAGCTATTCTGGCACGGCAAGCCTTCCTATCACTGGCGTAAGGGCCCAGGAGAGCAGCTTACTGACTACGTCAGCACACTGTGGGATAAGCACGAAATTACTGACCAGATTCTGTTTGGCGATCGCCGCGCCGTGCACATCGATCTGGTGAACGCAGCCCGTCAACGCGGCATCGTCAACCACGTGTTCGAAGAGGGCTATTTGCGCCCCTACTGGATTACCCTGGAGCGCGAGGGAGTGAACGCTCACTCCATGTTACCCAGAAATCCTGAGTGGTTCCGTGAAGTGGCGGAGCATCTGCCCGAGCAATGGAAACCTTCCAAAATCAAAAGCTCGTTCAAGATACGCGCATGGCATGACGTCAAATATCACCTGGGCGGCGTGCTCAACCCCGTTCTGTATCCCGGCTACCGTACCCATGCCGCGCTAAACGCACCGCAGGAATACATGGGGTATCTGTGGCGATTCACGCGAATGAACAGCTATAAAAAACGCGATACTGCCTCGATTCAAACGCTGTGGTCGAGCCGCCGCCCCTATTACTTGCTACCGTTGCAGCTTAATGGCGACTTTCAGGTACGACATCATTCCTCCTTCAACGATATGAATGAGCTGATGACGTTTGTTGCTGAAACCTTCGCACTGCATGCGCCGAAAGACGCCATCCTGGTGATCAAGAACCACCCGCTCGACATGGGCATGACGCCTCATGCGAGAGACGTAAAGCGCATTACCGAGCGCTATGGTCTGAAGGATCGCGTGGTCTACCTTGAGACCGGAAATCTTGAGAAACTGGTCAAATACAGCCGCGGCCTGATTACGCTTAATAGCACCAGCGGCCATGTGTCGTTGGCAGCGCTTAAGCCGACCATTGCTCTGGCTAATGCCATCTACGACATGCCGGGATTGACTCATCAAGGGCCGCTGGAAAGCTTCTGGTATCAACCGCAGGCACCTGATCCCGCCACATTAGATGCATTTCGCCGCGTTCTGACGCACAGTGTGCAGATAAACGGCGGTTTTTATACCAGCGACGCCATCGAGCTAGCGGTCAAAAACGCTATCCCCCTAATCGAAGCCGAACAATCACCACTGGAGCAATTGCTATGTCGGACCCCCGCAGGCCTATGCGCCATATCCTGATCACAGGTGCAACAGGCGCAATAGGGGGTGCATTGGCAGTAGACTGGGCAGCTCCCGGCATCACCCTTCACCTGCATGGACGCAATCGCGACACCCTCGAGGCGCTCGCGGAGCAGTGTCAAAAGCAAGGTGCCAGCACCGTTCTGCACAGCCAGTCCTTAACCGATCACACGGAGTTGAGACGCTGGGTTACTGCGCTCGATGAAGAAGTGTCGCTCGATACCGTGGTGGCTGCCGCAGGAGTGAATACTCACTCGCAGCACAAGGATGGCGAGCACTGGGAGCAAATTGAAGAGCTCATGGCGCTTAACTTCGGGGCGCCTATTGCGCTTGCCAACTGCCTTGCTGAACGTATGAAACAGCGCGGCAGTGGTCAAATTGTGTTGATGAGCTCACTGGCGGGTTACTTTGGCCTGCCCGTAACGCCCGCCTACAGCGCCAGCAAGGCCGGCATAAAAGCCTACGGAGAAGCCATGCGCGGTTGTCTGGCGCCTTATGGCGTCAAGCTCAACGTAGTGATGCCGGGCTATGTCAGCTCGAAGATGTGCCATGAAATGCCCGGTCCAAAACCGCTGCTGTGGAGCCCAGAACGTGCGTCACGACGCATTCGTCGCGGTCTCGAACGCAATCAGGCCCGCATCAGTTTCCCTTTCCCGCTTAATTTTGGCTGCTGGTGGCTGGCTGTTTTACCCGCCGCATTATCACAGTGGATTGTCGGCCTGGCGGGCTATAACGGAGATCATTCATGATCTTGGCGCTCTGGATGCCGTTGGTGCTTAGCCTGGTGCTATGGTGCGCGTTCGAACAACTGCTACTGCCGCGCCCAAGGCCCAACGGAAAACGGCCAGCCTTTACCAGCGCGATCGATATCGGTAGCTGGGCGCTGCTGTATGGGGGCTTCGTGCTACTCCTACAGCGCCCGTGGTTTGCCATGGTGGTCGTTGGTGCGCTGCACATGGTGATCATCCAGGTTAGCAACACCAAGGCAAGAACCCTGCGCGAGCCCTTTTTGTGCCAGGACTTCGAATACTTCGTTGATATGGTGAAGCACCCGCGACTCTATCTGCCTTTTTTTGGCATCGGTCTGGCAATCGCCTCTACGCTGGCAGGCATCGCTGCCATTGTCGCAGGGTTTTGGTTAGAGCCGTCAATCTTGCTGGCGCGAGGTTGGCAAGCACTCACACCTGTTTTAGCGACGCTTATTGCGGGAAGTGTCGCGCTACGCTGGGGCCTCAGCAAAAGTCGCCCCACCGCCTATCCCGATCAGCCACCGTTGGATCCCAACGACGAACTGGTGCACTTCGGTTTTACCACGCTGCTATGGCGGCAAGGGCGCGAGCTGGTCAAACCCCTCGCCGCAGCCACGGGGCGTGAAGAATTTCGCCAGCCAATGCCGCAAGTACCCGCACAGGCACTGCCCAATGTAGTGATCGTGCAGAGCGAATCCTTCTTCGATCCACGGCGATGGTCCGACGCTGTACGCGAGCAGGTGCTGGCACCTTGGGATAAAGTCGCCACGCAGTCACTTGTGCGTGGGCCGCTCGACGTGCCCGCCTGGGGCGCTAACACAGTGCGTTCTGAATGTGCCTTCCTGACTGGGCTGCGCGATGGCGCACTCGCAGGGCATCGCTTTAATCCTTACCACTCGCTGTCCCATCAGCAGGTGCCTTCGCTGATTCAGCGCTTCAAGGCACTTGGCTATCGCACCCTATGTATTCATCCTTACCCAAAGAGTTTCTACTTCCGCGATAAGGTGTTTCCGCTGCTCGGATTTGATGAATTCATCGACGGCGAGGCCTTCGATGAGCAACAAAAGGATGGACAGTACATCGCCGATGCCGCGCTGGCAGACAAAGTGCAGCAGATACTTACAGCAGACGATCAGCCAACAGTGGTGATGCTTATCACCATGGAGAATCATGGCCCACTGCATTTGGAGCGGCAGCCCGAGGAGCCGCAGCAGTGGCTGCACCGTCCGCTTGATAAGGGGTGCGAAGATTTGTCGGTCTATCTGCGCCATCTGCACAATGGCGCTCGAATGGTCGAAAGGCTAGCGACAACGCTGCAAGAACAGCAGCGGGAAGGTATCCTGTGCTTTTACGGTGATCATGTCCCTATCATGGACAAAACCTATCAGCGGCTCGGGGAGCCCGATGGGTTTACCGACTATTTTATTTGGTCCACCTCAGGCGCCGCACAGCCTAGCGAGCAAGCGATGAACATCGCTGACCTGGGGCCAGCCCTTCTGAATGCAGTACTGGCCAGCACCCATCACGGCGCCCGTTCTCCCGGTGACGCGCGTCATAATGCTGGCTCTGGTTATGAGACATTTAAATGACAAAGAAAGTGGCCATTATCGGCGCCGCCTACCGTTTTCCAGGCGCCGATTCCATCAAGGCCTTTGCAGATGCACTGATTAACGAGCGAGACCTGGTTACCGAAGTCGATAGTTCTCGCTGGGATAAACAAACGTTCCAACACCCAGACCGCAAGCACCCTGGTACTAGCGTTACCTTTGCTGCCGGCAGTCTGGGCGATATCAGTGGCTTCGATGCTGAATTCTTTGGCATTTCACCGCGTGAAGCGGCCCAGCTTGATCCGCAGCAGCGCATCATGCTCGAACTGGCGTGGCAAACGATGGAACACGCGGGCATTCAACCCTCGGCGCTGCGCGGCAGCGACTGCGGCGTGTATCTTGGGGTCGCCAGCCTGGACTATTCGTATCGTCTGGCTGAGGATCTGGCCCTTACCGATACCACCACCGCCACCAGCAACACCATGAGCTTGGTCTCCAATCGCATCTCGTACCTGTTCGATCTGCACGGCCCAAGTGTCTCAATGGACACCGCCTGCTCTTCAGCGATGGTGGCTTTCCACCATGCCTGCGCCGCCATTCGCGCTGGCGAAATCGACACGGCGCTTACCGGCGGCATCAGTCTGCACCTTCATCCGTTCGGCTTTTTGATTTTCTCAAAGGCCAGCATGCTCTCCGCCAACGGCCGCTGCCGTAGCTTCGATGCCGATGGCGATGGCTATGTGCGTTCAGAAGGCGCGGGCATGTTCATGCTCAAGGATTACGATAAGGCGGTCGCAGATGGTGATCGCATTATCGCCGTGGTAGCCGGCAGCGGTGTTAATACCGACGGAAGCAAGCAGGGGCTGACGGTGCCTAACCCCGCCGCGCAGCAGTCACTGATGGCGCGCACACTGCGTAATTCCGGCATTGGCGCCGACGAGCTCAGTTACGTAGAAGCGCACGGCACCGGCACCAAGGTAGGCGATCCGATTGAAGTTAGCGCGATCAGCGACGCGCTCGCCAGCCAGCGAAAAATGCCGCTGCCGATTGGCTCGGTGAAAAGCAATATTGGTCACATGGAAACCGCCTCTGGCGTGGCGGGGCTAGCCAAAGCGCTGCACGTACTGACTCAGCGAGAGATACCGGCCACCATTGGCGTGCGCCGTTTGAACCCTGCGCTGAAGGCCGAACAGCGCAATATAGAAGTCGTTACCCAGCGCCGAGCCCTTCCTGCATCAGGTAAATTGGTCGTCGCCGTTAATTCCTTCGGCTTCGGTGGCGCCAATGCGCACGTACTGCTCGAAAGCGCCCCCGATATCGCACCAACCGAACAACGCACGCACCACCAGCACGAAGCGCCTCTACCGCTGTTCCTAAGTGCCAAGAGCGCTGCCACGCTGCGCGCTCAAGCCCGCACGCTTGCGCACCACTGGCAGCAGCTACAGCAGCAAGATGACTCGACGCCGTTACTTGAAAGAGTCGCTAGCGAGCTTTGGTATCGTCGCGAACACCTCAGCCACGCCGTGCTGCTGTGGTCTTCAGACGACCAGCAGGCCATCCAGCAGCTAGAGGCCTTCGCCAACGGCAACACGCCGCCCGTTCAGCGCACGCTTGCGACCGATGCCGTCCGCCAAGGCCCCGTGTTCGTCTATTCCGGCAATGGCTGCCAATGGTTCGGCATGGCCCAGGCCCTTCTCAAACACTCACCGCTGTTCGCCGCAGCGATCGATCAAGTCGACACACTCTACCAGCCGCTAGCGGGCACATCGTTGCGTGCAGAGCTTGAAGGCCAACATGGCGACCGTCTCGATGCCACGGAAGTGGCACAGCCCACCCTCTTCGCTATTCAGGTGGGCCTCACCCAACTGTTAAGAGCGCACGGCATCGAACCTGCCGCGGTTGTCGGCCATAGCGTGGGAGAAGTAGCCGCTGCCTGGGCCTGTGGAGCGCTGAGTCTCGAGCAAGCGGTAGCCGTTATCCATTGGCGCAGCCATTATCAAGGCGAGACCCGCGGCGCCGGAGCAATGCTGGCAGTATCGCTGGAGCGCGAACAGCTCGACCACTGGCTGGCAGATCCGCGCTTTAGCGACATCGTGATCGCCGGTATTAACAGCACCAAAGGGTTCACCCTCGCCGGCGACGCCCACCAAATTGCGCAGCTGCAGCAGGCGCTTACCGAGCAGCGGCTATTCGCCCGTACATTGCCGCTCGACTACGCCTTCCATAGCCCTGCCATGGACAGCGTGAAGCAGGCCCTGCTGGACAGCCTTAGTGATATTCAGGGCGGCGCTTCCCGCTGCCCCATGTACTCGACGGTCACCGGCAACGCCATTGATGGCAGCGCACTGAATGCTGATTACTGGTGGCGCAATATTCGCCAACCGGTCGCCTTCCACGCAGCGATCAACGATCTGATGAGCGCAGGCTTCAGGCTATTCGTCGAAGTGGGGGCTCACCCCATTTTGCAGCGTTACCTGAAAGAAAGCCTTGCCGAGCATCACCACAGCGGCGAACTACTCGGTACCCTCAAGCGTCCTACCGACGACAGCCAAGATGCGGATACCGGTCATATCGAACGCACCATTGCCGCACTGTGGAACAGCGGCATCGATATTCCCATCGAGCGATGGTTAACGCCCGACGCTACGCGCATCGATCTGCCGCACTATGCCTGGCAGCGCGAGCACCATTGGTACCGCAACAGCGGTGAGCAAACCGGACTGGTAGGGCGCCACTATGAGCATCCGCTGCTCGGCTATCGCCTGGCGGGCCACGATCACAGCTGGCAAAGCGAACTCGATACCCAGCGCCTGACCTGGCTGGCCGACCATAACGTCGGCGACAGCGTCATTTTCCCAGGGGCTGGCTTCGCTGAAGTGATGTTGGCCGCCGCCGCCTCCTGGCAAGCCAAGGCCATTATCGAGGTAGAAGCGCTCGAAATACTGTCACCGCTGCTGCTCGATGCCAGCCCCGGTAAGGAAGTGCGTACCGAGCTTGACGAACGCCAGGGTAATATCAGTATTCGCGCCCACGAATCCGCAAGCGGCGATGGCTGGCATCTTCACGCTCGTGCACGTCTACCAGCGGACACCCTCGGTCTCGCACTCAATGCCAAGGCTCCCTCGCTGCCGACCCGCCAGCCCGACTTCGAGCGCCAGCAGCACTTAGCGCACACGCAGCAGTTGGGACTCAACTATGGCCCAGCCTTCCAAGGCGTCAGCCATGGCTGGATCGAAGATGGCAGTGCGATCGCGGTGCTCGAAAGTACCGCTGCAATCAGCGAATCCCAACCCGACTGCCTGCTGCCACCGGGATTGCTGGACAGCGCCTTCCAACTCTTTGTGCCACTGCTCAGCGCGCTCGGCGTCAGCGATACCAGCATGGCCTTCGTACCGGTCAGGCTGGAACGACTGCAGTTCAACGCAACGGCAGATGCCCCCGTGTTAGCACGCGTGCGCCCCACTCAACGCTCACCGCACTCGTTGTGCGCTGATCTTGAGTTGTTCGACGCCAGCGGCCAGGCGGTCGCGGTGATAGAGGGCGCGCGCTTCCGCGCCGTGCGTTTGAAAAGTGCCCATCAGCGCCCCATCGAGCGCCTGCACCAGAAACTCGCACCAGCGCCGCTGCCAAATGCCGATGTTTCACGTGAAACATTGGCGCCTGCGGTGCTGACCGGACGCGACGTCGCCCGCCTGAACGAACTAACGGCACGGTGCAGCCGACGCTACTCGGAAGAACTCGAACCACTGCTCGATGCCATGACGCACGCCTTCGCGGTGGAAGCGCGCGACCAGCAGCGTGGCAATGTGATTGATGAACGTCTTGAGCGCCTGTGTGAGCGTCTTGCGCTCGACGTGACCGCGGACGCACCAGACGCCTCCGCTGCTGATATCTGGCAACTTGCCCTGCACGACTACCCCGATTACGCCGAGCTGACATTAGCGTTGGGACGCATCGGCTATCGCCTGGGAAGCTCGCAACCGCCTGCCATTGACGCCGCGCGCCTGTGGCAAGCCAGCCTTGATAGCGTAACCAGACAATCGCTCGCGGTTAGCATTACCGAGTTGGTTGAGCGTCAGGCGAGCATGCTGGAAGCAGGGCAACGCCTCACCTTGATCGAAGTCGCGGTGCGCCAGCCAGGCTGGTTACCGCGCCTTAATATCAGTAACGGCCAGCTCACCGTTCGTGAACAGCTGATCGCGTTGGACGACAGCGCTTGGCACGAAGCGACTCTATTTGCGCCGTCGCGCGCAGGCCTTGAGATTTACAAGGCAGATGAGCCGCTCGCGGCCAGCGGCGATGCAACACTGGTGATGATCGGCGCTGGCATTACCCCTTCACAGCTAAAACAGCAGCTAGAACAGCTGACCCAGCAGCACCGCACGCTTCAATTGATATTTGTCGGCCCGCGCAGCAGCCGTTGGCAAGCGCTCGTTGAGCTCGACGAGCAGCAGCTACCGTGCACCGCCGAGCAGTTCAGAGAGCTGCTAACGCTGTTCAACTTTGCTGTCGAGAGCAGTAGCGATGCTGTCGAAGGCATCGAACTGATCGTGGCTCACGCGTCTGACACCGCTGCTCAGCAGCATGAGCCCGTAGGTTCACAGCGCTGGCTGCTATGCAGCGACAGCACCTCGCAAGCAGCAGCGACGACGCTGGCCGTGGCGCTGGAAGAAGCGGGCCAGCAGGTAACGCTGAGCGATAGCGCCGTGCTGCCTTCGGTACACACGTTGGCCGTCGACAATATCATTGATCTTGCGATGCTAGGCAGCAACGCGCCCGAAACACGCTGCGCACGCATGGCTGCGTGGTGGCAACAGTTGGAGCAACACGCCAGCTCTACGCGCCTGTGGTGGTTCACTCAAGGGGCAACCCAGCAGTGGAGCGACAATAAGCACGTGACGCTAGCGGACGATGCCGCAAGTTGGGGATTTGGCCGCACGCTACAAAACGAAAGCGGCGGCGATCGCATCAGACTGGTGGATCTACCCGCTCAGGCTGATTACGCCAGTGCCTGCCCGCGCGCGCTGATCAATGCGCTGGTCGCTCAGTTGACCGAGCCGGACGCAGAACTCGAAGTCGTGTTCGATGAGCACGGCAGACGCTTCGCGCCGCGCGTCGAGCTTGTCGCTGATGACACACCGCCGCACCCCGATACCACGCTCACCCTCGGATTCGACGTTCCTGGGCAACTGCGCCATCTGCGCTGGAAGGAGCGTACGCTGGCACCGCTCGGTGATGATGATGTCGAAATCGACGTTAAAGCGACCGGCCTCAACTTCCGCGATGTTATGTACGCATTGGGGCTGCTATCGGATGAAGCCGTCGAACAGGGCTTTGCCGGTGCTAGCCTGGGGCTCGAATTTGCCGGCGAAGTGGTGCGTACCGGCGCGAACGTCACTCGTTTCGCTCCCGGCGATGCCGTCGTTGGCTTCGGCCCGTCCAGCTTTTCTACCCGCCTGATTGCTCGTCAGCGCACGCTCGCCGCTATTCCGAATGATATTGGCTATGCGGCGGCGGCCACACTGCCGACCACCTTCTTTACCGTCTACTACTCGCTTAAGCATCAGGCTCGGCTCGAACCAGGCGAACGCTTGTTGATTCACGGTGCAGCGGGCGGGGTCGGCTTGGCTGCGATTCAAATTGGCCGTTGGCTGGGCGCTGACATCTATGCCACCGCAGGTAGTGATGAAAAGCGCGATGTCCTCAAACTGATGGGCATCGAGCACATTTACGACTCGCGCTCGACCACCTTTGCCGAAGCACTTCTTGCCGACACGCCGGATCATCAAGGCGTCGATGTGGTACTGAACTCCCTGGCTGGCGAAGCGATCGCCCAAAACCTCAGGGCACTACGGCCTTTCGGGCGATTTGTCGAACTGGGCAAGCGTGATTTCTACGACAATACTCAGGTTGGCTTGCGCCCGTTCCGCAATAACCTGAGCTACTTCGGCGTCGACTCCGACCAGCTGATGCAGGAACGCCCGGAGCTCACAGAGCGGCTGTTCGCTGAAATGATGGAACTCTTTGGCGACGGTACGCTGTCGCCGCTGCCATTTACTGCCTTCAGCGCTGATCGTGTTGTAGAAGCCTACCGCTATATGCAGCAGGCGCGCCAAATCGGCAAGGTGGTGGTGACCTACGAACAGCCGCCGCAAGCGCAGCACTCACGGCAGCCCGCAGCGCCACCGGCGCTAAGTCCAACCGGCAGCTATCTGATTACCGGCGGTCTTAGCGGCTTCGGGCTGGCAACCGCCCGCTGGCTGGCTGATCACGGCGCACGACGACTGACACTGGTCGGACGTCGAGGGCTGAACAGCGAGGCCCCGCAGATCGAGGAAACACGGCACGCCATCGCTCAACTCGAGGCAAAAGGCGTCGTCGTCGATGTGGCTGCGTGCGACGTAAGCGAGCGTGAGCCGCTGAATGCGCTGCTGCACAAGCTGCGCGAGAGTGATGCCCCGCTCACTGGCGTGGTGCATGCAGCCACGGTCATTGATGATGCGTTGGTGCGCGATCTAACTCCCGAGCAGATCGCCACGAGCATGCGCGCCAAGGTAGAAGGCGCACGCCTGCTCGATGAATTGACGCGCAACGACAGCCTAACGCTCTTCGTACTCTACTCATCAGCCACGACGCTGTTTGGCAACCCGGGGCAGTCTTCCTATATAGCGGCCAATATGTGGCTCGAAGCGCTCGCGGCAAGCCGTCGCAGCCAAGGGCTTCCGGCCACCTGTATCAGTTGGGGGGCTATCAACGACGTTGGCTTTTTGGCAAGAAATACCCGCACCCGTGACACCCTCGTACAGCGGTTGGGGGGCGGCGCCATGAATGCCCGCGAAGCGCTTGACGCCTTGGGCCAAGCGTTGCAGCGCAACAGCTCCAACGAAGGCATACTACCGTTCGACTGGGCCGCCACCGCGCGCTTTTTGCCCACGTCCTCGTCGCCACGCTATCGCTTGCTACCGCGTGATGCCAACGAACACAGCGACACCAATAGCGACGAAGACTTGCGCGAGCAATTGCTGTCGCTGCCCGTCGAGCAGCAGCGCGAGGCGGTCATTGCGCTGCTGCGTCGCGAGTTAGCGACCATCCTGCTGAGTGACGAAGCCGCGCTGGATATCGATCGCTCCGTGTACGACATGGGCTTCGATTCACTGATGGGGGTTGAGCTGGTCACCGCATTGGAAGGCAAGCTGGGTATTCAGGTACCGGTGATGGTCCTCAACGATAGCGCCACTATCTCGAAGCTGGCCGACTACCTGGTCGAGCGGTTAAGCGAAGGCGATGCAGCGGAGTCTAACGATGACGCAGAAGTATTGGCGAGCCTTGAGCAACGTCACGGTGTCGATGAACACTGACGGGGGCTGAAAGCGCCCCGCCTACCGTTCAGTTGTGCGTAAAAATAGCGTAGCATCGCGCTCTATTACACAACTGCACGAAACGCTGCCTAAACGTCGCTAGCGCGGCGGTTGGGTCAGAAAACGTCGGGGACAGCAGCGCCTACTAAAAGGCACAAGCAACGTCTCTATCGTTTTGCGCACTTCATCACTCGTGCCGTTACTGACGGAAAGCACCCAGACAGGACGTCGAATGAGCAACAGCGGTCCCAGCAAGCTCAAACAGTCCCTCAAGCAGCGCATCATTGAGCAGGCTAAGCAGCGCCGCCAGACATCTGGTAGCGAGCAACATGCGGGCCAGAGCAGTGCGCTCGAGCCTCGCGTCCCGGAAAAATTCACACGCTTTGATCTTCAGCCGGGCTATCAACAGGTCAAGATGATGCGTGCCAGCGGCGCACGTTTGGGCACCGAAAATCCCTTTTTCAAGCTACACGAAGGTATTGCAGGCGCGACAACCGTTATTGATGGTCGCGAGTGTATTAACTTTGCCAGCTATAACTACCTGAGCCTTTCTTACCACCCGGAAGTGCTGGAAGCCGCTACGGAGGCCATGCAGCGCTATGGTACCTCGGTATCGGCGAGCCGCGCTGTATCGGGCGAACGCCCCATCCACGAGGCCTTTGAGCGCGAGCTGGCAGCGGCATATGACGCCGAAGATGCGGTGGTCTTCGTAAGCGGCCATGCCACCAACGTGTCGACCATTGGTCATCTGCTTGGCCCCAAGGACCTGATTCTTCACGACGAGTATGCACACAACAGCTTGCTGATCGGCGCACAGCTCTCCGGCGCACGGCGCATGAGTTTCCCGCATAACGATGCCGAGGCACTGGATAAGCTGCTTACCCGTCATCGTGAGCAGTTTGAACGCGTACTGGTGGTTATCGAAGGCCTCTACAGCATGGATGGCGACGTTCCCGATCTGGCGCGGTTCGTGGCGATCAAACAGCACCATCATGCGTGGCTAATGGTCGATGAGGCGCACTCTTTCGGCACCCTGGGTAGCAGCGGCAAAGGCATTCGCGAACATTGCAATGTCGATTCCCGCGACGTTGATATCTGGATGGGCACGTTAAGCAAAACGATGTCGGGATGCGGGGGCTATATCGCAGGCTGCCACGCGCTGGTCGAAAACCTGCGCTATCTCGCCCCAGGATTTCTTTACAGCGTCGGCTTACCGCCGCAAAACGCCGCGGCGTCGTTGGCTTCGTTGCGCATTATGGCGCGCGAGCCGCAGCGTATTGAACGTCTTCAACGCATCTCGCGCTATTTCCGCGACCACGCGCTAAGCGCTGGCTTAGATGTTGGCGAAAGTATTGGAGTGGCGGTGGTACCGGTGATTACCGGTAGCTCGGTTATCGCCGTGAAGCTTTCCGAGGCGCTGTTGCAGCGTGACATTAATGTACAGCCGATCCTCTACCCCGCGGTGCCGGAGCGCAGTGCCCGTCTAAGGTTCTTTATCAACAGCGAGCACTCCGAAGCGCAAATCGACACGACACTGAACGCATTACAGCAGGAATGGTCGCGATTGGCCGCGCGCTGATATCGCCGCTTGCCAGCGCACCAAGTACACCAACGGCATCGAGCCATGCCGGTTGAAATGCTTGCCAACCTACTGCTTCAGCGGCAACGCTTAGCGACAACGCACGCGTTATTCCGCTAACACTCTTTTGGGCACGGACTCATTACTGCATATGGATACCTTTCTTCACCGACTGCCAAAAATCGAGCTGCACCTTCACATTGAAGGCACCATGCAGCCAGAGCTCATTTTTTCCTTGGCCGAGCGCAACAATATAGCGCTGCCGTACGCCAGTATCGATGAGCTGAAGGCCGCCTATGAGTTCAAGAACCTGCAGTCATTTCTCGATTTGTATTATCAGAACATGCAGGTGCTGCTTAGCGAGCAGGACTTTTACGATCTAACGTGGGACTACTTCTCGCGTGTCGCTAGCGAACAGCTGATTCACGCCGAAATTTTCTTCGACCCGCAGGCGCACTTGGCTCGCGGCGTTGATATCGGCACGCAGTTAGCCGGGATCTCGCGCGCCTGTCAGGACGCTCAGCAGCGCTACGGCATTACCAGTGCGATAATCTTGAGCTTTTTGCGCGATATGAGCGAAGCATCGGCGCTGGAAACGCTCGAAGCTGCACTTCCCTATCGCGAGCACTTCATTGGGGTTGGACTGGACTCTGCAGAGCTAGGCAACCCGCCGGCCAAATTCCGCCGTGTATTCGAGAAGGCCAAAGCGCTTGGGCTGCGTCTAGTGGCACATGCTGGCGAGGAAGGACCGCACGATTACATCAGCGAAGCCCTTGATGAGCTGAACGTCGAGCGAATCGATCATGGCGTGCAGTGCATTACCTCCCCCCAGCTCACCGAACGTCTGGCCCGAGAGCAAATCCCGTTAACAGTTTGCCCGCTGTCAAATATCTACCTAAAGGTGTTCGGCACCCTGCAAGAGAGCACCATCGCTCACATGCTTGATGCTGGCCTGAAGGTAACGCTTAATTCGGACGATCCCGCCTATTTTGGCGGCTATATGAACAATAACTTCGATGCGGTACAGCAAGCCTTCGGCTGGACCCCCGCAATTTGGGAGCAGCTCACGCGAAATGCGATCGAAGCGAGCTTTGCGGACGACGCTCGCAAGCAGCAAATGAACGACATTCTCGACCTGTACCTTAATAACACGTCAAAGTCATAGCTGACCCGCTTTAGCACATTCAGCTAAAAGCCGAGATACGGACGCTTACCGCGCTGATGAAGCGTCCTTATTTGGCAAGCTCATATCGCATTCCTCACCGCTTGGTGGCTGATCACACGTCCACCCACATTGCAGCCCCACAGCCTTCTGGAATAAGTCGAATCATCTCGGTTCGGTGAAGCCTGATGCGGTGATTGGCACCACAGTATCGCAACCAAGGCGAGGCCAACCTGCCGAGCGACCTTGGTTTTTGTGACTGTTTTGCACATTAACCAGAAACGCAACTGAATATTTCACGTTTAAGAATTAATGACTTGCCGCGCCGCACCCTATTCCAACAAGCGATAGTTGATACCTTTCCTCCCGACGACACTGATCGTCACACGCTAGACCAAGCATGTAAAACCGGTCGACATACCGACCCCTTTTGATTTGTGCAGGGAGATGCCACAAATGAAAGAACTCAATACTGTAGAAGTGAGCGCTGTAGCTGGTGGAATTGGCGGACACGCTGCGGGCCTTTTTGACAGCCTTGAAGGTGCAGCTGTGCTTGCCACAGAAGGCGCAACCTTCGGCGGCCTGGTAGCTGGATCACACGCCGGCACCAATGGTGCAGGTGGCCTTCTGGGCGCTGGTATCCTCGCACAGGGCGTTGGCGCTATTGCCGGTATCGTCGCAGGCGGTATTACTGGCGCGGTTATCGGGTTTATTCAGGGCTACGACAACCCCAAAACCGAAGAACTGTCAGACGGTATTTTCTCCTCTATCGAAAACGGTCGCTTCTAAGGCCACGTCAGCGCTTTATAGCCGCTGGCAAGCTTCCAACGGCGGGCTCCATAAGCTGGAGTCCGCTGCTGGAGGCACGGAGAACGAGAAGGGCATTTGGAGCGACAGATGCCCTTTTCCAATCGGGTCGCATCTCTCGGCACCAGATGCTAATGAGAGCCCTCACCTATTAGAGAATACTCTCGTAACAAGCGCCCCTCTCTCCGCCATTATTTATGGTGCAGGTAAAAACCGTTCTCTAGTAATGCTCGTTTTATTAATCTGATATTGCGCCCACCTTACTTTAACGCTCAAATCTTTTCATTATCATTTCAACTTCAATAGACGTATTAAAGTTGAATTAATAATTGGCGCACGCTGGTCCGAACTCGTGCATCCGATGTTTTCTTGGAAACGCTCAGCGCTCCAGCGTAACGCGATAATCACTCCCGTTGGACTACATAGCCAAACACGCTAACTAAAAACACGAAGAGTTAATAAACAAATACCGTTACCGGTAGGTTGGACCAGGCACTCAACATATTAAACGCAGCGTCCAAAACACTGTTGTATAAGACGACTTTTGAGCGCTTGTACAGGCATCTGCCGGTAGCCTCGGAGACCTCGCAGGCGTTAACGGGGTGGCAATCCTTGTCCAAGGCGTTGACGCAGCGTCACGCATCACCAGCAGCGGCGTCGCGGAAGCTCGCCGCGGCTCCGTTCAAATTGATAAAACCCGCATTCCACGGGGCCCGCAGCCATCCCGCGACCATGCATTGGACATATCGCCGCGTGGCGATCACGTGAGGATTTGTCATGCTCTGGTGCGTTTGGAGGTCCCTCGCTAGCGGTTCGAAAGAGCATCGTTTACATCAAAAGGCATCGGCACAGTGTGAAAACTGTCGCCAGCAAACGATCCGCTGTGACTCGAAACAACCTCTGGCAGTACGTCCCCGCTTAATCTATACTTAAAAAAAGTGAGGCATGCTTACTTGTTTTAGCCAGCCGCGCCTCATGCTCACTGAACAAGACGACAAACAATCCATTTATTATATTAATACAATAATTATATCACCCAATTCCGACTATATTGTTGGATAAATAACAGTCATCATAGAATTAACAAAAATAGTAATAATATTCTTTAGAAGCCGCTGCTAGGTTTACTTCGACGATAACCAAAGTCGCCAATCGACATGCGCGTCGTCACGCTATTCCAATGTTGGTTTCTAATCTTATTGGTGCAGGGAGATACACACATGAAAGAACTAACTTCAGTAGAAGTAAGCGCTGTTGTGGGTGCAGAAGGTCCTTACATCGGGGGCCATGCGATCGGTCTGATCGACGCTGTTGAAGGCGCGGCAGTTCTTGGCGCGCTCGGCGCAACCTACGGCGGTCTAGTAGGCGGCTCCAATGCAGGTACCGGCGGTGCGGGTGGTGTCGTTGGCGCAGGCATTATCGCGCAGGGCGTTGGTGCGCTCGCAGGCATTATCGCTGCTGGCGCTACTGGCCTCATTCTGGGTGCTATTCAGGGCTACAGCAGCCAAGAATCCCAGAACCTGGCTGATGACATCTTCACTTCAATCAACAACGGCGACTACTGGGGCCCTAAAGGCGCGCTAGTAACCGTTTAATGCTCAAGTCGGCGGCCGGATTATCGTCCCCTGCCCCTTGAAAAGTAACAACCGAACGCCTCGATGCTGGTAGATCGAGGCGTTCGGCAATGATGCAGCAGGCAGCGATGGTGCCTAGCGACACTAGCGATCATATGAATCGCATTTTCGCCGCAGTGCCTGCAAGCGCTTACCTCACTCAGTGGTGGGTCACGTTCCATTTCTTGATAACGCGATCTTCGCGATGATAGGTGAGTACGCTCATAGACGCCGGAGAAAGGGCCAGATGCGCGCCAAAGCCAATGTCCCCTGTTGCCCAATAGCCTGCAATGCAGCGCAAGATGTGGGCGTGCGCAAATAGCGCGATGCGCCCGCCTTGCTGATCAAGCTCTTCAACGAATGCCGCTACACGCTTCTGCACATCCTCTCTGGACTCCCCCTCGGGGATGGGCGATTTGAACACATCCCAACCGGGTACTTCTTCACGGATATCGCTGGTTTTACGGCCTTCGTAAATACCGTAATCCCACTCCAGCAGTTGCGGATCAACGAGCATGTGCTCACTAAGCCCCGCCAGTTCGCACGTATGCTTGGCGCGCCCTAAAGGACTCGACAATACCTGATCGAACGCCACACCGCGTAACGCCGGCTGCAGTGTCTTGGCTTGCTCCACACCTTCTTCCAGCAGCGGCAGGTCAGTGCGCCCCGTATGCTGCCCTGACTTGCTCCACTCCGTTTGACCGTGGCGAACTAGCCACAATTCTGTAGATGACGACACTATTCTCTCCCGGCTTTTATTGAATTTGACGCTGAGGGCATTTTTGTTCGAGGCGGCCCCTCACCTCTCTTACCTATCAGCATCTTAGCGCACCCCGCCGCGAGAAGTGAAAAGCGTCGTTTTGCCCTCTTTATACGGCGCAAAGAGACACGCTAAAACACGCCAAGTGAAGTTCTGCATACACGCACCGAAACACGTCATTGTGAGTGGCGCTGTTCCTGCAGCTGGACGACCTTTATTGGTAATATTTTATTACACGTTTTAACATATATTGAGATATTCCATGCCCGCCCGCCTTATTAACTTCATCGCACCATTGAGTTAACCCAAATAGTCACGATAGCCATAATTAACTTTGCTACCGTGGCGATGCAAATCAGCGTACTTTCTTACCCCTCTGAAGTGAACAAACACATCGCTAACGTAAGTTAGGGTGTGAATAACTTATAATGAACAAACGGACTTCTTTCAGAGGGCTGATGAAAGGCTCGGATACGTTCACGGCCTAATCGACGCTGTTATCGACGCCGTACATCTTCAGCAGCTTGATAGGCGGCGCTAACACCGCTACCAGAGAAGCAGACGATGCGAGCGCTATCGCACAGGGCGCAGGCCCAACCACTGCACTATTGCGGGAGTGTTACGGGTATGATCAGGGAAGCCATTCAGGGAGATAACACCGCTAAAACTGCTGCACTTGCGAGTGACACTCTCCAGTCGATCAAAAATGCTTTTTTCGGGGCTCTGATGGCGCGGCCGTTACTATCTAACGGATAAGCCCTCGCTCTCGTTGCGTTAGGCGCTTACGAGCACGACCAGTAAAAACTCTCCCATTCAACTTGAGTGAGGAGTTTGCGTTATACAATAACGAAACTAAACTGAGTCCACGCAAGTACGTTGATTCAAACGTTAGCTTGAAACAAATAAGGATTCGCGTGATTGCCCAAACAGGCCTCGCTCCAATGTTCTACTTCCTTTCTGTACAAGCTGTTACAATAAGCAAACAGACTATTGATTAGTTTACTGTTTAGGAGAGAGTCATGTTTCGCCAAGAGGCGATCGAAAGCAGGAAGAGACGCTGGAGGGGAAGAGTCATTCTGCTTCCAGGCATTTCTCCTTGGATCATTGGGGCGGCTACCGCCTTCTTCATCGTGATTGCACTAGCATTCATTATCTGGGGAAATTACACACGCCGCGTAAACGTCGGCGGAGAAGTAACGACATGGCCTCGCGCCGTCAATATTTTTTCCGGCGTTCAGGGCGTTGTTGTAAAGCAATTCGTCGAAGAGGGGCAGCCCATCCACAAAGGCCAGCCCATTTACGCAATTGATGTGAGTAAAAGCACGTCGCAAGGCAACGCCAGCCTCGCGCAGCGCCAGGATATCGAAAACCAGATAAAACGTATCAACGATATCATCGAGGGGTTACAGGAAAGCAAGCGGGCCACTCTTGCTTCACTGCAGAAACAGCGTGACCAATACGCGGCGGCATACAAGCATTCGAATGCCATCGTCGACGAAGCCCGAGAAGGGGTGGCGTTGATGAAAAACGGCATGGAACAGTACCGCGGCTATCTTAAGCGCGGCATCCTCACCAAAGCCGCAGTGCTCAACCAGGAATACCTGTTCTATCAGCAGCAAAACAACATGCTCAGTCTGGTTGGGCAAAACCAGCAGAACCAGCTGCAGCTCACCAATACGGAAAGCCAGATTCAGACCCAGGCTGCTGACTTCAACAACCGCATCTACCAAATGGAGATGCAGCGTTTCGATCTGAACAAACAGCTGACCAACAACGATCTGTCGGGCGAGGTAGTCATCCGCGCGCTATCGGACGGCAAGGTCGACTCGCTAAGTGTTACACCCGGGCAAATGGTCAATTCCGGCGATAGCTTGCTGCAAATCCTGCCTGAAAATATCAAAAGCTACTATCTGGTGATGTGGGTGCCTAACCAGGCCATCCCCTATCTGAGCACGGGCGATCGCGTCAACGTGCGCTATGAAGCTTTTCCGTCTCAGAAATTTGGGCAATTTGGCTCCACGATCGAATACATTTCCCGCACCCCAGCATCACCGCAGGAAATGGCAACCTATCAGGGGGCTCCCCGTGTTGGGCAGGGGCCATCTATCCCCTACTACCGCGTTCTGGTGAAACCGGATGTTCGCGTTATCAGCTACGGCGAACAAAGCATGCCGCTGGACAATGGTATGAAAGCCGAGGCGACACTGTTTCTCGAGAAACGTCATATCTATCAATGGATTCTGTCGCCGTTCTACGACATGCAACACAGCGCTATGGGGCCTATAAAAAATGATCAATAACAGCTTCAAGTCGATTGTGAACAAGCTGGATCTGGGCCTGCGCCGCCGTGTTCCTGTCATTCATCAGACCGAATCCACTGAGTGCGGCCTGGCGTGTCTTGCCATGGTCGCTGGCAACTACGGCCAAACCGTCGATCTGATCTCGCTCCGTCAGCAGTTCAACGTTTCATCACGTGGGGCAACGCTGGCAGGCATTCAGTCGATGGCCACCCAAATGGGCCTTGCCACGCGCGCACTGTCGCTGGATCTCGACGAGCTCAATGAGCTCAAGACTCCCTGTATCTTGCACTGGGAGTTCAACCACTTTGTGGTGCTTGTCGCAGTAAAGGGCAACAGTTTCGTTCTTCACGATCCCGCTCGCGGCAGACGCACGGTCAGTCTCGCCGAAATGTCGCAGCATTTTACCGGTGTTGCTCTGGAGCTGTGGCCCAACAGTGAGTTCAAGCCACGCGTCGAAAAGAACAAGCTCAGCCTGCGTAAGCTGATTAACAGTATTCACGGCATTAAAGGCACGTTGGCCAAAATCTTCTGCCTGTCGCTACTGATCGAAGCCATCGGGCTAATCATGCCGATGGGTACGCAACTGGTCATGGACCACGTTATTCCCGCCGGGGATCGCGGTCTGCTCAGCCTGATCTGTGTCGGCCTCGCATTCTTCATTCTGCTCCGTGCTGCCATTAGCATGCTGCGCGCCTGGTCATCTCTGGTGATGGGCACGTTGATTAACGTGCAATGGCAATCCGGCCTGTTCCAGCACCTGTTGAAGCTGCCGCTAGAGTTTTTTGAGCGCCGCAAGCTGGGGGATATTCAGTCCCGCTTCGGGTCGCTTGATTCAGTACGCCAGACGTTCACCAACAGCGTGGTGGGCGCCATCATGGACAGCATCATGGTGGTCGGTGTCTTCACCATGATGTTCTTGTATGGCGGCTGGCTGACGTGGGTAGTGGTAGGGATCACGGCGGTTTACGTACTGATTCGCCTGTTTACTTACAACTACTACCGCCAGCTCTCGGAAGAACGACTGATCCAGGAGGCGCGTGCCAGCTCCTACTTCATGGAAACGCTGTACGGTATTGGCACCGTCAAGATGCAAGGCATGAGCGACAGGCGCTCGGGCCACTGGCTGAACCTGAAGATTGATGCCATCAATACGGGCATTAAGGTGACCAAGCTCGATCTGCTGTTCGGCGGCGTTAATACGCTGGTGGGCGCCATCGACCAGGTCGTTATCTTGTGGCTTGGCGCTACCCTGGTAATCGACAACCACATGACCATCGGGATGTACGTCGCGTTCAACTCCTACCGTGGGCAGTTCAGTGACCGTATCGGATCGCTCACTAGCTTCCTGCTGAACCTGCGCATGATGAGCCTGCATAACGAACGTATTTCTGATATCGCCTTGCATGAGAGAGAGCCCACCAAGCCCGACGTGCCTGTCGTTAACGACATGCGCCCCGTCTCGCTTGAAACCCGCGATCTCTCATATCGCTATGACAGTCAGTCAGAACCGGTATTCAGCGGCGTTGATCTCAACATCAAGCAGGGTGAGAGCGTTGCCATCGTTGGCCCGTCGGGGTCAGGCAAAACAACGCTAATGAAGGTATTGTGCGGCCTGTTCGAGCCTGACGCGGGCCACATTCTCGCCAATGGCTCAGACATCTGGCAGCTCGGGGTGAACAACTACCATAAGATGACCGCCTGCGTTATGCAGGACGATCGTCTGTTCTCTGGATCGATTCGCGAGAATATCTGCGGGTTTGTCGAAGAAATAGATGAAGAGTGGATGGTGCGCTGTGCCATGGCCAGCTATATCCACGATTTCATTCAACAGCTACCGATGGGCTACGAAACCCTGGTCGGAGAGCTGGGCGAAGGGCTCTCAGGCGGCCAGCGTCAGCGCCTCTTTATCGCGCGCGCGCTGTACCGTAAACCGAGCATTCTGTTCATGGATGAAGCCACCAGTGCGCTTGATAATCAAAGCGAAGCCTTCGTTAACCAAGCGATACGCCAGCTGAATATCACTCGCATCATCATTGCCCACCGTGAATCCACAGTCGCGTCAACTGACCGCGTGATTCAACTGGGCGTGCCGGCTCAGTAGGTTTTATTCAGGCACAGAAATGAAAAGCCCACGACTGCCTTCTCGGCAGCCGTGGGCTTTTTTATCAGGGAATCATCACCGCTTCGAAGCAAACAGCTGCATAAGCAACGTTTTCTCAACGCCCAAAAACCGCCCATCAAGAGCGGTTTTTTCGTTGCCCATCCTTCAAATCAGAACGTTGGATACATACCTCTACAATCTGATACTTCCCGAAAGGGTGAAATGGACATGCTCGACGACAAGATGCCGCTAAATCTTATCGCTCAATACGTTACCCAACCGGCCCAGACGAGCAGCAGGACAGATAGCCCTACCTCCCATTTGAGAACCTGATTTTCGAATTAATTAACTGAAACGGCGGAAGTATGGCCACAAGAATGAACCATTTCTGAACAAATCCCCCATCTCGATTAAGATTTACTCGTGTCACCCGACAACTCTACGCACTGCTCCGAATGTCTAAGAAGCTGATACTAATAGCTAATTTATTTTTTCCATTTTATGAGCGCCCTGAAACCGTCACTTCCTTGCTTCAGATTCGTCACTTAGCCCATATCGAGCCCCAGAATTCCTGATCGACACTCCCTATCATTATTGGGGCGGTCACTCAGCGACTACCGCGACGCAATTTGCGTTCTACTGTACAGAGCCCAAACCACTCGATCGGGATCAAGGGGAAGCACATGGCACTTTCAAGATCGGAAGTTAATGACACACTGAACGAGATTAGCGACAAGCTCGATTCACGCGCCAGATTTTTAAACAAAGACAGCTACGACGGCATGATCGGCCAAGTGCGCGAACTAACACCGGACTTAAAAGCGGATAACAGCGCTTATCTGCTGAACAAGGCCGACAGCACCCTCGATAAGATTGATCAGACCGCTAACGATAATGATGTTTTAAGTCGCACGGAAAAATTACGAGTTCATCGCAGTGTCGAGGCCACCAGCGCTTACGTACAAAAATACGGCTGCTTTACCGAAGGAACCTTAATCAGTACGCCAAACGGTGACGTTAAGATCGAAGCACTTAAGGAAGGTGATTTGGTCAATACGTTGTCTGGGCCGCAACCGTTGAAGTGGATTGGTCAGCGCACATTGACCAACATGGCGAGTTGGAGCGATAAAGAGAAGCGCAACAACTACCCTGTTCACATTTGCGCCCATGCATTAGGTGCAGGCATTCCCTCGCAAGACGTTACATTCTCAGCCTGGCATCATGTTTACGTAAATGGCGTGCTGGCGCGTGCGATGGATTTGATCAATGGCATGACCATTTACCAACAGCAGAAAATTGATCAGATTAAGTATTTCCACCTGGAGCTAGACGAATTCGATGTCATCATGGCCCATGGCGTTTACTCCGAGTCCTATACCGATAATGGTATTAACCGCGGCTTTTACGACAATGCCGTTATTTCGCTTCAACCCACTACGGAGCAGCGCGGCGGCATGTCGCCACGCCCCGGCTTCACGGTGGTACGTCCTAACCACAACGCTGGAATACTAACGGCGATCAAGCAGCAGCTAGAAATTCGTGCCGAAGAAATGCACACAGCCACTGCCAACAACCAGCACAGCGCGTAAATGCAAAAAACCGCCCATCAAGGGCGGTTTTTTGCGGCTCCATGCACTGAGTCGCGGGGTCAACGATGCAATTTCCGTAACCCACTGCACATTCGCCTGATCGCCCGGAACGCTAGCCTTCATCCGGGCAACTGCTATCGTCTTCGAGTAAGCAGGCTACTGCCTAGCACTCTTTCCGCTCCCCCTAGGCGCACCGGTGAACAGCGCGGCTAAAACAGCGAGCGCAGCCGCTCCGTAAACTCACCGATATCAAGGCGTTTATCCTTCTCGACGCCTAGCGCTTCATCCAAGTGGGCAATGTAATCCACAATGGCCTTGAGCCGCATCGCATGACGGTCGCCAGAAGAAATCTGGCCATCCTCGGTACCGCTGCTTAACCGAATGACTCTGCCTGCTTCGCCGCCATAGCGCGATTTGAGCTCTCCCGCAGGACGGCGAGAAGGATCGAAGAAGGCGTCCTTGTACTTGTCCCATACGCCTTTCTTTCCAAGGCGCCAGATGAATTCGACCTTGTCGCGCCGGCTGTAGTAAAAGCCTTCGTCGAAGCTCTCATCGGAATAGCGGTTGAAAGCTAACTGAGGTTCTTCTGTGTAGGAGAATTTATTGGCACGCTTCTCGACTGCATCGTTCACGTCGGCACGCGCCATCGGCATCGCGTAAATACTTTTGCGCTTCGCCTGTACTGCCTGATGGAAGTCGTTCCAACCTTGCCTGGTAATGATGCAGTTCCCATCCATCGGAAGCGCCCAACGGGCTCTTAAACGCGCTTGCTCCAGCGCCACATTACGCGCCTCATTGATCGGCATCGCGTAACGAATCTTGCGCTGAAGTAAACCGAGGCCAAGCGTCATCACCTGACTGGGGCGCCCACAGTTTTCAAGCGTGCCAATATGCTGGCGGAGTTGAGCCTCACTGGTCGGCTCGAGCCCGATCTCTCGATACTGAGAGGGAATAAAGGGAATCTCGACGTACTCTTGTCCATAAGACGCGATTAACGCCTTCAACTCACTGGCAACGGTGCGATCTGAAAAGCGATTCAGTATCCAGATTTTCTCGCAGCCCGCGAAACGCTGCTCGTGCTCTAGCAGGTAGCGAGTGTTCTCCAGTGTTTGACCCAGCTTGTGTCGAGGCACCAGATCATTACCGAGAATGCGCGCAATACAGACATCCTCAATATCGTTGAACAGTTCTTCTCTCACCGCTTGGTAAGAGAAACCAGGCAGCAGATCCTCGCCTTTCGGGTAGCATTTCTTAATATAGATATCGAGCGCATCTAGCCCGGCATACTGCTTGAACAAGCCCAATCGTTGGTAGCGAGCATCAAGTGCCTTGCCCAATCCATGAACCGTCACTAGCCGATGCAACCACTTCTTTGAAATTCTGCGCATAATATCTACTGTCCAACACTTCTTTATTCAGGTACTTCCCGAACCACATCGCTCAGCAGGCATAGCCGGTGAGGGGGACATCCCAAAATAGCTCATTGCACGCGCGCTAACCAAAACTCGCGCGCCACTTGAGGATCCCCCGCCGCTAACGCCTTACGCGCAGCTGCTTGCGCCATTTGCAATCGAGTCTGCGGCGACGAAGCCAAATAGTGTAGCGCCTCAAACCAGGCTTCGGGGGCATCCTCTACTAACAGACCATCCTTGCCGTCACTCACGAGGTCACTATAAGGCGATCTATTACTATAGACGCCGACGCCGCCCATTGCCGCCGTGTCCATAAACTTGATCCAGGATTTGGCAGCATTGAAAGGCGTTTGAAGCAGCGGCGCTAAACCAATATGAATGCGATGAGAACGCTGATAACGCAGGAAGTCGTCCCAGCTCAACGGTGCCTTCACAGTAGCGCGCGGGAGTTCGCTGAGTACCTGAGGAGTATGTTTGCCCAGCATAATCTCAAGCGAAACGTCGGAAGAGCTCGTGGCCAACTGCTGCAAGGCAGGGGAAATCGCTTCGATGTCAGCAATATGGGAGCGCGTACCGAAATAGCCGATTGTTATCTCGGTATCGGTTTGATGGGACAGGTCGGGAAGCGGCGCAATAAGGGAGGGCGTCAGCAACGACACCCGCGAGTGAACACCTTGCAGTTCGCGCTGCAAATGATCACTGCACACCACTACTTCATCGGCTAATGCCAAAATGGCCGGCTGAAGGCGCGACGCTGCTCGCTGCATACGCTTGCGATACGACAGCGGCAGCGTCGAATCCTGCGCCGCCGCACTAAAATCATCGTCCAGTAGATAAAATATCTTGCCAAGCTGGGCGCGATGTCTGCGCACCCAACGCAGCCAGCCAATCGGCAATGAGCGAGTAATCAGCAGGTGCGCTCCCTCCCACAAAGAGCGCCGCCAACGTGACGAAAATAAGGGGGAACGCGCGGAAGCGTCGATACGCTCGCAGTGAACACCTTCGCGCTCAAGCCAAGGGATGACGTGATCGAAATAGAGCGCTTCCGTTGGACGGGCGCCATCACTCAGCGACAAAATGCGAGAAGTAGGCATCTAAACCTTATTGCGGCGCAAAAATTTCCCAAGCCTTACGCTCATCTACAAGCCCAAGGCGTTTTCCCTTTCGATCACTAACGTACCTACCGTTGAGCAGCAAGGCGATACCGCCATCCACGGTTTCAACCGAGATCTTCGACTTACGCTTTTTGGCACGCCGGACAGTAGCCACTGTCAGCTCTTCATCCACGATATCAATGATAGCGTCTGCGTGCGTCAGCAAGGTGCCATCCTTAAGGAATATCCACTCGGAAAAGTCAGCCGGACCGCACAGCTTCAGCTTGCCGGTTACCGTGTCTTTGCCAAGAAACTTGCCGAATCGACTCTTGATTAACTGCCCCATCGTGAAAATCTACCTCGTTCGAAAATGCTGAAACTGCATAAGATGCTAATGCAGACCGTAGCGAAGACGTTCAATGACGGCCCGCCCAACACCATTTTGCCATGAAGGCAGAGTTAAGCCTGTTAATTCAGCAATTCGCTTTGTATTCAAACGAGAATTCAGCGGCCTGGCAGCGGGAGTAGGATACTCGCTCGTCGGTACCGGGGTAATTTCTGCAAGTGGCGTCTCACCCACAGCCTCCAACTGCTGCTTGATGAAACAGGCATACTCGTACCAGCTTGTTTCCCCTGCGGCAGCGAGATGCAAGGTCGAAGGAGCAGGCGCATTCTCGGCCACCACTCTGCACAGCAAATGAGCCGTGACGTCGGCAATCAGCTCAGCACTAGTCGGTGCTCCCCTCTGATCAGCCACTACCGAGAGCGCCGGCTTCTCACGAATTAACTTCATCATGGTGCTGATGAAGCTTTTTCCTTGAGTAGAAAACACCCAGCTTGTGCGCAGGATCAGCGCTCGACAGCCGGTTTGGTGTATAGCTTGCTCACCTTCCCACTTCGAGCGCCCATAGACATTGATTGGCTGCGGCGCGTCTTCTTCGCGCCAAGGCGCATGGCCACTTCCATCGAACACGTAGTCCGTAGAGTAATGCACCAGCAGCGCATCCAGCTGCTTCGCCAGTCGCGCCAACAGCGCGGGCGCATGAGCATTAACGTCGAAGGCCTGCTGCTGATCGTGCTCGGCGTTGTCCACTGCGGTGTAAGCCGCCGCATTCACGATAACGTCGGGCTTCAACCGCATCAGGGTACGCTCGATACCCTGAGCGTCGTTGAGATTACCGCTTCCTTCTTGCGTATGCTCTCGCCCCAACGCGGTTACCCTGCCCAACACGCTCAGCGAGCGACGCAATGCCCATCCCACCTGACCGTTAGCGCCGAATAGCACGATATTCATGACTCGCCTTCCTTCAGTGCAGCTTGCCCCGTACCCAATCGCTGGCGCTGATAGCTGCCCTCGAAGATATGCTGACACCACTCGGGATTGCTCAGATACCACTCGATGGTCTTACGCAAGCCGCTGGAGAAACTCTCTTGTGGCCGCCAACCGAGCGCCGACTCTATATAGGAGGCATCGATCGCGTAGCGCATATCATGCCCTGGCCGATCCTTAACGTAAGTAATCAGCTGATCGTACCCCTGACCACCTCGACGCGGATGCAACTCATCAAGCAAGCGGCATACCTCTTTCACTACCTCCAGATTACGCCACTCGTTGTGTCCACCCACCGCGTAGGTTTCGCCCAACTCACCGTGACGCAGAACCTCTAGGAGCGCCCGCGCGTGATCTTCTACATATAACCAATCGCGTATCTGCTGCCCCTCTCCGTATACCGGCAGCGGCTTCTCTTCCAACGCATTCAGGATCATCAGCGGAATCAGCTTTTCCGGAAACTGATACGGCCCATAGTTGTTCGAGCAGTTAGTGACCACGACCGGCAACCCGTAAGTGCGATACCAGGCGCGCACCAAATGATCAGAGCTCGCCTTGCTCGCTGAATAGGGCGAACTGGGCGCATAAGGGGTTGATTCAGAGAAACGCTGATCGCCCTCACCCAAATCGCCAAACACCTCATCGGTTGACACATGCAACACGCGGAAACGCTGCCGGGCCGAATCATCGAGCGACATCCAGTAACATCGTGCACTTTCCAGCAGCGTATAGGTGCCCAGGATATTAGTCTGAATAAACTCCGCAGGCCCATCGATTGATCGATCGACATGACTTTCAGCAGCCAGGTGCATCACCGCGCCCGGCTGATAACGCTCGAATACTCGATCCAACGCCTTGCTATCGCAAATATCTACCTGCTCAAAATGATAGCGATCGCTGGAAGCAACAGACGCGAGGGACTCCAGATTGCCAGCGTAAGTAAGCTTATCGACATTCACCACGGTCAAGTCTGTGCTGTTGATCAGATAGCGCACCAGCGCAGAACCGATAAACCCGGCACCGCCGGTCACAAGAATGGAAGACACAATAAGGCCTGTTGAGGGAGAGTTATAAGGAAAGCGAATGCAGATCGTACGGTAAGAAGGAGGGTAGCAAAGAGGGAAAGGAAAACGAAGAAGGTGGCGCTAAGGAGGCCAGCCGCCAATCCAGTGTAAATGGTGGCGACCAGCCTAACGTTTCATCGACCTAACCCGGTGTTTTCTGGTTACGCACTCTGACCAGCCGGATACGGGAGTTTTCCGCGCTCGAGTGTCCGTTTTCGAACGCTATGGTGCTATTAGCAGGGTTGTCTAAATAGAAAGAGGGGCGCTGAGTAAGTAAAAATTCAACGTTAAATCCCCTCCCCAGCGAGTAACAGAAGCGAAAAAAGAGAGGCTAGAAATGCTTATGGGAGAGTTCTACCACAATGCGGCCGAAGGTGCGTAGGTCAAGCGTAATTCAAAGAGAATAATAAATAGGCGCGATAGTATTCGTGAAGAAAACTATCAGTGTAAGCCGACTTATACTTTGAAGGAAACATACGGACTTGTAGCCAACAATACTCACCAATATCAAAGTGTAGCATCGCCTTCTCACAAGACAGCTATATTGACAGGATGAGAAAGTATTCATATAAATAATTAGCTATTTTAATCAAATGCTAGTTTATGGAGATGGATATGAGCACGACTACATTAACCGCAGACCGTCTACAATCGAGCGATAAGTCCGTTAGTATTTCGCTCTCTAAGTTGGTCCTAGCAGAGAATATCTATGCTACTGTAGAAGATCTTAAGAAGGCTGAGAGCCTCAACGAGGGGCAGCAGGTACTCACTCAAGGCTATTATAACGTCGGCGATTCGGGAGCGACGCTATATACTATAAATTCGAAAAGCGAGTCACTCTATTCTATAAAAATTGGTAAATTGTACGCGAACCCGATACTAGGAGACGAAGTAAACCTGAGGCAGTGTGGGCTCAAGGAAGGGGGCGATATTCAAACTTTCTTTTACAATATTAAAGAGTTTGTGAACAAGGTGGTCTACATCCCTGCGGGGAAGTACACTATGCATCAGGTACGCACTCATTCGAATATAATACGCGGAAAATACGATTTTAGATCAGTAGGGAAAGTCCACATAAGTTGCTATACGAAATCAAAACACTCTCACCCATATGCTTTCCTATATTTCAACAATAGTTTTTTGGATGGTACTGACTTCACGGTCCATGATGTGGACATTCATGGCACCAAAATAAAATCTAAGGAAATAATAGGTTCTATCCGAATTAATAATCCAGGGGAACTTCCTGAAGGTCTCCAGGAGGGTGATATGGTCATTATTTCAAACACCCGAGGCATCGAGACAGAAAATCGCTCAAATACGTGTGAGAGTCAGGTCAACTGTATTGAAGCGTTGAAAAATGGCACCATAGAGCTAAAAGAACCGTGTTATTTTAACTATGACTCCGGGCTGGAATATACAGGAACAGTCTTGGAGGATGCCCAATACTGGGATAAAGAAAAACGTACTCGCAAGTCACTTCAAGTGAAAGTAAAATTTGAAAAATCGCCAATAAACAACAATCGCGATGAATTTGGGTTCGTGACGTTTAATAATGGCGAAAATAATTTCAGAGGCTATCCAGCTGCTTTTGATCAAGAATCAAGTAATTCCGGGACGTATTGGTTCACGTGGACGCTCGAAGGTGATGCTCCCAAGAAAGGCGACACCTTCAAAGTCACCATAGATTCTTATCTTCGATTTTTACCCCGCATTGAGTTCTCAATGACTGGAGATATCACGTTCGATCTTGATACTAGCAAAACGTCAGAACAAAATAACAAACAATCTAACTATGGAATAAATTTAACGGGAATTATCAATCCGGTTTTTCGAGGAATTAGCTTCAAGCATTTTGGCTACGGACCGCTTACACTCGCCCACACCTACAATGGTCAGGTCAGCGATTGTATTTTCGACGGACGTAACAGACAAATTTTCAATGGGTTCAGTATGGCGCTGCTGGGCACCCCCTGCCACGGCTTAAAAGTGACTGACTGTGAATTTTATTCTTGGGGACAAGCGGTCAACTTTCAGGGCTTTAGCGTCATATCGACACGCAATATTGTCAGGAATAACAAGTACGTGGGAGGAGGACAATCATACGACGGTAGCCAAAAATATTACCCTGACGCCGGATCGGGCAAAAACGAGAAGGCTGAGACGAGTTTTTACACCTCTCACGGAGGTGGTTTTTGGAATATAATTGAGAATAATATCGTCATCAATGCTCAACAAGGGTTTGGTTCACGTGGCCGCCAGGAGGTGTTCCACAACAACCATATTTACGGAGCATGCAAAACCCCTTTTAGTTTTGGCCAAGCGCAGGGAAACACATACACTAATAATCATTATCAAGCAGCAAAAATGACTAGCTTCGACAAAGCTGAGACGTTAACAAGACACAATTCTATACCAGAGTGTATGTTTCAAATCAATCTACAAATGGAAACATTTGAAGGTGATAAACTTTTCGTGTACCCACACTTTTATCCAACCACTATTACTGATAACAAAGCGGACATGCTGAAGGATAATTTCATTAAACTTAATGGAAAAAATTCTCAGTTGCTTCACTTAGTATGGGGGAGAAATACAGTTGCTCGACCTTATAATGTTGATAGTGGCGAAAAGAATTTCACGATGCTGGGAACTAATGAAGGGATACATGAGGTAGAATTATCCCATTGCCGTTACTTGGGTGGCGATGCAATCCTCAACGTAACCCCTTCTGAAAAATCAAGTACATGGTCGGCATTCAATCCGCAACAGGTCTATCCAAAGTTGGGGACCTTCCTTCAAGTGAGCGATGTTGAATATATTCTAAATATCCCCAACGACGGTATGGTTAAAGTACCGATTACTGGAGTTGCACAGTACGTTATACAACTTACAGGTATGCCTCTAGATCGATACAGTGCTCCGCTTATAGCTGCTTGGACACACGGAGGGTGGTCGAAATTTGCAAGCACCAATGGTTTCACTCAAGGTGATGAAGTCGACGTCACTGATAAAAAACTTAGTGGTACTACTGGTGAGAAAGGAAGACTCACGTTTTATGTAGACGGCTCGCATAATGCTTGCAAAACAACTATCTACGTAGAGAACCGCCTCGGCGAAAGCATACTGTACAGGCTGAGAGTATCGTAGTATTACAAGAAACATAGCGCCGAGACGAAATGTTCGTCTCGGCATACCGACCAAAACCGCCTCAGTAGAACGTTTGAGTGGCAAATTTCAAAACGGGTGTCTGAACCGTCACAGATTCAGCGCATTCGATAGCAACAAAGTAGCCTTTTAGACCAATAGAAGCCATGCCGAAAGTATTAGAAGCATTTGGGCGTCGGCCAATTCCATTAACGGTACTCCAGATGCCGAAATACCCACTAAACAAGCGTGCGGATATATATCTCTTAACTATACCAGCTCAAACAATTCCCAACTTTTCACTATATCTACGAAGGACAGATCACGGCCACGTCGATCACTCAGAAAAAGGCCATTCGACATAAGCGCAAAATGCTCGCCATGCCACCTAATATTCAAATTGTATTGATCATCCACCTTAGAACGTACGGCTTTGCCTACCATAGTGGGTAGCAATTGGAAAAGTTGTCTACCGTTTTGCTTTTTTATCTTTCCCTTATCAAATATTAGCAAAGAATCAGAATCTTCTCTTTTACACAGACATAATTTATTTTTGTTATTATCAAGAGCCAAGAACATACCATGATAGGATCTTATGTAGAATGGGCCGTTGATTGAGTCTAGCGAAAGACCTACCGCTTTCAGATCGCTAGCTAAATCATAGCTAAATAACAATTTAAATATCGCATCAATCCACTCGATAAGAAGCGCCAGTTCTTCTTGCTCTTGCTTACATTTTATAGGTAGTTGCCACCTATTTTGGAGCAGAAAAAATATGAGCATGACAACGTCTACTTTTTCTCTAACGGCTCGAGAAAACAGGCCTTCATTTAACGCCGCTAGTAATGTCATGACTCTTTTTTTCAGCCAGAATAGAACTAGCCCACGGCTGCTGAGATTTTCTTGGTAAATTGGAATAGTCTCAAGTGGATAGGAAATTTTTTCCTGATTAGCAAAAGTAACCCGTATCGCTCGTTTAATTTTATCAAGACTAATATCTTCTTGGTTATTTGCATCAGGAATAGCGCCGGAAGCTCCAGCTCTCGCTAATGTACGCCTACGCAGCGCTTGCTCTACCTTTTGCTTCCGCCCTTGATCTCTAAGATTACTTTCGACATATACAGCCTCTACACGGTCGATAAGTTCCACTATTCCCATTCCCCTAGTGTAAGACCGACTAGCACCGTTATTAACCGTCTCAGCATTACCGGAAAATAGACGGAAGACACCTGCGGCCCAAACAAAATCACCGGCATCGGGTGCTTCCCGAACCTTCAGCAACTTCCATGGGTACAAATCCTTCTTCTCATCCCAACTACCGTGAACACCCAAACGCTTCAAAAGCTCAACTTTTGGTTGGTAACCATAAACTCTATTTTCATTAAAACGCTGGGATGATTCAGCGTGAAAGGAAATTTGCGGCTCTTCAATTGCATTAGTAATAGGGGAATCATTTGCGATATCAGTGGTCTCATCGACCCGTTGCATTGGGGTAATAACGTAGCTGGGCTTCTTTTTTGTTCCCCAAAACGCATCTGCCAATTCGGCAAACGCGTTCCCATTCAGGAAACAGTTACCATCCCAGGGCGAAATCCACTCATATCGAGTCCGATACATCTCCAATGCATGGTTACGGGCGCCATTGTTATTCATCAAATATTTATTTTTTTTGGTTCTTATAGCCGTGTTACGAAACATCTGTGTCCAAGGACCAATCTTCTTAAACCAAAATGCCGCGTCCGGAATAGCACTGAGTGAGTACCCTACCTTTTTAAAAGCGCTGAGGCTGAAGGAAATGACCGATACGTGAAATCCGTTACTTTCCAGATAATCCTTCAAATATTTTTCTTCTTCCTTATCGACCAATCTATTCAATACAAAAAACTTATCAAACCGGCTAGGCGTCGACTCACGTTCGACAATATGCTTCACGTTCGACACAGACTGAGTCGAATGATGAAGCTCAGGAATAGCATTCCCAATAATTCTGATAAGTGCAGCTTTGCTAGGCCGATCCTTTAATTTTTTTGAATTGTCCAACTTTATAGCCTCGATTGAACTAAAATTGACCTTTTCTATATATTAATAGCACCGGTCAGACTGCTCTGCGAAAAAACATCAACCACATCTGATTCCTTGAAGCCATGCTCATCCAATAGCTGGCTGAACGAACTTGCCCACCCACCTCTCATTCGATCTCGTAGATAACGCCAAACCTTACCTAAAGCGACGAGTTCGTTCTAATCAGCAGCTCTTCTTCAGTATAAATCTGGTAAATGTGCTTATGGCTGACCACAAAATCTGTACTTCAGCAGTACATGCAATAACCAATATCTGACTGCTGCCAATTGCATTGCCGAATTTTCAGATTTCTCTTAAAAGCGCTACCCAATTCCATTCGATTCTTGCATCGATAGATAGTACGAGAAGTGTCTATCAAACGACCAGGTGGCCTACCCTGATCGAGGTACACTCGTTCAATAGTTTGCATCAGTCTTCATAGTAGGAGGCCTTACCAATTTTTTGACAACACACCCCTCGTACCCTCGCTTTTCAAGTGGCCCGTCATCCAAAGGCCGCTTCGTCTCATTCACTTCCAGTCCTGCATATTTACTTCACCATTTATAGAAGCAGCCAACGGAAATAGCCTACCGGCGGCACAGCTCCTCGTGACCTTGTCCTTGCCTCGTGCTCCTTTACGGCGCTGAAGACTTGTTCTTCGATATAACAAGTCTTTTTCATGATAAAATTTCCCTTTAGTTCACGCTAGAGCAGCTGAAAATCTCATCGGGCTAAAGATATTAATCCTGAGCCATTAGTCATACAACAGCAAAGATTTCCCAATCGGCGAGCTTACTTGAAAGAAGCAAGTCTTCCCTTTTCCTTTTGGGAGATAAAAATTTATCGTCTTTTTTAATTGAAATTAAATTATCTTTTTTCTCTTTTTTTAACAGCAAATTAGAATCATTTGGATTTTCTACCAGATAAACATTTAAATCACTATCTAAACTTAGGTATTTTCCCTCATCCGTCTTTAACTTCATCGAAGTGAAATCGAAAAATAAATAACCTTCAGACACTCTGGGGGCTTTATGCACAATCCTCTTTAACTCACGGTCATAGCATAAGATGGAGCCATGATACGTAATCAGCCGACCCAAATCGCTCTCCCGGCCATTTTTTATAAAACTAAATCTTTCAGCAACGGTTTTAACTGGAACCTTATCTTCTTGATAGACTTCTCGTCTCTTGTGTTTTATCGACAAGTCACTGTGCTCGTGGACGCTATATAATATAGTCTTTTTAGTCCCGTCTACTATAGTGGGCCTGAATGTATCCATATCTCTGTGGCGCAAGAAGTCGAATACTAAGTTGACGGACTCCTTAGGACTATGCTTCTTATAAACGTCTATAAATGTCATACCGGGAGACGTGTTCACAGTGTGCTTATCAGAATATACTGTGCAATCTCTATTTAAATGAATAGCTGAATATCCGTTAGAAAAAGAAACACACATATTGCTGAAACCAATTTTCAAATAGTTTTTCAATTGGACCAAAAAATCTTGAGAAACACCATCATCGTCATCTAATCGAGTAGTCGCGTATATTGCCTGGTCCTTGCCCCATTTATCCAAATCATCTTTGATAAACTTTCTGAGCACATCAAGATATTTCGCATCTTCGTTCAAATAAATAATTGAAAAAAAACTATTTTTCTTTTCTATGTCTGACAAAACTTTTTTATTTCGATCAGGCAAATCTTCGGAGGTGAGTATAATTACTCGCAATCGAATATCGCTAGGCGCGTTTTGTTTAATAGCTCGCATGGATGGTTCTGTAATGGATAGGAAAAATTCCTCACGCTGCCTCATTCTATCGCTATCGAATATCATATTTTTATAATCTGAAAAACTATTATCTCGAAATGCGACAAAGTCGAAATTCCGTTTTAAAACCATACTGTAGCGAATTAATATATAACAAGTCTTCATAAGCAACCCCAGTTTACTTTTAATATAAAAACGACGTATCAGCTCACTGATTTAAAAAGTCGAAAGACTATCTGCATGTCATTTATAGACGTTTACACTATAAAAAATTTTTCCCAATCAGATTTATTCTTCTTAAAACGAAATTCATTACCAGACCTAACTGCACTTAAAAAGAAACCATCTTCTCTTACAATACTTACAGAGTAGGGATCAGATGTTTTTTGGACGCCAATCCTCATGCCCTCAAACTCGGGACTCTCTTTAATTAATTTATCGTCACACCAAATTACATCTTCGCTCAAAGAAGGGCTAGACAAATCCCCCACTATTTCTAGCGGTATGAGCCGGTTTAGGGCATATGATTCAATATCGGCCTGAACAAAATAATTATTAGTTCTATCATAGCATACTATTTTCCTATGAGAAGAAAATAAATAACGCCTACGTGTATTATCACTCGCGACACTATTGTAATATTTTTTCACCACTGACAAAATATTAGTCATGCACCGGGATGCATCCCCGAATTCTATATCATTTACCTTAATTGACAATCCCATCTCGTTTTTCGTTAATCGATATATTTCGTTTTCATTGCTACTGCTAAATTTCCGCCTATGCCACTCAATATCCGAAAAGTATTTAAATGGCATAAAAAAACCCACTTCCAGTTTTGTTTTATTGCCTTGTAATCTTATGATAAATCGACAGTCATTGTCACTCTTCACTCTTCGCGCCAAAAAGAAGATATTGTTAAATGGAGCTACAGCCTCGTATTCAGTGGCCAGCAAAGAGCGATTAGTTATATTAAATGCGTTATTTATCGCTTCTGAATTTTTTTCGTTTATATATGTTGTTGTTAAATCGTTAACCGAGCCGGCTAAACTTTTACTTTCTCTTGTGACATTGTCCATAAGCATCATGCAATGCTCGGGAGTAAGATACGAAAAATCCATATGGGGATTTGTAGATTTAATTCTATTTGTTAAAAATACGGTGTTACCATAAATATGAACCCCTGTCGACAAGCTGCCGCCAAACTCCTTGACTGCATATTCAGTGTGCATTTTATCGTCACGGCATTCAATATTAGACCAAATTATATATTTACTATCAGGGTTTTTAAAAACAGATCTTAGATCTCTTCGTCCAGAGATATTATTTTCGGTCACTTGATGCCCTAACTTTTTCTCCAAATCGAAAAAAGTTTTGTGTGCATCGAGTACTAGTTGTGGGTTGAAAACTAATGCAGTGCTGCCTGATACGCTATGGGCCCCGTATACAGCAGAATGGCCACCACATGAAGAACCGATGTGAACCACATTTTCTCTACTTATTTTTTTTCTACTTATAATTTTTTCAATTATACAAACCACATCGTCCATTAAAAAATTTTTTTCATCCCCATAGAACCACCCCGAATAGATACCGGGATGAATTTTATACATCGGGTCCTCTATACATAAGACATTACCATTCAGTTTACTAGACCAAGACACTCTATCAAATCTGGTGTTGGTTCTCCTCCTGCCGCCTCCGGGATAAAGAACAAAAAGTCGCTTGGTACTAGATGCCTTGAAAAAAGTTTCGAATGTAACGCCGTTGACTACAAAATTAATTCTTTTAGTTTCATTAAAATCAAAGTCGGAGTTTAGCTCAGCAGTTACGCTTTCTTGTTCAACCAGCGCTTTTTCAAAATTGTCATCTACAATTAGCTTTTCTTTATTCATTAAAGACTCTTTTAATGTCTGTTAGCAAAAAACTGACTGAAAGTTTAATAGAATTAATTATATTGCTATACTCAACTCTCTACTAGTCTCGGATGATCCACCGATTTTAACAGCGTCGAGAGGCAGAGGTTATGAGAGGCATATGGTTCAGCGCTGATTTAGTAACGTACCATCAGGCCCTGTGTCAGATCGCTCATAGATATTTTTTTTTAGGCAGTGCCGCACTGCAGAACGTAATCAGGGTAGGAGGTGCAGTGGAAAATACAGTGACTCAGGTGAGCGCAGGGGCATATAGTAAGTAACGCTTCGAGACAGTGCCTCTACTTTTACCATCTTTCGATGCTGAACCCAGCGCCAAAAAGTTTAAATCATTGAATAAAAGTAGATAACAGATAAGACTAAAAACTAAATCGACTGAATTAGTCAAAATAGGTGCGAGCGTCTTCAAGATTATCGAATATTCTTGGAACCGTCATGATACTTTGGTAGTTTCCGCCAGGTTCAGCCGCTTTATATATTCCAAATTTCAGCCGATAAATACTAAGGGCCCTTTTATCACTAGAATAGCCAAGCCTCCCGTTCCACTGCGCCAATCTTGCATGAGTGTCATACAGCTGCATGGCGCCTCGCCCGTTTTTCTTAACCCTTATCCCGATAATCAAATTCTTCCATTTCCCGTCTGAAAAATCTATCTTCGCAACACTATGGCCCCGTGGATACTTTTTATCTCTTGCCATAAGCATCCCTCCATGAGAGGTGCCTCGAGTGATACGAATCCCCGCCAGCGGACTGAAATTAGGACCCTGCCAAAATTGCATAACGTAGAAAAAATCGTTGGTGACGGATGTCTCTTTCGGAATTCGCATCTTAACTGAGATATAGTACTGCTTACCCAGCTGCATTTGATTCAACGTAGCCGCGAGTTCGCTTCTATCCGTTTTTCGCTCTTCATTACCGCTTGCTTTAAACTCGAGAACGTTGCCTCCATCCAAGCTAGGGGGCTCACCGTTTCCCTCGCACTTGCCCTTATAATATATCCCGTGGCCTTCTAAATTTCCCCCTCTGCCGATATGGGGCGCACATCTCGCTGCGTTTTTGAGCTGGTATGGTTGAGAAGGGGCATCAGCTTGAGCATAACCACTGAAGACCAGTGTTGCGCTGAGGAGCGATCCGCACAGAAAATTCAAATATTTCATTTTACTCTCAAGTATCGGATATTAATTTCTCAATCGCTTTTACATCTATCTCGTCTTCGTAGATAAAACATTTATAGGACATATCGTTATGCTTGGACCTCATGTAAAAGTCTCTAATAAGCATATGACTGGGGAAAAGCTCCAGTAGGAAAGAGCCCTTTTTCATAAAGGCGATGTTAGTCAAGCCCGCTCCATGCGGAGCGACTACCTTGCCGGCCATCGAAAACAAGAGCATTTGCTGTTCAATGCTCAGGCTCTCAGCGTGAATAATAATAAAACCTTTGCGGGACAATAATACTTCCAAATCGCGCTCGTTGCTTGGCCCTCTGCTTCCATTACTGCGTGAAATATACAGATTTAACAGCCCACACTCTTCGCTTTGCACAAGATTGCCGAAAAAATCGAATACGTTACTGTTCCAGTAATAGGGTGGTTGACCGGGCAGTACAGCCTGCTTTATAGAGCATCCTGCTACTTCTTCGAAGCTAAGCAAACGCTTGGTGTTGATCCCTAGCCTTCTACAAATCGGCGGGAGGAGACCAAAATCATCTTGTTGGTAAATAATGGGAATACTTTTAGCAACTCGGTGCGCAAATCTCAGACCGTAAACCATCTCTGCCATCACATGGTAATAATTACCTGGATGATGAGGTATAGGTAGCAGCAGTGCCCGCGGAATTTCTTCTTCGATAACCTTACGCGAATTTGTTGTGCATGCCTTTGCAAGTCGCGCCGACTCTTCATTCAGGTAAAGGTCTTCCCCAAATGCGTAAGCGTGCATCATTGAGCCTGCTCCACAAATGGAAACATTATCGAGAATACCGAGATCGTCGTAGTTGCCGGCATCTACCGGCACATGAAACCTTGCTAGCGTTAGTTTCTTTCGCGTCTGCTCTGACTCGTTCTTGAACTGTTCTTCAAACGATCCTGGTTCGCTGAATTTTTTTCCTACCGAGTAGAAACCACTATTGAGCGTAAAAAGGTTTTTAGGAAAGCGCTCAATTTCCTCTACCTCTTTTTGGCAGATCTGCAAGTTAACCTTTTCTTCGCCCGCTCCAGATAGCCTCTCTTTTTCCCTCTTTACACCGTCGTAAAGCTTACGAAGTTGCTTTATCCTATTCCGCTCCCCATCGGGGAATTCTCGGAGATCTTTATAAAGAATTTCTTCGACCTGAACAAAATCTCCAGATAACAACAACTCTCTAACATGCTTGGTCAGCTTTGGGCCATTAAACATTTTATTCAACCTACTTATCGGTGGTCTCGAACCAAGATTCACCATCATATCAGAGGCACAACAAAGGCCCCTAGGTTGATCGCCAAATCTCACTAGGGACTTAAACTTACACTAAGCTAGCAGGCAGGTTACTTACTTAACGCCCACTGCTGAGTAGTGATGTTTTGGAATTGCTCTGGATTGGACATCTTCCTTCTAAAAACATCCAACTGTGATTTCAACGTTTTGTCCTTTGAAGCTGAAACTGTATCGGGAGTGCAGCGCATAAGGTACAAGGGCGCGTCTACGTACGAGATAGACTCCTCTCCCCAGCGATTCTTGATACGCTGAATATACTCGGTGTCTCCTCGGGTGCGTACGTTAGAGAAGCCTCCCACTTCTTTGAACGTCTCGCGCGAGAACATACTCGTCGCGGGACTAGGATCAAAGATGAGGGGATCCCTTTTATCGGCTACGTACCGCATATCCTCAGTGAACCTAGCTTGCTGTGCCATTACCAACTTCAGCTGATCATTTCCGGTGATCAAATACAGTTGCTCTTGGATTCGGTCAGGATGGGAGAAATCATCGTCGTCTTGTATAGTAAAATAGTCGCAGTCTTCCATAAGCTCTACCGCCTTGTTTCTGGAAAGATACTGGCCTATATTTTCTGGATTTCTATAAAATACTACCCGCGTGTCATCAATTTCTGAAACGACGCGATCAATCTCTTCCTGGATCTCAGGCGAACTATTGTCGTCAATGAGAACGACATACGTATTTTTATAATTTTGATGAAGTACCGATGAGATCGATGACTTCAGCTTTACTGTATCTGGATTAAAAGTAGTTATTATCACGCCTACTTTCAGAGACTTATTGAGCTTTTTGGCTCCGCCATGCCCTTCCTGACCTTTCTCCGCTAGCGCTTCGTAAAAACTATTCAGCGTTTTACTTTTGATCGCCTGGTTATTAAAGGGAGCGATACCACTAGCGATACACGAAGCCTGAATTTCATCCCATATCAACACCCGGTGACCAAATGTGTATAGCAGCATCTCAATCGCCGCGGGGTGAGATTCTGAAAATTCTTCAATACAACGGCTCACATCCAAATTTCCCACTTTCACTAGCAAGGAAATTATGGCGAACAGGGTCTGATCATCAAGTTCATTACTGACAGTAAAGTCTTTTACCCTATCCAGAGGAATGGAAATCCCCTCGTTGATCAGCGGAGACTCCCTTCGAAGGAGGAACGCGGCCGCTTTGAGTAGACCGCCAGTTCTACCCTTCGCCTTCTGCAAAAGGGTAAACATGAGCTCCGCATACCCCTTTCTACCGACGGCTTTTTCGACTATTTGTCTCTCATTTCTCTGAGTACACAATTTTATAACGAAAAGAGCAAGCTCGTCGGAGCGACTATTGTGAACGCGCTTAATTGCAGACTCTATTATCTTATTCTTCTCTTTTTCGGAGATAAGGAGCACTTTGCCCCAATCTTCTGATAGAACGTAATCGAGCAGAGCTGTTTCGTCCTTTTCAGCGCTCCAGCATTTAACGATGCTTTTCGACAAACTGTCGGACATCTGCTCTATCTCGCCAATCTGGGCCGTACTAACACATAAAGCAGTGACAGCTTGGCAAGACTTGATATTGGAGTGAGATTCCCACCAATCCAAAGATGATGTTCTAGCTTCCAAGGAAGGAACCTGAAAAGAGAAGCGCGAGATGAAGTCGATGAACTCGCTTTTCCTACCGGGAACTTTCGCCCCCTTCAAACGAATAAGATGATTGGGTGCTGCGGATTCCAGCCATGCTGATATATCGATGCTCATTTTCCTAATTCCCGAAACCTGTTAAGACCACTCGAACCCGGCATCATCTATCTCTTGGATAAACTTCCTACGTTCATCGAGATGTAATGACGCATTGCGCTTCCACAATGCGTGCTCGTCATGCCCATACTGGCGTTTGGTATGACCACTCCATTCCCCGTCTCTACTGCGCTGAGGAGGAACCATTGCTTTGATTCCACCATTTTGCTTCAACGTGGTCGCCAACTGGATATCATCAAAGGTTTTCTGAGTATTATTGTAACGTGCACAGCTTACGATATATTTGATCCAGTCCTTCTTGAAAAAGTACGCATTGCATACCCAGTCACATTCCAATGCTTCATCTTTTCCGAGATTTTCAACACTGTCCCATGCCCTATCTTTATTATCCAGCGCGGCTTTTCGTCCAGATGGCCCCACCAACGCATTGCCTTCCTTGGACGTACTGATACAAAGCTCAATCCAATGACGACCTGGAATAACATCGTCGTCTAAGACATAAATATATTCAGAATCGCAAAGATATCCCACGATCCATCTTGTATAAAGACTATTAACGTCTGATCGAATAATTTGAAGACCATACTTGGTTATCAGCTCCGGAGCGACAACGAAGTGGTTACCATTTTGCAATATAATAATCTGGTCAGGTGGAATCGTTTGGTTAAACAGCGCTTCGAGCTGCTCTTCAAGATAATCCGTTCTTTTCCACATCGTGATGACCGCGGACCAGCCAGATTCCTCATTTTTAAAGATTTCAGCAAAGTCACTATTTTCTGGGGCGTGATCACTCACACTAGTTTCGCTATCGTCGGTGATCAGCTGAGCGCATCGGCGCGCGAGACTCTCACAGATCGTACTCATCTCAGGCTTACGCTGCGCTAACGATAGATAGATTTCGCGCGCCTCACGATATTTTTCTTGATTATAATAGTTTCGCGCGTCGCTAAAGGATAATTCTTCGGGAGTAAAAGCGCCAATATCAGCATTATTTTCACGCTTTTTCTTACTGCGACTTTTCCTTCTCTCAATTGCGAGAGACCGTCTCGTATCGTTTAGTTTATCCGATAAAAAATGCAGACTTGGCTCCAACAATTGAATTTGTAGGTCGTCATCGCCATTTACTTCTTCGCTCATTATATCTCCTGGAGTTAGGCATTTATACCAGCAGAACAAAATCGATTGCTTTTAAATATAAGCAAAATATTTAATACTGCAAGCATTGTTAAAATTGGAATGATGCTTCTTTTAAACTTATTGCTTTAGAATCATTGTCTGATAGCAATAACGGAGCATCGCCACTTAAGGGCCATTTTATTCCAATATCTGAATCATTCCACGAAATAGAGTATTGATCTTCTGGAAAATAATACTCCGTACATTTGTACTGGAACTCAGCAAATTCGCTTATCACATAAAAACCATGAGCGAACCCCGGGGGTACCCATAGCATTTGCTTGCGCTCGTCATCGAGCCTTGCTCCGACCCACTGACCGAACGTCGGGCTGTTGACCCTGAGATCAACCGCGACGTCAAATACGCAGCCCCTTGTCACCCGCACTAGCTTGCCCTGGGGGTGTTTCAGCTGATAATGCAGGCCGCGTAATACGCCTTGTCGAGAGGCACTGTGGTTATCCTGGACAAACCGGTAGTCGCCACAGTGGTGCTCAAACTCTTTTTGACGAAAAGACTCGAAGAAAAAGCCCCGGCTATCTTCAAACACTTTTGGGGTGATCAAGACCACATCAGCGATGGCAAGATGTTCATAGAGCATAGATATCTAACGTTCCATTTATCATGTCAGCAAAGACGACAGATATTGGCCATATCCTGTTTTACGAAGGCAGTGCGCCTGGTCAGACAGCTCCTGGTCAGAAATCCATCCTTTGCGCCAAGCAATCTCTTCCAAACAAGCAAGCTTTAGGCCTTGCTGCTTTTCCACTGTCTGCACGTACTGCCCTGCTTCGAGCAGGCTTTCGTGAGTACCGGTATCCAGCCAAACGAATCCGCGTCCCAGCTTTTCCACTTCAAGCGCGTCTCGTTCCAAATAGGCTCTATTGATCGGCGTAATTTCCAACTCACCTCGCTCAGATGGCCGGACTTCCTTCGCAATATCGATCACGCTATTATCGTAAAAATAGAGTCCTGTTACGGCATAATTTGAGCGCGGACTCGAAGGCTTCTCTTGAACGGAAAGGGGTTCACCCGACTCGTCCAGTTCAACGACACCAAAGCGCTCTGGATCGTTCACTGGGTAACCAAATACGGTTGCGCCGCTTTCCTTGCTGCTGGCTTTCAGAAGTTTTTCGGAGAAGTGCTGACCGTGAAAAATATTATCGCCAAGCACCAAACAAACGCTGTCACGGCCAATAAAATTAGCGCCAAGCATGAACGCTTGAGCTAATCCTTCCGGTGCTTCCTGCACTGCATATTCAAAGCGAACTCCGAATTGACGACCATTTCCCAGCAGATTCTTGAAGAGAGGCAGATCGGATCCCGTGCAGATGATAAGAATTTCATTTATCCCCGCCAGCATAAGTACTGAAATGGGGTAAAAAATCATCGGCTTATCGTATACAGGCAATAACTGTTTGGATATTGCGAACGTTAGCGGATACAGCCGAGTTCCCGTACCACCGGCTAATACAATTCCTTTGCGTGCCACCGGCATTACTCCCACTCAAACGCCGCAGCGTTTGCATACAATCTAAAGGTTTATTGGCAGCACCTTCCCAGCGGCCAACGACTCGAAGAAACGTTTGCTATCTCAACGAAAAATCTTCGAAGCTTACGGTAAGGTTCGGGTTATAAGCTGGGTCATGAAGCAGTTGGTCTGCCCAACGACCTCGGAAATAATCTACCTCGCGCTTCGCCCTAGCCTTTTTGGCGGGATTATCATCAGCCCCGCGAGACACCGATTCGTGGTGATATAACTCGGCAAACGGCGTCCAGAGATTCCGGTAACCCAATTCCCTTACCTTGAGGCATAAATCGACATCGTTATACGCCACCGGTAGGTGCTCCTCTTCCAAGCCCCCGACCTTCTCGAACAGGTCGCGGCGCAACAGTAGACATGCAGCCGTTACAGCCGAAAGGTTCTGGATGTGATTCAAACGATTTTGAAAGCCCCCTTCGCTACGAGGGAAAAAACGGTGGGCATGTCCAGCAACCCCACCCAGACCAAGAATGACCCCTGCGTGCTGCAGCGTGTCGTCGGGGTAATACAATTTAGCCCCTACACACCCTATCTCCGGCCGGATCGCGTGGCTGACCATTTCGGTTAGCCAACCGCTATTGATCGGCTCGATATCGTTATTGACCAAACCGATGATATCGCTCTGACAGTGGCGAGCCCCAAAGTTATTGACCGCTGAGTAATTGAAGGGGTGATTCCAGCGCAGCACGCGCACTCGAGCCTCGTGTTCGATGTCATTCAAATAGGCGAGTGCTTCGGGATCCGAGGACTGATTATCCAAGATAATAATGTCGAAGTTCGGATAATCAGTTAGCTCGAGAATTCGATTCACACATGGCCTGAGCATATGCACCATATCGCGCGTGGGAATCAGCAAGGTTACCGAAGGAGGCGTTTCAGGCAAATTCCATTGCACACGGCACCCCACACCTATCTGCTCGGAAACAACGACATCAGCGTTTTTTTCCTTCAAAAACTGCGATACCGCTGAGCGGCTGTAACCTGGGCCATTTGGCGACAGTTCAGCGGCACTGGTTGTATCCGAATAACGACGGTGCAGGATTATATACGCTACATGCTGAATATTTTCTTTGGGCAATGCGTCGGTAAATGCGAGCAGCAGTGCATGCAAATCCACGTCTTCGAACGATTTGATCGGTTGAATGAACTGCAGCAGCCGCTGTGACGAGAAGGCGACCGCACGACCCATGTAGTTCACTGACAGTAGTAGATCGGCGTTCCATTCTGGCTTGAAATTGGGCAATGATCGCTCGCCATCTATCCGTCGATCTTCGTCGCCATACAGCAACGCTGCATCTGGGTGCTGAAAGCTGTGAGCGGCGAGGTGGTAGGTCGCGTTGCTGGCGAGCGCGTCGCCTGCCGCCAGGACAGAGATATAATCGAGCTGATCGGATAACGATGTTATCCAATTATAAAATGCCCCATCCCCATCGGATGGTTGAATCAGCAAATGCGCCGCCAAATCTTCGTGCTGTTCCAAGCGCTGCGCTAGCAACGCTTGAATATCGCTATCAGCGTTCTGCTCGGCGGTTACCAATAAGTACCAGCGCGAATAACGCTGTGCTATTAGCGAGTCGACGGTTGTCGCCACGTCGTCTATCGAAGCCCCTTGGCTGGCTATTGCGATGCCGAAATTCGAATGTTCAGTCAATTTTTCAATAGCGATCGACACGCGGTTATTGGAAGGCTCTCTTAACGGCTCTATCTGTTCACGCCATAGTGCGTAATTGAAATTTGGCGCACCGCGCGCAAAGGTACCCTCATAGTAGGCCGTCAGTAACCGGCGCCAGTTCACGCCTTCTTCCTGGCTCTCCTGCCGCAACGCCGTATAAATCTTCCGCTCACCAGCGCCCTGGAAATGCCTATCGGCGTAATTCAGCCGCCGCAGCATTCTGCTGTGTGCAAAACGCGGCGTCAGCCAGATAAAGCGGAAGCGTCTAATGGAGAAAGAACCTTTTTTCCCTGATAAAGGTTCTAACCGGATGCCTTTAATTCCCCAGGGAACATAGCAAATCCGCTTGGCCACTCGACCTCGTCTCACCGCAAGGTAAATGGTATTGCGGCGGTCAAAACCATTGCCCCGATCAAACGTTATGCCCGCAGCAGCGGATGTTTGGTCATGCTCTATCTCTATCTCCAGCATGTTGAAGCCCACACGCGGGAGTGCTTTTTCACTGTGGAAATACGCCTCATCGCCGGTCGATTCCCACGAAAAAATGGCAGAAATATCGTCATCCGCCGAGCACTTGACCATGCCGATGGATGAAAGCCGCGGAGACGTATTTAGTCCAAGCTTTAACGGTAATGTCTCAAGGAAAAACGTTTTAAAAGTCATCAAAAATTATTCAACCGCAGAGCTTCCGTCAGAACCGTTCGAACCAATGCTATCGAGCAACCATTTATCCCACTGATCCCAGCATGCCGAGCGTTCGGGTTGTCTTTCCTTGACAACTCGGGCGTCTAAAAACTGCTGAGTCGAAGTCCCTGCTCCAGATACCTTCTGTTTGATCGTTTTCTTGATCGAAAAATCCGCATGGGGAGGAACCGTAACAAACCTCGCATTGGTTTGGAGCAATACGAGATCGGGCGATACGTGCCGCGCGAAATCGTTATCCCAATGCCCTGTGGTGTGCGCGAATACCACGCGCGAAAAAATGCGCGAAACAAAGAAAAAAAGCATCGTGCTTGAAGAAGCGCCGAATATAAGCAACGTTTCGTCCCACAATGCCTCCTCGTTCTCCATAACTACAATTCGACCGTGGTTGGATAACCCATTGTCATAGACGATCAAATCCCGATACTTGAACGAACTTAGAACACGCACCGGACGAGAGACGGGGGGCGATAACTTGTTACCTAAATCCCCCACGTAGTCATGGATTTTATAGACATCGTTCTGAAACAGCGATTCAAGAACAGTGATATCTCTGCCCGCATCCGCCAGTACACCTAACAGCGCCGAAAGAGCACCCTCATGCGTCCAGTGGGTATCCGTACGGAAATAGGCACCATCACCTAGTGACTTCAGCGCCTCTATTGGATAGCTAACATTGGGGGAAAGGTGAACTATTTGATCAGCAGGAGTAAAGCCACCAGCCGAGACAGGAATATAACCATCCAGCACGGCCTCCTTAGAGGGAACAACCATCACGCGATATGCAGCATCTAACTTGCTAGCCGCTTTCCCGACCGCATCAAGATATTGCTGCCAAGCGTCAAGCCCCGTTGGCGTCAATAACAGCTGACCGGAATGCTGATACAAACCATGATTGGCATCAGCCTTTAGGTAGAGAAAGTCGTTATCACCGATCAATACTTGCTGTGCAGGGTCAGGCGCTTTCTGATCGGTGTTGACCTTTACATCCTCCAAGTGCCAACGAAAACCGTCAAGTTCAAGAGTCAAGGAAAAATGCTCTACGCTAGGAGAAAGTAGCACCCTAAACCCGCACAACAGCTGATTGTTTTCCGCTGTATCGAGCGCGAAATGCTTAATGACATCTGGCCGCTCTATATTCAGCGGCAACGTCAGTTCGCATTTGGAGGTCAGGCGGATAACCACCTTGGCATGCTCATGAAACTCGGCAAATTCGTCAGCAAGCAGCAGCCAGCCCTGGACAACAACTTGCCCATCCTGCATGCGAGCCATTGCCTGCTGCTCCGGATAATCCAGATGAAATTCACGGAGCAGCGATGAAAGATCGGCCTTCTTACGGCGAAACAACGCTTTCTCAAGCTTCTGCCCCAAACCTTGGGACACATCGATATTACGGAGTTTGAGAGCTAGCTGACGATGTAGCGCCAGCTTCTGCATTTCTTTTTTAACTTCGTCGGCGTAACCGGCCAACCGATCATCTGTTACATCGTTCTTGTCGAAAGTTTCAAAATACTCTGCTTTTTTTTCTCGCCCTAATTGAGTCGCACTACCTCGGGGGGATTTTTTTGATACGAACTCTTCGACGGACTTCACAATGTAGTGATTGATTCGCGCACCCCGCCAGATAAGCTTCTCCGACAATCCCTTACGCGCGCCTAAACTTGGGGAAACATAATAATCACATGTCCTACCCAGCGCATTGACCATCTTCCCTTGAGAGAGCAACGGCTGATGGGGGCTTTCCATGCGTTCTAAATGCTCGCGACGAACAATCGCTTTGTAATGCTTGTTAGGAAGAAACTTGGTGGTGCTTCGTTTTTGGAAGCGCTCTATCACTAACTCATCCGTCTTGAACTTATGACCCGAGGAACCAAATGTCGCCCAGTTCATGGCCACCGCGCTTACACCAGGGTTGGAGAAGCGAGCATTCACCCACACATCCATCTGCCGACGCAAAGAGGCATCACGATAATCATCCTCGGGCATCGGCAATATGTACTCATCGGCATCAATGAAGGTAAGCAAGGGCACCGATGTGGGGCACTCAGAAATCAGTTTGCTATAAGCAAGCAACTGCGGGGGATTCTCGCGAGAGGTCACAAAATCAATGACCGTCATCCATTCAAGACCGCTTAAAGACAGCAAATATTCCCGGGTGCCGTCCGTACTGCCATTATCAGCAATAAGAAAGTGGTCTGCTCCCAGTAAACGGTGGTAGGCAACCCACTCTTCTATTGAATCAACCTCATTTTTTACAATCGCCGCTATCGCAAATTTCATTAAACTGTCCCATCCAAACATGCAGCGGCACTGAAATCGCTTCCCCCATCCTGGAAATAACTCTTCAATTCCTCACCTAGATGTTGGGGAAGCGGGGAGCCATTTAAATCGTTAACCCAATTCACGGCTCTCATCTGCGGAACACGGTCAGGCCATTCACGGACAGATGCCGCATGCTGTACCTGGAGCTCGTTAACGTTAAGCACGAGCCCGTCATGGGCAATTGCAATACCGTTTTTGCAGCAGGCTTCCCAAACGTCGTCGGCTAACGTGTTGCTCGCAAAATCGTCGGGAATACACCACGAGAACAACACGACTGAATGTCCGCTTTCAGAAAGAGCCTGCAAGTGAGCGACCAATTGAGATAATTGGGAGTTTTTCTGTGATGCGTTGGCAACCACCGCCACATCGTACTGGAGCTCCGGCTGATGCTGATTACCCAGAGGAATCGGGAAGGGAGAATCATCGGTGACTTTTTCCCATGTCAGTCCGGTTCCACGTTTTTCTAACTGACGCCTGTGCCACCATCGGGCGGCCTCAAGAAACAAATGACGCATGCCATAATGACTGGTACGCGAATGCGTTGAAGAGCGACGAGTCAACGAGGTATTACGTACTAAAGAGAAGGATAGCGGCAGTTCCGGCATCACCTCGCAAATCGCACTGTCACCGTAATACGCGGCACAACGGTCCGTAAATTCAGTGTCGGCGGACACTTTTACATCTACCCAGTTACCCAACGTTTCCAACACGTCCCGTCTGTACATGTAAGAAGAAGCATTAGGCTCCACCCAATCAAGATCCAAGTGACCTGGCCCAATAGCAAACAGTTGCTTGCTAACCCTGACCCACGACGAGCAAGAAGCGAACAAGGACGTATCTGCTAAAAGCGCATTAACCTGCATTTCAATTTTTTGAGGATGCGACCAGTCATCACTGTCGTGAACGGTAACAAAGTCCCCTCTTGCAGCCGCAAGGCCCTTATTTCGTGCGCTATACGCACCTTGATTGACTTCGTTGCGAATCAGCGTGATGCGTTGATCATGACTGGTTAGAGCCTCTACTACTTCGTCTGTCCCGTCATCGCTCGCATCATCTACTACAATGATTTCAAGGTTCGTCCAGCTTTGCGCGCTCAACGATCGAAGCGCTATGGGCAGCGTAGCAGCTCCGTTAAACACTGGAACGATCACCGAGACCAATGGGCCATCGACTATACGGCCGGCAGGGAGGGCTGGCGCCAAGCGGGCGATCAGTGAGTCTTCAAGGCGAGGGTAAAAGCGGGCCGCTTCAGAATATGAAGAGCTTCTGATAGTTGCCAATCCTGCTGCCTGCCATAAGTTGTTCAGCAGCGCGAGACGACTCTCGGCGGGCAAATATGCCTGACTCAACTGGATCAAAGCGCCATTGATAGAGTCTTTCGCTATCTCTTCTCGCTCTACGTACTGGTACGCTTCTTGATCTTTGGAAAGGTTAAGTGCGCATTTGGCCAACGCCGTCGGAAGCCGGCTAGCATGCCGACCTCGCCCGAGGCTTTTCAGCCTTTGGAGGCATGAGTATGCCTGCTCAAAAGCCTCATAACGGAAGAACCACTTGGCGAGATACCACAGCGCATCGGTACGCGCACTGTCCAATTGTGAGCTGCTGGGAACGTCAGAGGCGTTTGCCTGATCAATAAGGCCAGTGATGCCCAGCCTAACAAACCCAATCCACGCTTGATGATAATGCCAGACTGGGGTCCAGGAGAGCTGAGGGATATCGCTGATGTAGCCCGATGCTGAGGGTGAACGCTCCTCGAATGCTCCGAACTTGAGATAGTGGACATAGGGATTAATACCGCCTGCTGCAACATCGGGGTATTGAGCCAAATACCATGATGTGGAAAAACCTGGATGGGGGTCTAATCCTGACCTCCAGCCGTGACGGATATAGTGCAACTCAGGACCGCCCGGAAAAAATTTCTGGAGCGCAGAGCAATGCCGCAAATAGAAACTTGCGTTGAACGCGCCACTTTGGCGAAGAAATTTAATCGAAGAACGTTCTCGAGAGGAGGCAATAAGAGCCATTAGCATTGCACTGGTTCTCTGCACGTTGGAAGTGCGCGCAAATGAGCTTGCTACACGCACATAAGTGAATACATCTTTACCTCAAAATAACCAGCACAAGGTGTTATCTGCCTTCCTTCTCACCGACACGTACGAAATGCAGCAGCGGGTTGATACCAGCCTCTACTACATCGGGATATGCATCCAAATACTCTTGGCTATTGAAGTGCGCGCAGGGATTACGCCCCTCGAAGCCGCCAAATTTGAGGTAATGCAAAGCCGGATAAATCGAGTAGACGTCATCTGCTGCAACATCCGCATTTTGTTGGAGATACCATTCGGCATCGAACCACTTACTGCCAGCGATATCCAGATAGGCTCGATCCTTAGTCAGGCGATCCAGCTTGCGTTTTTTACGCCGATCGAAGAGATGGTTATGGTTCTTGAGCTGAGGAGCCAGCGCTACTGGAGTGGACGTCTCCGGCATTTCCGGGTGATCAGGCTGCACATTGATGGGCTCCTGCGCCACGTCAACGGATTGCACAGGATCGTTGACAGCCGGCGACTTGATCAGTTTTTCCAAACGCTCCATTTCGGCAAGCTGCACCGCAACAATGCTGTCGCGCTCTTCAACCGCACGTCGCAACTCCTCAATCTGCAGTTTATTTTGTTCATTGGTTTTCGACAGAGCTTCGATCTGCAGGGTCAACTGGTCTACTTTTTTAGCCGAGTTCCTTACAAGATCTTCCAACTCTTCTTTCTGACGCCGAGCAATCCTCTTCTCTCTAGCGAGCTGGGATTCCATATGCTCTTGAGAGGACTGATGATCACTGGAAAGACGGGCAATTTCCGATTCTGACTTTTCAAGTTGATCAACAATCTGCTGATGATCAACCCGCAATTCGTTCAACGCTTTATCTTTATCTTCGACCTCTGCATTTAGTCGATAAACATTTTCTTCGTAGGCGCTCAACTGCTGCTCATAATTTGCGACTTGTTCTTCTAAAGCACGCTTTTCTTCATCTTCAATATCAGATGAATCTGCTGGCTCATCGGACTCAACAAATTGCGGTTCCGGATCAACATGAGCCGCCACCGCCTGATCAAAGGATGCGCTGTACTCCGCAAGTTGAGCGAAGTGAGCTTCTATTTCTTTTTCCTTCAGTTCGAGAGCGTGGTTGAGTTTATCTATATCGCTGTCTTTTGCTTGAAGCGACAACTGTGCTCGGTGCAGTTCTTCACGGGCGTCTTCTACTTCAGTAAGGCGCTGATTCAAGAAGCCTAACTGGTTTTTCTGCTCCGCTATCGTTACCTGATCAGCACAACCTCTACCCAAGCGCGAAAACACATCGCGAACTAGAGTAGCCGAGTTCGCACTTTCGAATCGTTCTTGCATTGTTTGCAGCAGGATATTCGGCTGAGAACCCACTAGCAGAATTCCCAAGCCTTCGCCGTGGTTGAAATGAAACGCAGGGTATTCCTTACTCAGCTCGGCGAATACTTGATAGGTGCTGGAAGCACCATCGTCACGGTTGATCCCAGCAAACAACATTACCCCTTGATCGCTAAGCTTTGGTAACCACCGATCTACCAAGTCCTCAAGATCTTCATCGTCTTCAGCGAACAAATCAAAAGCAAGAACATCCACCGAGCCACTCTCAACGACTCGAGCACCGCGACGCATGTTTGATTGTATCCAGGATGAAGCGGAGCCGTACAAACGTTCAGCCACTCCATGCACTTCATCTGCCGTCGTGTTCCCGGACCTTTGGATGAGCAAACATTCACCCTCCAAGCCCAGCCTAGAAACTGCTTGGCAAAAAGCCAGGTGCGGGCTCCCTTCAGACACGCCAAGAGTCACACAACGTGAGGGCTTCAAGGCTTCCATCATCCAAAATAGCCAAGGGAGATGGTGCAGCCAGGCAGAAGGAGCTGTGTGCGCTGGCCGCCAAAACATTGACCCTTGCGCCAAAGCCTGCAGTGAAGAGCTAGCAACACTACGCGACTCTTGCTGAGTGATTTGTACTGACGACCTTTCCATTGCCTCTACCATCCTATGTTGAAGCTATTCTTTACAATTTGCTGGGCCACATCGAAACCGTATGCGGATGAACAGCCCCCGAATGCGCAAACAAAACCGTCGAAACTGGTCTCGCGTTCAGTTGAAACACGCTCCTGTCGACCAGCTTCGAGTGTGCGAGCTCGATTCAGATGCCATTCACCTCATCCAACAGCATCGATACGCATCATGACACGTGACCTTCATATTAACGCTGAAAAACTTCTAATCTTTATGGTCTCTGATAATCAGAACCAGCATATTAACGATCAACGTTATAAATAAAACTACAATGGAGAAAACAACAACATTGTAGAGGCGCGCAGGAACTTCCGAGTACTGTGGCAAAGTAGGCTGCTGTAAATAAGAAACCTGAACCGTTTGATTGACAGCTGCAACCCGTGCATTTTGAAGCGCCGTCAGAACCCCCGAGTATGCTTGCAGCGCAAATTGGGTTTGCAGCTGCAGTACTTGGAATTCAGCCGCAACACTGTTCAATGGTTTGCCGGAACTGCTGGCCAGCTTCTGCTGCTCGTTATCAATTTGACGCTGTGTTGCTCTGATTTGATTATTGACTGACATCATTTCAGCAGACTGAGCGCTTTGGAAGGCGGACAGCGATGCTCTGCGGGCCTTCAAACTAGCGAGTTGGGACTGCAACTGACCAACGATAGAGCCAAAGTTCTGGAGCGTTTGCGTTGGCTCAGGCAGGTTGTGCTCGTTCTGAAATTTCAAACTCGCCTGCTGCGCTTGCTGGTACTGCTCTTCCAATATCTCGGACTGCTTTTCCAGGAACTTGACCTGCTGCTGTGCGACTCTCTGCGCCATTTCATTCATATGGCGCTGGCCTTGAGCAAGAATGGCGGAAGCAAGCATATGTGCTTCCTCTGGCGTGTACGCTTGCACATCAACATGCATCACGCCGCTGTACTCGTCGGGCTCGGCTGCCACGATACCCTTATAATATTTCAACAGCTTCTCTGTAGGCGCGTCCTTGTCCCACAAGCGACTAAACATATCCCCGTGCTGAGAAAAATGCTCACGGATATCAGTATTCTTCTCAAGATACGACAGCATATCTGCAGATTGAATATAATCGCGCAATAATAACGATGCTGCCATTTCTCGGCTCATACTGGAGTCTTCGGAGGAGAAGTTACCTTGAGCCGTTGATATCTGCGGCATACTGATGACGACATGTGCATGTGACACGTAGCGATTCGATGCCCAGACTCCCCAGTAAAAAGCGACGACCAAGATTAATACGACGCAGATTGTCCACTGAGGATAGCGTTTCGCAGCACCCTTGAGGGTATCGACATCTGACCATTTTGAGAGGGTATTTTTAACCATAGTTACACGCTAGTTGAATTCATAAATGATGAAATGTCGGCTTTTCCATCGCTGATATCATGATACGCAGAGAGAGCATCTTCGATGCCGTCAAACCACACCGCATGTCCCTTCTCAAGCACCACACCGGCTGTACATAAATCCTTGAGCATTCCCTCACCATGAGCGGCCATAACAATACTCGAGGTGGCAATGCGATCCTGAAACGCTTTCATCGCCTTCTCTCTAAAAGAGCGGTCCCCTACGGAGGTTGCCTCGTCTGACAAATAAACATCGAAATCGAACGCAAGGGACAGGCCAAAATTGAGGCGCGACTTCATACCGCTGGAATACGTGCTGACGGGGCGATCAAACTGCTCACCTAGCTCAGCAAATTCCTGCACTCTCGCGATGAACTCCGAGAGATTATCTTTTACGCCGTGAATTCGGGCTACGAATTTCACGTTCTGCCGTCCTGTCATGCTGCCTTTGGCGCCGCCACTAAGGCCTATAGGCCAAGAAATCCGAGCATCGCTGGTAATGCGTCCACGATCAGGATGATCCATTCCTCCCAATAATCTCAAGAGTGTCGATTTACCGGCCCCGTTACGCCCAATAAGGCCTACGCTGACGTTGGTCGGAATAGTGAAGCTGATATTATTTAGCACCCAACCACCGCCAAAGGGACCATGGTAGCGCTTGAACAAATTTTCCACTTTAATCATTGCAAGCCCACCAGCGTCATCACATCATTTTGAATCGAGTAGCAAAGCGAACGTGGAACAAAACTCCCAGCCCCAGCAGCAAGAAGATTACACTCCATAGGTAGATATCACTTAAATTATTTAGCGTGTGATAATACTGGAAAAAACCTAATCGCACCTTCTCTATTGCAATAAGCAAAGGATTCCAAGACATATATAATTTTATATTGAGAGGAAACCTTTCTATAGGGAACATCGCCCCTGACACAAACATCAACGGCGTAGAGAGCAATCGCACAATCCTACCCACTTCGGGAACGAGAGTTGACAAGGCTGCTAACAGAATTCCCAAGCTTGAGCCCAGCATCCACACGCCCAGCACGTTACTGAATACAACCAGCGCATCGTATGGAAAATCGACGACGTCGATTGCAATTGCAGCAGATACCACTACCAAAAAGATAAAGCTGCGCAGCAGCCCCCCTACCACACACCTCGCAATTACCGTGTCGAAAGGTAATACCTGACGATAAGAGAACAGGCTTTTGTTGGCGTTGATTGCCGATATAGGCGTCATCATGCAGTCGCGAAAAATATAAAAACACATCAGCCCAATAATGAGCCATGGTATATATTCCGCACCCGTAACTTGGCTCATGGAGTGACGTAAAAATTCACGCACAAACAAGAGCACCCCGATCGTCGCGAGCGGCTCGAACAACATCCAAAACCAGCCCATACGGTCTGACGTTGTGCGGGAGGTAAACTCGCGCAGCACGAGCGCAGACCATACGTCCCAGGTCACCTTTAACGGGCTTCTGGGCTTACGCAGGTCCGATTCAGTGATTTCCGACATCTTGCCAACCCCCAAATACAGCTGCCGACACTAGGTCGGCAGTTGCTATCAACATTCAGACACTGTCATCAGATCCTAAGTACAGCAGCGGTAGAAACCGCGATGTTGTACATGATCTGAGTGATTGAGCTAGCCAGTTCGAGATTGCTGGTCGGCGGTTTAGGCAGCACCAGAATCTGGTCACCGGAGCGCACCGCGGTTTGATCGGCACGCACCACCTGACCATTACGATGCACAACCAGTACCTGACCTTTATCAGCACGCGGGCTGAAGCCGCCAGCCTGCTCGATATAGTCGAGTGCGTTCATGCCTTCTGTGTACACCGCCGCCTGCGGCACGGTGACCTCTCCGCTCAACAGAATGGAATCGTTGCTTTCCGGAATATCAATGATATCGCCATCCTGTAGGCGAATATCTGCGATTCCGTTGCCGCGTGCGACAACCAGTCGTCCGGACGGCTTGGTTTTACGTGCTTGCGCCACAAAGCGCTCAATCAACTGCGCTTGCTGAACCTGGATTTCCGCTTCTTTCGATGTACGAGAGGGATATCCGAGATAGGTTTGCTGCAAACGGTCGAGACTGTCTTTCAGCGCAATTTCCTGCTGCTCTTTGACGCTCTGGCGGATAACCGACACATCCTTGATGCTGGTCATGTCCTGCGGAACGCTGATGGCGTTCAGCAACTCGCCAAGGCGCGCGTTACGGGGCACGGCATAACGCTTGGGCCCGTAGAAACTGCCCTGCAACTGAACCACGATGGTTTCGTTACGTTTATCTGCGCTGAACAACACTTCATCGCCGGTCTCAATGCGCGCATCGGCGAACTTCGACAGCGGCATGTAGTTGGCCATCGGGCCATTCTCGCGCTGACCACGCAGCAACACGTTGGATACACCAGGCTCAAGCCGCGACAGCTTGGTCACCATATCGCCGCTTAGCGATTCACCGTTTTTCAGCTCATATCGGAAGGGGCGCTGAACGTCGCCAGTTACCGCCACTGCAGGACCGCGATTCGTGACCACGATAGTATCGCCTTCGCGGAACTGTACCTCGGGCAGGTCGCCATTGGTCAGGAAGTCATAGAGGTCGATACGCTGAATAACCTGGCCCTGACGCTTGACCACGATATCGCGATAGCTGCCCAGGCCGTTATCGATACCGCCGGCCTGATCAAGGAAGTAAAGAACAGAATCAGCAGGCGTACCCGCATAGCGGCCCGGGTTCTGAACGTTACCGGTAACAAAGACGCCCACTGGCTGCACGCCTTGCAGATTGGTATATACCTGCACCTGCTGCGGATAAATCTGGCGAATCGCGGAAGTAACGGTGCCGTTCAAGGCAGATGCTGAAGTGCCCTGTACCTGAATGGGGCCCACGCCGGGCAGGAAGACATTGCCCTTCGGATCAACGGTGAGCGTTTGATTGAACTCAACCGCTCCCCACACGCGCAGCGTAATCTGATCGCCCGGCTTCACGGTATACCCCGGATTCAGGCCATCGGATGCCTTGCTGCGGAACCCACCATTGAACAAGTTGCCGCCAAACGGAGGCAGCAGATCGGGATCGGTCGGTCCTGAATCCTTGCTCGCAGCGTTAGCCGCCACGTTCGCGTACTGGGCCCGCTGGGCAGGATTCTGCGAATTCATTACTGGGCCGTAATTCGAATCGTTCCAGTTGGCGCGCGGCTGGTCGTCGACGGACTGGTTGCCATCTGCAGCGCCACCTTGCTGCTGCCCCCCATAGGAGCCGCCACTCTGCTGATTCGAATAGCTTGAGCCGCCCTGCTGCTGGCCAGCATAAGTGCCGCTACCTTGCTGCTGATCCAGATTACCGTCGAAGCCGCCCACCTCTTGTGCGTATAAAGGGGTGTAATTTAGGCACGCTACCGCCACCAGGCCACTCGCCCGGAGCCAAAATTTAGATTGTGACATTCCTATTTCCTGAACGAATTAGTCGGGCAGAGCGGTAATGCGACCGCTAGACGTACTACCACTATTATTACGGTTGATATATTCCGGCTGCACTTGATTAATAATGGAGCGCTGCAGCTTCCACCTACCGCCGGCTTGCTGAGGATTCTGCGCATCATCAGCGTTGGTATTGCGACACGCGATACTGTTCTCGAACCCGGGCGAGACCACCGCAGCAGCAACATTCAAGCGCAAGCATTTAAGGCCCGTCCCAGAGAAGTAGCTATCCTCAACATTGACTGTCGCGTTATTACCCAGCGGGCTGCTGAAGACGGTAGCCGTGCTACCAGGAGAGGCGTGATCGAGAAAGGAAGAGAGCTGTGGACCCGCGGGGACGCCGCTATCAACGCCGTTAATATTACCGCGATTCAGGTCGGGACCAGTGGCGCATCCTGCAAGCGCGACAGAAAAAGCGAATGCACTAGATAAAAGTGCGAGTAACCGCCACCGTCGCGGAATACCAAAACGTTTAAAGTTAACTGTCATTTATAATCTCATGGCTTTGAACACGGCTTGTGCTGACACAGCACAATAGCTCGTTTTGAGGGTTGCCCCATGAACGAAAAGCGCTGCCTTGGCCTAACGCCAAAGTCGCGAATACACAACGAGCGCAAAATACCCCAATATCGACCGCAGATGATCGCTCATGGCGCAAAAACCTGCAATGGCGAGATACACTTTCAAACAAAACGGGGTAGGTGGATGTGAAAAGCGCGCCAAGCCGTCTCTGCCGAATCCGGTTTGCCATTCATACCACTATTAATAACCGTTATACTGGAAGAAATTTCCAGCACACATTGGGCGATCATGACTACCAGCACCATTCTTGAACATCTTCCTCACGGAGAAAAAGTAGGCATCGCGTTTTCCGGCGGTCTCGACACCAGCGCCGCGCTGCTGTGGATGCGCCAGAAGGGCGCTGTTCCTTATGCGTACACTGCGCACCTGGGCCAGCCAGACGAAGATGATTACGATGCCATTCCCAGGAAAGCATTGGAGTATGGTGCTGAAAACGCTCGCTTGGTGGACTGCCGAGCCCAGCTCGTACATGAGGGTATCGCTGCACTCCAATGCGGCGCGTTTCACGTGACCACCGCCGGCGTGCCCTATTTCAACACCACGCCTATCGGTCGCGCGGTCACCGGCACCATGCTGGTAGCGGCGATGAAGGAAGATAACGTCAACATTTGGGGTGACGGCAGCACCTATAAAGGAAACGACATCGAACGTTTCTACCGCTACGGGCTGATGACCAACCCCGACCTGCGCATTTACAAGCCATGGCTCGACCAGAACTTCATCGACGAGCTGGGCGGCCGTGCCGAGATGTCGGCATTCATGAACGCCAACGGCTTTGACTATCACATGTCTACCGAGAAGGCGTACTCCACTGACTCCAATATTCTTGGCGCAACGCATGAAGCCAAGGATCTCGAATATCTCGATAGCGGTATCCGCATCGTGCAGCCCATCATGGGCGTGCCCTTCTGGAAGCCAGAAACCAAGATCACCGCAGAAGAGGTGACGGTGCGCTTTGAGGAAGGTCGGCCGGTAGCACTGAACGGTGTAGAGTTCGCGGATCCGGTAGAGCTGATTCTTGAAGCCAATCGTATTGGCGGCCGCCATGGTCTGGGCATGTCCGACCAGATCGAGAATCGCATCATTGAGGCCAAAAGTCGCGGCATTTACGAAGCGCCCGGAATGGCGCTGCTGTTTATCGCTTATGAGCGGTTGCTAACGGCCATTCATAACGAAGATACCATCGAAGAGTACCGCATTAACGGGTTGCGCCTGGGACGCTTGCTGTACCAGGGCCGCTGGTTCGACTCTCAGGCACTAATGCTGCGTGAAAGCGCTCAACGCTGGGTTGCCCGCGCCATCACCGGCGAGGTCGTTATCGAACTGCGCCGTGGCAATGATTACTCACTGCTCGACACGCGCTCGCCCAACCTAACTTATCAGCCAGAGCGTCTATCGATGGAGAAGGTGGAATCTACCTTTACGCCGCGCGACCGCATCGGCCAGTTAATTATGCGTAACAACGACATTACTGACAGCCGCGAGAAGCTGGGGCTTTATACCCGAACCGGCTTGCTGAGCAAACCAGACGCCAGCAGCCTACCGAAACTCGAAGGAAAGTAAGCCAGGCGGATCAGTAAGGGCAGGCCTCTTTTTGAGGCTTGCCTCCGACGTAAAAAAGGCAGCCCGCTGGGCTGCCTTTTCTGTTGGCTAACAATATTTTAGTTAACGATTGTTGCCTGACTGAGTATCCAATCCGCGGTCGTCAACGCCTGTTAGCGGAGACACGTCATCTTGCTGGATCTGAATTGAAGTCAACTCGCCGTGGCCACCGTGGCCTGGTGCAGTATCAACACTGGGGATGCCGGCATTGGCCTGAAGGCTGGTAGCGCCTAGTGCAATTACGATAGTGGCGAATAGAAGTTTAATGCTTTTCATGGTGATCCTCCTCACACATCGAGCGGTTTGAGCATCGAGTATGGGAGCCATTGGATAGGCTGGTGCGCTTTGCTTACCGCTCTTGATTAACGGTATTAATTGTAATCCTGGTAGTGATACTGAAAAACAACCATAAAGATACTTCTGTGTTGCCACTTCAGCACCAATTAAGGCCCGGGGAGGAGCGTAAAAGAAGAATGGCCGTGATGTTACGGCGCAGGCAAGACCGGAGGATAACGCCGGCTCTCGCTGGCGCCGGCGAATTTCTATCAGCGCAGTGGACAATACTGCATGAATATCTGCCAGCCCCAACCCTTCGGGCTAGGGGCTAGGGGCTAGCGGCTAGGCAAGATAAACAAGCCATCCGCCTAACGTTAGCCGTATCGACTCTCCAAATGGGCGCGGTAGGCATGGACGTCCAAAGATTTTCCCGTGGCTCGGGTGATCAACTGCTGAGAAGAATAACGACGGCCATGCTGCCAGATATTGTCTCGGTACCAGTCGAATAGCTCCGTTAGATTCCCCGATTCAATCTGCTGCATCATGGTAGGCGTCGAATGACTGGCCGCTTTGAACAACTGCGCTGCATAGATAGCGCCGAGAGAGTAGGTAGGGAAGTAGCCAAACGCGCCATCAGTCCAATGAATATCCTGCATGCAACCATTGGCGAAATCGCCTCGAGTGTCGATATTGAGATAACGCTGCATGCGCTCGTCCCAAGCACTAGGAATATCGCCGACCTCGAGGTCGCCTTCGATCAGTGCCCGCTCAATTTCATAGCGCAACATGACGTGTGCCGGGTAAGTGAGTTCGTCGGCATCAACGCGAATTTTGCCCGGCGCCACATGTCGCACTCGCTGGGCCAGCGCTCCAGCACTGAAATCAGTGCCGAGGTGAGTATTCACTAGCGGCGCAATAATCGCCAAGAATGCATCGGTGCGCGCCAGCTGCATTTCGAAACTCAGGCTTTGCGATTCATGGATGCCCATAGAGCGCGCCAATCCTACAGGCTGTCCGGCGAATTGCTTGGGCAGATTCTGCTCATAACGGGTATGGCCGGTTTCGTGGATAACGCTCATCAGCGAAGTAACGAAGTCGTTTTCGTCGTAGCGCGTAGTGATACGTGAGTCCGTCGGCACGCCGCCAGAAAAGGGATGCACGCTAACATCAAGCCGGCCAGCATCGAAGTCGAACTGCAGCAGCTTCATCACGTCCAGCGCTAATGCATGCTGCTGGTGCTGCGGAAACGACTGCTGCAGGTCAGGCAGCGGCGCGCGTTGCTGTTTTTCCAAGGCTCGCTGAATAAGATCGGGTAGCCAACTGCGCACATCGTCGAAAACGACATCGAGCGTCTCGCTGGTCATCCCGGGCTCAAATTCGTCGAGCATGGCATCGTACCTGGATACGCCCTTAAGCTCGGACAAGCGCTCGGCTTTTTCACGAGAAAGCCGTACCACTTCGCGCAGATTATCCTTGAAGCCTTCCCAATCGTTATCACGGCGCTGCTGGCGCCACGCGACTTCGCAACGGCTTCCCGCGATAGAGAGCGCCTCGTTCAGTTCGGGTGGCAGGGCGGTGGCGTACTCATACTCACGGCGCATTTCACGTACGTTCGCCTGCTCAATCTCGCTTAGCGACTCCTGTTCCGCACTGTTGAGCCATTCGCTTATTTGCGGCGCCGAGAGCCGGCGCTGAACTTCAAGACCTAGCTCCGCCATGGCTGCTCCTCGAGCCTCGCTGCCCTTGGCGGACATCATGACGTTCATGTCCCAAGCGCCAATAGAGAGCAGGTGATTAAGACGGGAGATGCGATCGAAGGTATCGGTAAGCTGTGAATAAGCCGTGCTCATGGTCGCAGAGTTCCTTATTATTAGTCGTTGTGCCGAACAGGACGGAAGACGCCCCTCACCATACTTCAGGTTTAGCCGTGACGCAGCCCCGTCATTACTTAAGCGATCGGAAGCATCGGCCACCAAGTTGGTTTGAGAGCGCGCCTCAGCTTACTGAATAACGCCGAATATTCGCCATTTGAGCGACGGCTCAAGCGAACGAGAAACGGCCCGGTCCTATGTAAGGAAACCAGGCCATTTACTGATGATATACCGACGAAGAAAACTAGCGCTTACGCTGACCTGCATCGTGGGCCGCGATAAGGTCAAGTCGCTGCCACGACGCTCCCGCCTGATCGAGGGGGTAACCCGCAGGCAACGCGGTGCGAGCCAGCAGTTGGCGGCGCTGTTCAGCGCTTAAATTTGGCAGCGCCGCTTCAAGCAGTACTTCGGCTCCCTTGGGTACGCTGACCGCCTCATGTTTAGCGCTGTCACGAGGTAGCTGATAGGTAAGGGTATAGCGATGGAATGCCTTGGCCTGATCACTCGCCCAAGGATCGTCGTTGGTTGCTTGCGTTGATACACATTGTGCCAGCGACTTGCCGCACCCTTTCTCCAAAACCTCACGGAGCTGGCGTTTGGCTTCATTGAACAAGGTGCGGTACTGCGGATCGTTCAAGCGCTTGGCAACCGCCATTTCAGCATGCATACGACTGCCGATCACATCGAGCGGATAATGTACGCCGAGGATAACGCGCGAGAAGCCATAGCCATCACCACGCGCGACCAGCGCATCGAAACGTTCTGGCACCATCACTGCCAGCAGCAAAGCATCCGTTTGACCACTATTGGTGTGACCGCTCGGGAAAGAGGCTTCTGACGCGGTATACGGGTGGTCACCTGCGAATATCCAACGATCCGGCACTAACGACACGCGACTATCGCTGACCTGGAAGGGCCGCGGATAGTCGAAGTGTTTCTTGGCCGTTGATGTGCTCAGCTCCGATGCCTTGATGAGGGCAGCGGTTTTTTTCAAATCACCGCGCTGATACGCCTCAAGGAATACTTTTCCCAGCGTTGGACCAAATCCATCTGCCATGAAATGGAGATAGGGCAAGTCGAAGGCATCAACCAACGCGCGTTCCTGAGCGTCTTTATTCGCACCGTGGTTGATCTCGACGGTGCGTTGCATATTGGCGTCGAGCACACTTTTTGGCAGCGAGGAGAAAGCATTGAGAATGCCAATTCCCTGCTGCGTCAGCGCTTTATCCTTGAAGCGATAGCCACTTTTGCTTATCCACTCGTTGTCGGCAACATCATCCCCTTGCTCGACGTATTCAGCACCGTCGGCGGTGTAAGGGTCAGCATCCTTCTTCAGCGACGCCTTCATGTCATCGCGCTGCAATTTGAACAATGCCCCGATCGATGCATTGCCGCTGATGTCGTTGATAAAGGGAGGAAAAGAAGGGGAAGGCTGCGCTGCCACGCCTTGCGATGAGGTAGCAGAGATCATCAGGGCAGTAACTAGCGCAACACGGGATGCAGCAATGGCAACCATCGATATGCTCCGAACGAAGGAAATAGGCTAAGACGCCATCCTATGAGTTCGGTGTGACGACAATGTGACGCCCGCAGCGCTGATTACTGCGCGCCGGGGTATCTGATTTTTTCCACATCTCGCAAGCCGAAGGCGATGCAAAGCGCAGCCACGATAGCCAGGACTCCAAGGTAGTAAAGCGCCGTATGGAAGTTGCCAAAATGGTCAATCGCAGCGCCAAAGATGAGCGGCGTAATGATTCCCGGCAGATTACTGCATACGTTGAAGATACCACCCACTGTACCCAGCAGCTTCGATGGCGTGATATCACTCAGTACCGTCCACAGCATGTTGGAAAACGCGTTAAAGAAGAACGTGACCGACATTAGCGTAATCAGCAAGATGGGGCTGCTTTCCAGCGAGCCAGCGAAAGCGATCAACGAAGAAATCAGCAGCCCGCCCACAATAGGAAGCTTTCTGGCATTCACCAGACTGAAGCCACGCTTGAACAGCAAATCGCTACAGGTTCCCCCCATCACCACGCCTGCTGCGGCGCACAGATAGGGGAAGGGGGATAGCATACTGAGCTTGGTAGGCGATACCTCAAGCACCATCTGGATGTAGACCATAAACCAGGTCAGGAAGAAATACATGATGCTGGAAACGGCAAAAGCGCCGAGCGCCAACAGCCAAAACTTGGTGTGCTTGAAGAAGTGCACGTATTCAGCACGGCTAGGGCGAGAAGTATCCGGCACCACCGACTCCCCGGATTCTCCCGGACGACGCCTGATGTAATCGAGCTCGGCCTGGTTGGCACGCGGCTGATTGCGCGGCTCGCGATAGCGTATCCACCACACCACACCGACCAATATCCCGATACAGCCTGTCACGATAAATACCGACGGCCACCCAAATGGGCCCATCAGCAGCGTTAGAAGCGGTGTTAGCAGTGCTATGAAGAGATATTGGCCGGCGGAATAAATGCCGATGCCACGCGCACGCTCTTGCGGGGGGAGCCACATGGCGGCAATTTTGGAATGCGCGGGATAAGTGGCTGCCATGGACAGACCGACCAGCAAACGGCAGGCGAACAGCACGCCAAACGCCAGCGCCACTGATCCTAATAACCCTGGCGTAGCAAACCCCATGGCGAGCGTCGCAAGGCTGTAGGCAAGCACCATCAGGGCGTAAAATTTTTGCGTTCCAAAGCGGTCCAGCAACAGCCCGAAGGGAAAGGTGGCAGCCACGTAGGTCCATGTGAACGCCGACAGCAACGAGCCCAACTGCACGCCGCTAATGCCGAGATCTTCTCTTAAGAAGGTACCGCTAATCGAAATATTGGTGCGATCCAGGTAATTGATACCAGTGGCGAAAAAAAGCAGTGCAACAACACCAAAACGCACTCGAGTGGCATTTTTGGGCGCTGTAAACGCTGCAGCATCAGCGCGCTCAGCTGGTTTATTACCTGACTGCATGAGACAACCTCTACTCAATCAAACAAAACAATCGACGACGTCGATTTACCACAACCGCTAGCGGCCACAGCACCGTGCGAACATAGAAGAATGCAACCGATACCATACTATCGAGCGGATTGCCGATAGCATCCTAACAGTCTACGAGCTTTGTGTCGCACAGGCTTGTACAACAACTGAAGCTTCTCATTATTATCTACATCCATATGCACACCGACGAGTCGCCAGCGCTGCCCACTTTTCTCGACTACGACTACGTCCCTCATGCATTTTGCGGGCTGACCGCTTACCATAGTGACCAAATTTTCCGCATGGATACTCCCACATGATTTTGGTCACTGGTGGAGCAGGCTATATCGGCTCCCATACCGTCCTGGTGCTGCTTGAGGCAGGCTACGACGTCGTTGTCTTCGATAACCTGAGCAATGGGTCAGAAGAAGCGCTTACGCGAGTTGAGCATCTGGCGGGTAAAAAGGTGCACTTCGAGCAAGGCGACATTCGCGACCGCAAGCGCTTGGATGAGGTGCTTGCCACCTATCCCATCACCGCTGCCATCCACTTTGCCGGATTGAAAGCGGTCGGCGAGAGCATGAAAAAGCCGTTGGAATACTTCGATAACAACGTCAGCGGCAGCGTTCATCTACTCCAGGCGCTGCGCCAGGCCGGCGTTTTCAACATCGTGTTTAGCTCCTCTGCCACCGTTTACGGCGATCCTGGCACTCCGGTTTTCAACGAGAACATGCCCACCGGCACTCCTTCCAACACCTATGGCTACACCAAGCTGGTTGTTGAAGAACTGTTGAAGAAAACCCAGGCGGCCGATCCTCGCTGGCGCGTTGCACTGCTACGCTACTTCAATCCGGTAGGCGCACATCACAGTGGCACCATCGGAGAAGACCCTGCGGGAATTCCTAATAACCTGCTTCCTTTCATCGCCCAGGTAGCGGTAGGCAAACGCGACCAGCTGAGCATTTTCGGCGGCGATTATCCGACCGAAGATGGTACCTGCCTACGTGACTACATCCACGTGATGGACCTCGCGGAAGGGCACGTCAGCGCACTGAAAGCGATTGAGCGCTTCGATCATGGGGGCGTTGGCATCTGGAATCTTGGCGGCGGTAAGGGACATTCGGTGCTGGAAATGGTCGAAGCATTCGAGCAAGCCAGCGGGCGCTCCGTACCTTACAAGATAGTGGCGCGTCGAGAAGGTGATCTCGCACAGTTTTGGGCTGATCCAGGCAAGGCAAAGCGCGAACTCGACTGGGAGGTAAAACGCAGCCTTCATGACATGATGGCGGATACTTGGCGCTGGCAGTCGCAAAACCCCAATGGCTACCGTGAATAGCGCAACCAACGGCACAGTGTGTTCATCGCACTAAAACGCTAAAGGCCCCGATGCATATTGCATCGGGGCCTTTGCTTTCCAGCATCTTTCGAGCGCGAAATGCCACCTGCACGTTACTCGACAGCTTCACGACAACGGGGCAGCATTGCTTGCCTTGCTGCTAGTCCTGCCCAAACAGGTCGCGGGTATACACCTTGTCGGCAACGTCCGCGATGTCGTCGGTCAAGCGATTGGACACGATAACGTCGCTGCGCTGCTTGAACTGATCAAGATCACTCAGTACTTCAGAATTGAAGAACGTGTCTTCCTCAAGCACTGGCTCATACACGATGACCTCGACGCCCTTCGCCTTCAGGCGCTTCATGATTCCCTGAATGGCACTGGCGCGGAAGTTGTCAGAGCCCGATTTCATGATCAGACGATGAATACCCACCACCTTGGGATCACGACTCAAAATCGACTGCGAGACAAAATCCTTACGTGTGCGATTTGCCTCGACGATGGCGCCGATAAGGTTGTTAGGAACGTCCTCGTAATTGGCCAGAAGCTGCTTGGTGTCCTTGGGCAGACAATAGCCACCGTAGCCGAAGCTGGGATTACGATAATGATCACCAATACGAGGATCGAGGCACACACCCTCAATAATCTGACGCGCATTCAAGCCGTGTGACTCGGCGTAGGTGTCCAACTCGTTGAAGTAGGCAACCCGCATGGCCAGGTAGGTATTGGCAAAAAGTTTGATCGCTTCTGCTTCGGTGCTATCGACGAAGAGCGTTGGAATTTCTTTCTTGATCGCACCCTCTTCGAGCAGGGCAGCGAATTTTTCTGCGCGCTTGGAGCGTTCGCCTACCACAATACGCGAGGGATACAGGTTGTCGTAGAGCGCCTTACCCTCACGCAGAAATTCGGGTGAGAAGATAATGTTGCTGGAGTTGAAGCGCGCGCTGGCATCGCGGGTAAATCCAACCGGCACAGTGGACTTGATGATCATCACCGCGTTTGGATTGATGGAAGTAACATCGGCGATCACCGCCTCGACAGAGGACGTATCAAAAAAGTTGGCTTTGGGATCGTAATTGGTCGGCGTGGCGATAATGACGAACTCGGCATCCGCATAGGCTTCCTGCTTATCGAGAGTAGCGGTGAAGCTTAGCGTCTTGTGCGTCAAAAACTCTTCTATTTGTGCATCAACGATCGGGCTTTGACGGTTATTGAGTAGCTCAACCTTGTGAGCATCGATATCCAGCGCGACTACATCATGGTGTTGGGCCAGCAACATTGAGTTTGATAGCCCAACGTAACCGGTACCTGCTACAGCAATTTTCATCCAAAAATCCTGATCGATAGATATATCAAACGGTGTGTTTAGCGCATGGTACGGGCCTCGACAACGTAAGATAACCTTAATAAAAAGGCCCTGCGCCCTACAATAATTTGCGAAATTATAAAACTTTTGCTAAGCATTCTGCCAGCACATCAAAGGGCTGAATCATTTCATCCTCCGAAACACAGGCATAACCCAGCAGTAACCCTCTGCTTAGCGATTGCCCCAGATAATAGCGTGACAGCGGGCGCGTCAACACCCCCTGCTGGGCTACTGCGCGCGCCAAATCTGCGTCGTCTATGGAAGGCGGAAGCCTCAGCGTTAAATGTAATCCCGCACTATCGCTGGCTTCCTTGGATAACAGCTGGCTGCCGAAACGCGCCTCCACCAGCGCGCTTAGCGCATCACGCCGCCGCCCATACACTCCCCTCATGCGTCGAATATGCTGAGCGTATTCACCGCTTTCAATGAACTCTCCGAGCGCCTGCTGAGTGGCCGTGTGTCCACCGCGATACACATCCAGATACGCGCGCTGAAAGTAATCTGACAACGCCTGGGGCAGCACCATATAAGCAACCCTTAAGTTTGGGCAGATAGTTTTGCTAAAGGTGCCAACGTAAATAACCGGCGCATCGGCCTCTAAACCCGATAGAGCCGGCACCGGACTGCCGGTATAGCGAAACTCACTATCATAGTCGTCTTCAATAATGATCGCCTGATGTTGCCTGGCGTAGGCCAGTAACTGGCGGCGACGCTGAATACTCATCACCGCGCCGAGCGGGTAGTGATGCGAGGGAGTGGTGAAAATTAGCCGAGGAGGGGGCGTACTCTGTTTCGGTATGGTGATTCCTTCGTCGTCGACCGGCACGGGATGCGCCTGCACACCATTGATCTCTAGCAAGCGGCGAATTCCCCAATAACCGGGCTCTTCCAGCCACGCACTGTCACCGACATCGGCCAGCAGCCGAATGATCAGGTCTATCCCTTGATGGGCACCTTCCACGATGACAATTTGCGAAGGGTCGCACTGCAGGCCACGTGCAACACGAAGATGCTTCACCAGTGCCTCGCACAGCACCGGACTTCCGGCTTGCTCAGGATAGCTAAGCACACCAGGCGAAGCAGCATGAAGCACTCGAGCCACGCGCTTTTGCAGTCGTGCGTGAGGAAACAGCCTGACATCTGGCACGCCAGGCATGAAGGCTCCCCACTGTTTCACCGCGGCACTACTATGAGAAGCCAGCGCCGCGCCACGCTCCGACAAGCGTAACGGCGCCGCACTGATACCGTTCACGGATGTAGCGCTTTTCTCGACGCTACCCTGAACATCGGCCACATAGGTGCCAGACCCTATCTGCGTCTCTACAAACCCTTCTATCATGAGCTGATCGAATACGCGCGTTACCGTATTGCGGGAAATCCCCAGTCCTGCTGCGAGCTCGCGTGATGCTGGCAATCGCGCCCCAGCGTTGAAGGTTCGATTCAGAATGGCGTCGCGAATCGCGCCGTACAAACGCTCATTCAAACAGCGCTCAGTACGCTCTGGCAGCGTTAACTGCAGCAGATCGATCCATAGTTCGTACATATCCATCCTTCCATTCGACTGAGCGCATCGCGGCACGCCATAAACTAACGAAGACACCGTCGTCGGTCTTAAATTGGCTCCCTATAGTTTGCAAATATTGGCTCTTTACCACGGTCCAAAGCAACCCAACAATAGTCACTAGCACGACCGAACCTTACACGTTGAAGAGCCTGGCCATGAATAACGATCAATTACGCGACTTACGTCAGCAACATGTCTCTAACGGCGTTGGCGTTATGTGCAACTTCCACGCCGCCGACGCTAAAAATGCCGAGATTTACGATACCGACGGCAACCGCTACATCGACTTCGCGGCGGGAATCGCGGTGCTAAATACCGGGCACCGCCATCCCAAACTGGTCGCTGCCATTCAGGAACAGCTTGGCCATTTCACCCACACCGCCTACCAGATAGTGCCCTACGCCGGCTACGCGACCCTGGCTCAGAAGATAACCCAGCGTGCCGACGGCGATTTCGACAAAAAAGCAGCATTCTTCACCACCGGTGCCGAGGCGGTAGAAAACGCCATTAAGGTTGCGAAAATTGCAACAGGCCGGTCGGCCATTATCGCGTTCGATGGCGCTTTCCACGGACGTACGGCCGCAACCTTGGCACTTACCGGCAAAACCCGTCCCTACAAGATTGGCGCCGGGCCGCAAGTGGGCGAAGTTTATCGCGCGCCGTTCCCCAACGAGCTGCACGGCGTCTCTGTTGACGACTCGATCGGCGCCATTGAGCAGCTATTCAAAACGGACGTCGAGCCGCAGCGAGTGGCCGCGATTATCTTCGAGCCGGTTCAAGGCGAGGGCGGTTTCAACCCCGCACCAGCTGAATTCGTTGCACGCCTACGTCAGCTATGTGACCAGCACGGTATCGTGATGATTGCCGACGAAGTGCAATGTGGCTTTGCGCGCACAGGTAAATTCTTTGCCATGCAGCATTTTGCTGAGTCCGCCGACATCACGACTTACGCCAAAAGCCTGGCAGGGGGCATGCCACTCTCGGGTATTGTCGGCCGTGCAGAATTGCTGGATAAGCCGATCCCCGGATCGCTTGGCGGCACCTATGCGGGCAATCCGTTGGCGATCGCCTCGGCCCACGCCGTCATCGATGTTATTGAGGAAGAGGAACTTCTGGAGCGAGCGAATCAGCTTGGTCAAACGCTGACGGATAAGCTGCATCACTTGGCGGAAACACATGCGCAACTGAAATGCGTACGTGGGCTCGGAAGCATGATTGCCGCTGAATTCTTCAATTCGGAAGGCCATCCGGATAGCGAGTTCACCAATCGCATTCAGCAGCATGCGCTCAAACGTGGCCTCCTGCTGCTGACCTGCGGTGTTTACGGCAATGTAATACGGTTTCTCTATCCACTGACGATCGAGGATGCGGTCTTCGAAGAAGCCTTGGGCATACTTCAGGAAGCAGTGGCGGAAGCGGCTCAATAACCATTTACCCAACGACGAAACCCACAGGGGGCGACTCTTTCAAGTCGCCCCCTGTGGGTTTTATAGGCTAGCGGGCTGACCGGTCGCTTGGACACGTTTCTCCGCCAATTCGCGCGCGGTACCAGACACCGAGGAGCGGATGATAGGCGCGACGGCCTGCACGGAACGTTTGGTTACTGCTTGCTGCACATGACTCCGCGCAAATCCCAACTGTTGCGTAGCCCAATCAGGCAGGATATCGATACCCGCATTCATGAACAGCCTTGCAGCACGCCGCCCCGCCATATCCTGAGGGCCGGAGCGGAACAGGATTCGCGCGACTTCGCGGGTGCGCTCGCTGCACTCAAGCTGTGGGCGCATTTGCTCGAGATAATCGGCCACTTCTGACACCGACGTCGGCACTTGCCGTGCGCCCAGCGCAACGGCCACGCGCGCGCTTTCAGCGTAGTAGCGATTCTGCTCGGAAAGAGAGCAGTTGGGCGATCGATAGCGCAAGTAAGAGGCCAGAAAGGAGCGCATCTCAGCCACGTGAACCCACGTCAACAGATCGGGATCGTCGGCCCGATACGGCGTACCGTCGGGTGCCGTGCCTGTTACCTGCTGATGAATAGCGCGCACGCGAGCGATGGCGGATTCCGCCTGCTGGCGAGAAGCATAGGTCGTAATCGCAATAAATTGGCTAGTACGACGCAGCCTTCCCAGCATATCGTCACGAAAGGTCGAATGATCCCACACGCCAGCAAGCGCCAACGGATGCAGCATTTGCAGCAATAGCGCGCCGATGCCCCCGCACATCATCGCGGTAAAGTCGCCGTGAACGCGCCATACCGCGCTATCGGGTCCAAATAGCCCCGGATCGCCCAGCGGCGTCGTGTAATCGACCGGAGAGTGCCTGCGTCCGGTAAGATCGGCGATGCGGCGATCGATCGCCTTGCGAAAAAGATTCATACACGCTCTTTAGAAGGTGCCCGGATAGACGCCTCCGTCCAGCAGCACATTCTGACCCGTGAAGTAACCGGCTTGCTGGCTGCACAAAAATGCGCAGAAGGTGCCGAATTCCTCAGCGCTGCCAAACCGGCGAGCCGGAATCGCTTGCTGTTGTGCGTTCATCACGTCGTCGGCGGTGCGCCCAGAGGTTTGGGCACTGTGAGCGAAGTTGCTGCGAAGACGCTCGGTGAGGAACTTGCCCGGCAGCAGGTTGTTCACGGTAACGTTGCGTGACGCCAGCTGAGGCTGTCGCGCCAGCCCGGCCACGAACCCAGTCAAACCAGCCCGCGCACCGTTGGACAGCCCGAGCGGCGCGATAGGCGCCTTGACCGAGCTGGACGTAATATTAACGATGCGCCCGAACCCTCGTTCAGCCATCTGGTCGATGGTCGCTTTGATCATTTCGATCGGCGTGATCATGTTAGCGTTCAAGGCGCTTTGCCACCGCTCCGGGCCCCATTCACGGAAGTCGCCAGGCGGGGGACCGCCGGCGTTATTCACCAGAATATCGACCTGCGGAGCCGCCGCCAGCACCTGATCGCGCACGCTTGGCTCGGTAATATCGCCGACCACATGCCTTATCTCGCTGTTGGGGTTGAGGCGCTGCAATTCACTGACAGTTGCTTCAAGCACTTGTTGGGAACGGGAATTTATCACTACATTAACGCCCTCTTTTACCAGCGCCTCTGCACATCCCTTACCCAACCCTTTGCTAGCGGCACACACTACGGCCCAACGCCCTGCAATACCTAGATCCATGATGCTACCTCGCCGATACAAGCTGATTAGGTGGCTTTTGCTGAACTCGGATATCAATCAAGCGGTGTGGAGGCTATCTCCGGAAAGAACATCCCTGCGTTTCTACCTTATCAAAAAAGCCGCCATAAGGCGGCTAGACTAACGAGACTCGCGTACGAAAGACCTCTTGGCACGCGTTTAGCTTGGCAAGGTGTCCATTTGGCTCAGCGAATCCAACGCGTCACCCGAACAATTTTGCCGCGCACCACCAGATGCGTCATGCCATCGTCGGGAATCTCGATATTTTCGAATTGCGGATCGTCGCACAGTAGCGTAATTCCTCGCATGGTGCGCTGCACACGCCGTGCGAGTCGCTCGCCCTTGAACTCCACCATGAAGATACCGGTACCGCCAAGCGAGGTACGTGCGGTATTCACCAGCACGATATCGCCAATATTCAATGCCGGCGACATGCTGTGATCCTCTATGGCATAGGCGGTCAACTGCTGCGCGTTGAGATGATTGCAATCCAATTCATCCCGCGTCACCGAGCAACTCCCAATGTCGGTTACTTCCCCGTACTGGAACGGCTCGATCTTATAGCGAGGTGGCTGCTCTTCTACGCCAGCGTAGGCCCCGTCTTCGCTGTACAGGTAGGGGTTGCCTTCGCCACGAATCAGCCAGTCCATCGACATGCCTGAACGCTGCACCAGCGGAAGTAAATTGCGCAGGCGAGGGTTGGGCTGAGTGCTTTTCTCGGTCCACCTTCCCACCGTATTTGCGTCAACGCCCGCAATATGGGCCGCAGCAGACTTGGTGCCGAAATAGTTGATCAAGACTGACAAACGTTCTGGCAAACCGGGGGCTACATCAATGTCGCCTGCTTTTATCTTAGGTGATTCTTTCTTCGACATAGACAAGGTCTCTTTCGATGAGTACGCGACATTTTGCGAAGCTTTACTATAAATTTATGTCGCCATTGTGACGGTATACAATGCTATTAATTTGACTTATGTTTACACAAACCACTTTTATGAAGACACATCCTTCATATTGATATATTGCGCGCCCAAACCATCCCTATAAATTTATCTCACAATCACGGAAACACTACCTGACCCGGCGTTACCGCCCGTCCTCGGTATATAGCGCGCTTTCGGCATCCATTAGATGTCGACCAGGAAAGAAGAGACATTGCATGAAGATCACGGACATCCGCGTTTGCCGGTCCAGCAGTAAGCAGGTCCCTCAGCGCCCGGCGATAATCGAGCTCACTACCAGCGACGGCCTATCGAGCATGGCCGCCGTCGATTTGAGCCATACGCTGGTGGCCGCTATCGTGCATGAGCTATTTCCCTTCTATCGTGATGCCAACGCGCTGGAAATTGCGCCGCTGAGCCAGCGAGTGCAGCAGCTATGGTCTGACGACACCGTTTTCTCGCGCGTTATCGCATCAATCGAGCTGGCGCTATGGGATATCTTTGGCCGCCACGTCGGGCTTTCGCTGACGACATTGCTGGGTGGTCATCATTCTTCAAGCGTTGGTACCTGTATTCCTATTGAGCTCGATTCTACCGAGGGTATCAGCGCTCGTGTGGAAGCTCTTAAGTTCGAGCACTGCCCTAACTTACTGCTTCACGAAGGCTCCTTTGGTCTGGGCTCAAGCATAGAAGATGAGCGGTTAATCAACCACGTTATCAGCGTCTGTCCGTCAACAACCCTATTGATAGTGCGCGCGCCTGAAATGCGTACCAATGATTACAAATGGGCGCGGCGCACTGCCGATATGTTGAGCGATTACGGGATTCAACGCTTCGACGCTCCCTTTCATCCCACCGATATCGACGCATTTGCACGGCTGCGCAACAGCTGCCGTATCGATATCGGTATGCGCACGGGGCCTGTTAGCTGCATGCAGGGCCGCGCATTGATTGGTGCCAACGCGGTCGATTTGCTGACCATCGATAGCACTCGCTGCGGTGGACTGACCAACGCTATCTGGTTGATACGCACGGCAACCGCCTTCGGCATTCGCCCGGTGTTATCAGGGGCTCACGATCCCTTTTCGCTGGCCGCAGACCTGCATCTAAGCACGTTGATAACCGCAGAACCACGCGTCGTTCTGCCGCTGCCAACGGCCATCGATACGCTACTTGAACCGTTACTGACGCCCGATGCCACAAGCAACAGGCTAAGCATCCCGGAAGGTCCGGGGCTAGGCATCCGCAGTCGCGCGGGTGCGTTTGCCAATGGAACCTGGTGCGCAGTGCATTAAGGACGCTCCCCTTAACCGCGACTCCGCTACCGCTACTAACAGCGTGAGGAAGGGGAGCGCCTAATTGGTATGTACGCTATGGATCATCGACAATTGCAATTTCTGGTTGCGCTAGCGCGCGAACGCCATTTCGGACGCGCGGCGCGCCGCTGTCACGTCACTCAACCGACGCTATCCGCACGCATCAAACAGTTAGAAAGCGAACTGGGCCTTTCGCTCATCGAGCGCGACCGTCGTTTTGGGCGCTTCACGGTAGAGGGAGAGCGCGTGCTTTATCACGCCCAACGCGTGCTGAAAGAGTTTCAAGCGCTACGAGACGGAGGCAGCGGCGAGCGCCGCCATCAGCAGCGTTTCAGAATCGGTACGGTGCCGGCGGCTTCGGCGGACGTGGTGCAGTGGCCAGGGCTTCGCGTTCACACTCTTTCATTCAGCCTGAAAGAATACTCAATGCCCGCGCTACTCCAAGCGCTAGCCGATAACGAAGTCGATCTCGCGGTGGGATATCTTGATGCAGCGCTGGTAATGTCAGAGGAATTCGGCACGCTGCCGTTATTTAACGAACGCTTGATGCTGTTTGCTTCACCCCAGTATTTCAACCTACCGCCCGCGCTGGCGTGGCAGGATCTCGAAACGTTCCCGCACGGTATTCTGTCGGGTGACATGCGTCAGCGACGCAGCGTTGACAGCCTATTCAAACGGCACGAGCTAACCATCGATGTGCGTTTCGAGGCCGACTCGGCAGTTATGTTGGGCACCATGGTGGCGCACGGTCATGGCGTAGCGGTACTGCCTCAAGCCTTCCAGCAACAGCTCGCGCCGCTGGGTCTGAAAGCCCTTGGCTTGCCCGACACCGATATCGAGTCGTCACGTATCGGGATGATATGGCGACGCGATGAGCCGCCCAGTATTTCTCCCGCGCGCTTGCTAGGGCAGGAAAAGCCGGTCGCGGCACGTTCACTGTACGAAGAGGAAGGGATGCCTGCTCCATAAGAGAGATGGAGGCAGGCCACTACATACGAAAAGGCGGGGACCGCTCTGCGATCCCCGCCCAATACCCTTCCAGTGCTAACGTGCGCGCATTACACGCGCACCAGCGCAGTGTCTTCGTCGATCCCAAGATGGATATTCATGCTTTGGATCGCCGCTCCGGCAGCTCCCTTGCCTAGATTGTCCAAGCGCGCCATCAATATCGCCTGATCAGCGTTGCCCGACACCAGAATATCGACGCGGTTGGTGCCGTTGTTGTGCTGAACATCCCAGCAACCGCTATCCAACTGCTGTTCATCGCCCAACGGCAGCACACTAACGAAAGGCTCCTGCTGGTAATAGCGCTGATAGACCGCCTGAATGTGCTCCAAGGAAGCGTTGTCGAGTGCCGCCAATGGCAGCGGAAGCTGTACTGAAAGTCCTTGCAGATAAGGGCCTACAATGGGCGTGAACAGCGGCGCGTGATTCAAGCCACCGTGTAAGGTCATTTCGGGTAGATGCTTGTGTTGCAGGCCTAGCGCGTAGGGTCGTGGGCTTTCCAAACGCGCGTCACGTGCACTGCCGTCTTCAGGCTCGTAGGCGGCAATCATATTTTTGCCGCCACCGCTGTACCCCGTCAGCGAATAAGCAGTGAGCACTTCCTCCGAGGACAACAGGCCCGCTTCAACAAGCGGTCGCACCAACATGATGAACGCACTCGCATGGCACCCCGGATTAGCAATACGCTTGGATGTCCTGATACGCGCTCGCTGCTCGGGCACCAGTTCAGGCAGGCCGTACACCCAATCGGAGGCGGTGCGAAAAGCAGTACTGGCATCGATAACGCAGGTGTCAGGATTATCGATTAGCGCTACGGCCTCGCGAGAGGCTTCGTCGGGTAGGCACAAGAACGCAACATCGGCAGCATTCAACAGCCGAGCACGTTCGTCGCGATCCTTGCGCTTCGCATCGGCGATACGCAGTACCTCGATTTGATCATGCTGCGCCAGATAATCGAGCAGCCTTAAACCGGTCGTCCCAGCCTGACCGTCAACAAACACCTTGAACGTCATACCACTAATTTCCGCTGTAAAAGTCTTCGCTCTATAAGCGACGCCGCGCCGCTCGCGACATTTCAAGAATGCCATGACCAGCAAAACAACGAAAGAACGGAGCTGGTCAGCGGCCTCAAGGGATCACTAACCATGGATGCCATCCTCACGCCCTGTACTGGAATACGCCTTTGCTTAGGCAAAATAAAAGCCGGCCCCGTAACGTGGGGCCGGCTTTAGCAGCATGCTGCATTCGCGAGTATCAGCGCAGGAAGCGACCGAATACAAAACCAACGGCCGCTGCAACTGCCAGCGCGGCGAAAGGATTCTCGCGCGTGGTGTCGCGCACTTGGTCTACGGCCTCGCCATAGTGGTACTGTGCAGCACCCGCCGCCTGACGCGCTTTGCCGCGCAGATCGTGTTCGTGATCGTCGGTGAACTCACCAAAGGCTTCTTGAGCCTGCCCCGCGAGTTCGCGAGCTTTTCCTTCAATGCGATCCTTCGGCATATCCATTTCTCCTTGAATGAACCCAGGCGGGAATCGCCCGGCGCATTACGAGTGAATCCAGCATAGCCGACACGCCTTACGCGTGCCGAACAAGATTTTTAACACGAACCCTCTACAGATGCACGAACAATAACCGTGCTGTCGAACGGCTATTTTTTGTCGATTTTGACGCGCGTCAACCATTCACGCCCTTTCAACATGCCGTTCCAGTAGATGAAGGGAAGCAATTCGGTTTTCATCCACCAGTTGAGTTTGCGTGGCACCTTCGGATCGAGCGGGAAGGTGGGTAGCAACTTGCCGTTATATCCGAATTCAGCCAGCACCACCTTGCCGCGCTCTACGGTAAGCGGGCAGGCACCGTAGCCATCGTAATGGGCCGGCAGAGAGGTACCGTTACGCGCTGCAAGCAGGTTTTCAGCAACCACCACGCTCTGCTTACGTGCCGCTGCCGCCGTTTTGGCATTACTAGTACCAATGCAGTCGCCCAACGCGAAAATGTCGTCGAACTGCGTGTGGCGCAGCGTATCGGGATCGACATCGACCCAACCCGCCGCATTGCCCAAACCGCTCTTCTTGATAAAGTCCGGAGCGACCTGGGGCGGTACTACGTGCAACATATCGAAATGCTTCTCGACACGTTCTTTCTCGCCCGCTGCGTTAGTGACCTCGAAAGTTGCTTTTCGATTGGGGCCATCGACCGCAACCAGATTCTGATTGAAGAGCAGCGCCGCATTGTAGCGCTCGATGTAGCTTTGTAGCGTTGGCACGAAATCCGCGACACCGAACAACGCCGCACCCGCTAGCGCAAACTCGACATCAATGCTGCTTGCTACCCCCTGATGACGCCAGTAATCACAGGAGAGGTACAGTGCTTTCTGGGGCGCGCCAGCGCATTTGATCGGCATCGGCGGCTGCGTAAAAATAGCCGTGCCGTTTTCCAGCGACTGCACCAGTTTCCACGTGTAGGGCGCGAGATCGAGGCGATAGTTGGATGTGACGCCGTTTTTGCCTAACGTCTCTTCAACGCCGTCGATCTGCTCCCATGCCAGCCGCAAACCGGGTGCCACGACTAACTGCTGATAGCCCACGACGCGGCCATCTTCCAACTCAATCTGTCGTGCTGACGCATCAACACGCTTGGCAGCACTCTGTAGCCACGTAGCGCCCTGAGGAATCACTTCACTGGTCGCTTTAACCGTTTTGGCAACGTCATAGGCACCACCCCCCACTAGCGTCCATGCTGGCTGGTAGCAATGTTTGCTGCTCGGCTCAATGATGGCGAGACGCAGCGCGCTGTCACGCTTCAAGATACTTGCGCTCACGCTGATACCGCCAGATCCCCCGCCAATAACAACAACGTCAAACTGCTCGGAAGCAGCAGCAGAATCAGCAGAAGATGGCTCAGCAGAGTTGTCGGAAGTCATCGGAAACCTCGGTGAATGTAGATCGATAATTAAAAAGCGAAAATGGCATCGCATCAGCTTAACTGAATATTCGATAGCCAGTATAGATAACTCCCCATCGATGCACTTTCCAAGGAAGATATCGAGTAAACATCGAGGCAGCGCTATCGAATGTGGTATTTTGTTAGCCGTTTAAGTGGGCGTTAAATACAGCTACACAGGGTTCTACTAAACTTTAGCCTTGTCTGATACGGCATCGTAACAGCAACGGTCGGTGCCCTTGGCTGTAAATAATAGGCAGCAGAAAGCATTACCTCGCTGCGCAACAGCCTGGTTGCGTCAAAACCGCTCAGGCAGCGTCAAGAGAAGATGCCAACATCTCGGCAAAACGTCAGGTTTGATCAGGAGATAAACCCCATGAGCAAGCATTTATTTTCATCACTGGCCATTGCAGCCAGTCTCGCCATTGGTTGTGGCGTTACCCAGGCGCAAGCCGCAGAGCACGGCCACCCCGACAACCCGCTGGTAAAAGAGTGTCTCGCACAGGGCCAGGCGAAGGATGGCAATACCTTTAAAACGCAGTCCTATGCTTCCGACAACCTCTCACGCTACGAGCAGAACAAGCCTTATCGTTTGACCGTTAGCCTGCAGGGCCGTGGCAACACCTTCTACAACCTGAGCTGCCAGGTAGATGAGTCCGGCAAGGTTGCCTATGAAAGCTACGCAGTTGGCGGTATGCCGCTCGAATAACGCGCAAGCGCGGCGGCGAGTCACCAGGCTTACGCCTGATATCGCTTTTTGCGAGGCATAAAAAAAACCACACGGAGTCCGTGTGGTTTTTTACTGCCGATAACTTAACTGCGATGACGCAGCTGATCGAGCGAGAAGCGTCCAGCACCTGCTGCGTAGAGCGCGAGGAATCCACCTGCAATTCCTACATTTTTGTAAAAGTGCAGCAGCATGTTCATCTGTTGATCATCAGGCACAGCCCAGTATGGATGCCCCAGTACTGCAGTCGCTAGCGTGTAGATAGCAAGCAGGATGGCCAAGGGACGCGTGAAAAGACCCACCAGAATCAGCAGCGCGAAAGGTAACTCAGCGATTACGGCAACCAGTGTGGCAAGCATTGGATCAGGAATGCCGTTGGCCGCAAATTGGGATTCCGTGCCGGTGAAGCCCACCAGCTTGCCCCAGCCCGCATAAACAAACAGCACCACCAGCAAGACACGGGCAATCAACAGCGCGGCATCACCACCAAAAACACGTCGGGAATTCATTGTTCCAATCTCCAGTTTAAAAGGGCGCATTGCGCCAATAAGTAGCGACGTTAGTATCCTGTGTGGGCGAACGAACGCTCGCCCGTTGTCGCAGATTCATTCTTAAAGTCATTTATGAAAGCTAACGATAAGCAGGCGCCAGCGGCTGGTTAGCCGCAGTGCCAACAGCTTAGCTCAACATCATTGGCAGCTCTTGCCCGCGTAAATCGAACACCAGTACTTCTGCGTTATCGCCCTGAGAAAGCTCGATAAGCCGCTCATCTCTGATACGAGCACCATCGCCTTCACTGAGTGATTGACCATTGAGCACTACATGACCGCGCGCCACGTGCACGTATACGAAACGCCCTTCCTCAATGCTTAGCTCCGCTTGCTCTCCTGCATCGAAATTACCGGCGTACACGCGTACATCCTGGCGAATCGGCAAGCCCTCAGCAGTATCTCCCGCTTTCTCTGGACGGATAATCTGCCGCAGTTGCCCTTGCTTCTGCTCTTTCGAGAAGTGTTGCTGCAAATAGCGGGGCGTGTAGCCGCGTGCATCAGGCACGACCCAAATTTGCAGAAAGTGGACCGGCTCGTTGGCGGATGGATTGAATTCACTGTGCAGTACGCCAGACCCTGCGCTCATCAGCTGCACATCCCCCGGTGCGATTACCGAACCATTGCCCATGTTGTCGCGGTGCTCAAGCTTTCCCTCCAACACGTACGAGAAGATTTCCATATCGCGATGAGGGTGGCGCCCAAACCCTTTTCCCTGAGATACGCGGTCATCGTTGATCACACGAAGATCCGAGAAGCCCATTTCGCGCGGGTCGAAATAGTCCGCAAACGAGAAGGTGTGGAAAGAGTTCAGCCAGCCGTGGTTGGCATGTCCGCGATCCATAGCGCGTCTAATCTGAATCATGGTGTTACTCCTTAATCATTAGCGCGGCGTCTCCCGCGCTGTCATTGGGAGTAGATTAGTCAATTAAACAAAAGCAATAAACACGTATTACAGCGAATTATTGTCGCCATATGATAGACAATAGCCGGCGAGTGCCCAGCCGTATTAGCGTGCCTCTCGAATGCCACCACCAACGACTACAGAAGGGGTCAGCAGGATACCGTGAGCGCGGTGATCTTGTACGCGCAGCGCTTTTCGCCCTGCTGAATGTGCTCTTCTCGAGTTACCCCAACGCCGTCGCCCAGAATAGCCTGAAACAGGCGTGTTTCACTCGCGCAGAATCCGCTACAGGACGCAGCTGCGGCACCAATCGGACAATGGTCCTCAATCAATCGCCACGTTTTCCCACTTTCGATAGTTTCAAGGCGCGCCATGTAGCCTTCGGCATCGCGCAGCTCTACCAGCTGTTGCAAACGTTCTTCCAGTGACACGGCAGAAGCCAATGCTTCTTCGTATTTCGACGTGATGGCATGTTCACGCGCCGTTAATAGTTGCTCGATACCCTCGTTGCCATGCAGGGAAAGCGCCGCATCCAACAGTTGCACACTGAGCTGCGCATGGGCATCAGGAAAGCGCGCATGCCCTTTTGCAGATAATTCCCAAACGCCTAACGGGCGCCCGCCGCTCTTTCGCTGCTCAAACTTCTGCACCAAGCCCAAATGCGCCAAACGGTTGACTCGCTGCCGGGCGGCTTCTTGCGAAATGGTCAACTGCGCCGCGATACCGGCGAGCGACAGCGCTCCATGGCGTTTGATCACACCAAGCAACTGCTGTTCAGGGCTGTCGAGTGATGCGACGAAGGTCATGGCAATCTCCTCGCGGCGTACGGTTGAAAAGTGGATGAGTAGAACCAATGCTTTGGTTTAAAGGCGGAATCGTCATTTGCATACGCTACCCCGTAGTCCTATTATCCAAGGGCGTGCTTGTAAAAGCCAGTATGGGTAGCCATGCATACCGGTTCAGCCGTTAAAACTGTCATTTTGGGGCCGATGGGCAGCGCACAACGTTACTTGTTACCCCATCGATGGCTGTTCCGCGTCGAGAGATGCTGATACCCAGTGTTTGAAGAATCCGGATGCGCTAAGCACTCCGATGAATACATAGAACGACAACCCAAGAGAGGCTTGTTGATATGGCTTACGAACTTCCTAAACTTCCTTATGCCTACGATGCACTCGAACCGCATTTCGATAAGGCAACCATGGAAATCCACCACACCAAGCACCATCAGACTTACGTCACCAATGCCAACGCAGCGCTTGAGAAACTGCCTGACTTTGCCAATCTGTCTGCTGAAGAGCTGGTGACCAAACTTGCCGACGTTCCGGAAGCAAGCCAGACCGCCATCCGCAACAACGCTGGCGGCCACGCTAACCACTCGCTGTTCTGGACCATTCTGACGCCCGACTCCGAAGGCGCGCCGGTAGGCGATCTGAAAGCGGCCATCGACGACACTTTCGGCAGCTTTGAGCAGTTTCAGGAACAGTTCGCTACTGCCGCCAAAGGTCGCTTCGGTTCTGGCTGGGCGTGGCTAGTGGTCAAGAACGGTAAGCTCGAAATCGGCTCCACTGCCAACCAGGACAGCCCGCTGTCGCCGAAAGCCTTCGGTGGACTCGACGCTACGCCAGTGCTTGGTCTCGACGTGTGGGAGCACGCTTACTACCTGAACTACCAGAACCGTCGCCCTGATTACATTGGCGCATTCTGGAAACTGGTGAACTGGGCAGAAGCTGAAAAGCGCTATCAAGCCGCTAAGTAAGTAACGCTCAGGCGAGTTCTCGCACCGCCAATCAAGTCGCCCGCTTAACCTTAAGCGGGCGATTTTTTTGATATCAGGCTAACCTTAATGAAACAGGAAAAAGCCACCCATCATTTGATACAGTGGCGGCACGCTCAAAAGGATTTGGGGCTTACCTTTTTTAACCGATAAGGATGCAACGTGGATAGTAAACTGGATCGCGCTTGGCAGATGTTCAACCATATGCTGCCTTCTTTGCTGGGATTTGCGGGCAAATTGCTCGCGGCCGTGGTGGTACTCATCATTGGCTGGTGGATTATCAATGCGATCATGCGCGGCATGAACCGCATGATGAGTGCACGCCACATGGAGCCGACCCTGCAAGGCTTCCTTAGCAACATGGCTCAACTGCTGCTGCGCCTACTGCTACTGATCAGCGCAGCCTCCATGGTCGGTATCGCCACTACGTCGTTTGTTACCGTCTTGGGCGCGATGAGTGTCGCGGTGGGCTTGGCATGGAAGAACAGTCTGGCCAACTTCGCCGGCGGCGTAATGATTCTACTGTTCCGTCCCTTCAAGGTCGGCGATTACGTTAGCTGTGGCGGCAACGAAGGTACCGTCACTGCCATCGAAATTTTCCGTACCATTCTGCGTACCGTGAATAACGATATTGTCTACGTACCCAACTCCGCACTCTCGGAAACGGCGCTAGTCAACAACAGTGAAAACGGTCGTCGTCTTAGCACCATTAATGTGTTGATTGACTATGACGATGACATTGATAAGGCGCGCTCACTGCTGCTAGGTCTCTTTGAAGGCGATAGCAAGGTAATCACTGATCCCGCACCTTCTGTTTCCTTCGCGCCTCAGGCAGTTAACGTATCTGTTAGCATCTGCTTCTGGAGTTCCGTGGCCGACAAGGTAGCGCTAACCTCTAAATACTCAGAGGAAGCTATCAAGGCACTGAAGAAAGAAGGCTACCACTTGGGCACCACTAGCCGCCCCGCGGTTACGCCTCAGGTAGTCGTTAACAAGTAATTGATCGCACTCGATTGCTGAAAAGGGAGCGGTAGTCGCACACTACCGACTCCCTTTTTCTATTGCCGAACAGGAAGGACGCATGAGATCCCCGTACCCATATATTGTCGCTGGGAGTACGCTGCTGCTATTAGCGGTGGTGGCCCTGTGCGGACACTGGCCGGACGCTGGATTAAGGTCTTATAGCCACTCTATTGATCGCCTCGACGCACACATGCCCGTCAAACTGGACGATGAAACAGAGGTGGAATCGGTTCGACTGGTGCCAGCAAGCCGAGAAATTCGCTACACCTACGTGGTGCTGCATCACGATGCCAACGAATTTGAGCAGCCGCTATTTGCCAAAGGAGCGGCAGCGGAACATCGACGTTCACTCTGCGAGCAAAACCGCAGCGGACTGCAAAGTGCGATCGAGGAGGGCTTGCGTATGCGGCATACCTACCTGGGCGCCGATGGCCGCTTCATCGCGTCGGTGGTAGTAGACCCGCGCAGCTGCTTGGCAAAGGCTGAGCGGTCTCCGTAAACCGATAAGAAAAGAATCCAGGACCCGCAACACCTTTGAGCGCACAGGCCTGAGAAAACCTATGATCGCGTCACCTGCTCCCGAATGCGCGCCACCACACTAACGGCGAAGAGCAGGCTACTGCCATGCGCACAGCCTCCAAAGCATTCGAAATGCATGAGGCGTGACCTATCGCGACCGACCAAACGACTAATGCATCTGGCAAGCTGATCTCGCCGCACAGTACTCGGGAGCGCGCCTCGATTAAGCGATCCCTGTTACGACAAGCGCTTCATCGGTGCAGAAAATCATCAATCTGTTGCCCCACTTTTTGTGGCTGTTCCCACAGCATGTTATGACCATTCCCGTGATAGGTGCTGTACTGCGCCTTCGGCAGCACCTGCTTTAGATGCGCCTGACTACCGGCATCGAAAATACTGTCCTGATCGCCCCATAGAATCAGGGTAGGCGCCTTGATACGACGCGCCACGTAGCTCCAGTCGGTAACGCTCAATGCGCGCAATACGCCAAGCCAGGTCGTTGCCGGAAGACGAGCGCTTTCACTGCGCTCATGGCGCAGGAACGATGGGTCTACCGGAGAAGGGTTGGTATACCACTCATCCATGAAAGAGCTGTCTGCATCGAGGGGAAAATGCTGGCCAGCCAGGCTGTCCCAAAGCCAGTCGAGGGCCGCATCGGGCAGTCTGGTACCGGAAGAGAGCAGCACCAGCTTATCAACTCGGTCAGGGTAGAGACCCGCCAACGTCGCGGCAGTCATCGAGCCAAGCGAATGCCCTGCGATATCGGCAGAGCCCAGGTGCTTGCTATTCATGAAGCCGACCACCTCGTGCGCCAGCGAAGCAGTATCGAACCCCGTTGCTGGTTTACTGCTGGCACCGTGACCCGGTAAATCCAGCATAAAGAGATGCCGGTGACGCAGATAAGGGGCCACTAGCGACCAACTGCGCGAGTTATCGGTATATCCATGAATCATCACCAACGGCTTACCTGTCGGATTACCTGCTTCCACGTAAGCCAGCTGCTGGCCGTCGGCGAGGGTAACTACATCCTTACTGCCCGCCCATGCACGTTGTGACGGGATCGATAACGCTTGCGCCCAGGCTGAGTGCAGCACAATGCTCGCCATCAGTAGTAGCGTTAACACTACAACAACCGGTTTTTTCAGCAACGACATACGCGTTTCCTGTTTTCTAGCGGGTGTTTTTAGAAGCTCTCATACAACGCAGCGATACTGGCCTCATTGATGGCGATTGCTTGCGTCTTACAATGCCGTTACAACGCGCATCGCGAGAACATGCCAATTGTGGGGCACGTCTCCAAAACCTATGCTACAGGCCAGAACAGATGGCGTAACGACTGAGCGCTGTGCTGGCTGATCAATACTTTGTAGGCACATCAGAGTCGGCAGCCCGGCAGCCAGTTGAGACTTTCGAGAACGCCAACGCAACAAGGCCCGAAGGAAAACCTTCGGGCCTTGTTGCGTTTCCAGCCAGTGCTAGATTGCCAATCAAATATCCAGGTTGGCGACCAGCGCATTCTGTTCAATGAAGTCGCGACGTGGCTCAACTTCATCACCCATCAGGGTGTTGAACATCTGGTCGGCGACCACTGCATCTTCAATGGACACCTGCAGCATGCGCCGCACATCGGGATCCATGGTGGTTTCCCACAGCTGCTCAGGGTTCATCTCGCCAAGCCCTTTGTAGCGCTGGATGCTTAGGCCGCGCTGCGCTTCGCCCTTCAGCCATTCCATCACTTCGCCGAACTCCTTCACCTCACGACGCCGCTCGCCACGGGCGACGTAAGCGCCATCTTCGAGCAGACCATCAAGTGTTTCGCCGAGTGACACCATGGCCGAGTAATCGGGAGAGCGGAAGAAGCTCAGTCCCAGGGAATAATCGGTATCAACGCCGTGCGCTGTCACCGTTACTTTGGGGAAGTAAAGCTGGCGTTCTTCATCGAACTGGGCGAAGAAGCGATAGCTCGCGTCACCTTCGTATTCGCTGATCAGCGCCATGCGCTGGGACAGTTTTTCCATCCACGCGCTAACCGCCTGCTCGTCGGCCAGCTCGGTATCCTTGAGACCGCCGACGCGAATCATCTCTTTCAATACCTTGCGCGGATAAACACGCGACAGACGATCGAAGCGGCGCATCACGTCCTGATACTGATTGATCAGCTTCTCAAGCTCAGCGCCAGTAATGCCTGGTGCCGTCTCGTGAACGTGCAGGCTGCCGCCATCAAGGGCTGTCGTTACCAGATACTGCTCTAGGGCCGCCTCATCCTTGAGATACATTTCCTGCTTGCCACGCTTGATCTTGTAGAGCGGCGGCTGCGCGATAAACACGTGACCACGCTCAATAATTTCAGGCATTTGACGGAAGAAGAAGGTCAGCAGCAGGGTACGGATGTGCGATCCATCGACGTCAGCATCGGTCATGATAATGATCGAGTGATAGCGAAGCTTCTCGACATCAAATTCTTCACGACCAATACCACAGCCAAGCGCCGTAATCAGCGTGCCGACCTCGGCAGAGGAGAGCATCTTGTCGAAACGCGCTTTCTCAACGTTAAGAATCTTGCCCTTCAGCGGCAGAATTGCCTGAGTGCGACGATCACGGCCCTGTTTGGCTGATCCTCCGGCAGAATCACCCTCCACCAGATAAAGCTCTGATTTGGAAGGATCCTTCTCCTGACAGTCGGCCAGCTTACCGGGCAGCCCCGCGATATCCAGGGCCCCTTTACGACGCGTCATTTCACGCGCCTTACGCGCCGCATCACGGGCACGCGCAGCATCGATCATCTTGTTGACGATAATTTTCGCTTCGTTGGGGTGCTCTAGCAGATACTCGGAGAAGTTTTTGCCCATCTCCTGTTCTACCGCGGTTTTTACCTCGGACGACACCAGCTTGTCCTTGGTCTGCGAGGAGAACTTGGGATCGGGCACCTTGACCGAAATGATTGCCACCAGCCCTTCGCGTGCATCATCGCCGGAGGTAGTTACCTTGGCTTTCTTCTGCAGCTCTTCAGCTTCAATGTAGTTGTTGAGCGTGCGCGTCAGCGATGCACGGAAGCCGGCCAGGTGAGTGCCGCCATCGCGCTGCGGAATATTGTTGGTGTAGCACAGCAGATTTTCGTTGTAGCTATCGTTCCACTGCATCGCCACTTCTACCGTGATGCCATCTTCACGGTCGAGGGAGAAATGGAACACCGGATTGATGGTAGTGCGGTTCTTGTTGAGATGCTCAACGAAGGCCTTGAGACCGCCCTCGTAGTGGAACAGCTCCGATTTGCCGTCGCGCTCATCCGTCAGGCGAATGGCGACGCCCGAGTTCAAAAATGACAGCTCGCGCAGGCGCTTGGCCAGAATCTCGTAGTGGAACTCGATATTGGCAAAGGTTTCGGGAGACGGCACGAAGTGAATCTGGGTACCCGAGCGCTCGGTATCACCAACAACCTCGAGCGGCTTCTGCGGCACGCCGTGGCTGTAGGTTTGGGTGTGCACCTTGCCGGCACGCCAGATGGTCAGATCGAGCTGTGACGACAGTGCGTTAACCACCGATACCCCAACGCCGTGCAGACCGCCGGATACCTTGTAAGAGTTGTCATCGAACTTACCGCCCGCGTGGAGCACCGTCAGGATAACCTCAGCGGCAGACACGCCTTCGGAGTGCATATCGGTAGGAATACCGCGCCCGTCGTCCGACACGCTAATGGATTCGTCCGCGTGAATGGTCACGTTGATCTCGTCACAGTAGCCTGCCAAGGCTTCGTCGATCGAGTTATCAACAATCTCGAAAACCATGTGGTGCAGACCGCTGCCGTCATCGGTATCACCGATGTACATGCCCGGGCGCTTGCGCACCGCGTCCAGTCCTTTCAAGACCTTGATACTTGATGAATCGTAAGCCTGCTCGCTCATGTTCACTCCTGGGCTGTTAAGCAGCTATCTATCGACGCTGCGTGCTGACACCGCCACCGCAGCATGAATACTCGTTGTCGAGCTGCTCACCTGCTGTTTTGCGACTGGCGGCGGCATCTGTGCGTGCCACCTTGCGTTGTTTCCATGCGGGAAGGGCCAACGCCCCCCCCCCCCCGCGAGCGACTGCCCACCTACGTGCGGCAATCGCGAGGCTGCATGGTCAGGCGCCATCAAGACACCCGCCACGCAGCTCAAATACGGCGAATTCTTGGGAGAATCCGTGCTGTACACCATTGCGCTCGATGGCCGTGATGAAGCTTTGTCCTTGCTGCTCTTCGAGCACCTCACAGAAGCGCTGCCGATGACGGCTATCGAGCTCGGCGGCAAGGTCGTCGATCAAATACAGGCAGTGGCGATCGGTCAAACGCTCGAGTAACTGCCCTTGGGCCAGTTTCAACGCGCTTACCACCACCTTCTGCTGACCGCGAGACAGCACCTCTGCGGCCAATCGCTTGCCGACCCGAATACGAATATCCGCACGCTGTGGCCCCTGCTGGGTAAACCCCATTTGCCTATCGGTGTTGATACCCGCTTCGAGCACCTCCTCGAGAGGGCGCTGGCGATCCCAACCACGCGTGTACTGGAGCGTCACGTCGGGGAGGTCAGCCAAGCGCGCCAGGGTTTCTGCAAACAGCGGCACAAGCTGCTCAATATACCGCTTGCGCAGGCTGTCCATCTGCTCCGCAGCGCGCCCCAGCTCCTGATTCCAGGCAGCCATCGAAATTCGGTCAATTGTACCATATCTCAGCAGCGCGTTGCGGTGTTTCAATGCCCTGCGCATACGCTTCCACAGCGCCAAAAAGTCGTGATCGACGTGAAAGACGCCCCAATCGAGATATTCTCGACGAGCACGTGGCGACCCTTCAATCAGTTCGAAGGTGTGGCTATCAATCAATTGGAGGGGAAGCTGCTCGGCCAGGCGGCTGATACGCTCAACGCGCTCACCGTCGAGCCTCAGCTCGACGCTGCTACTATCGCGGCGACGCTGGATTCCGATACGTTGCGGAGGGGAGCCGGCAATACGGCCAAAAACGGTCAGGCTGTCGGCATCGAAATGGATGAGCGATTTGACGTGGCGCGCCCTGAAAGAACGCCCTAACCCGAGTAAATGCAGCGCTTCAAGCAGACTGGTCTTACCGCTACCGTTAGCGCCACAAATCAGGTTGATACCCGCAGAAGGCGTCAGATCAGCCTGCGCAATGTTGCGCAATCCGGTAACTTGGAGACGATCAAGCGGCATAAATAAGTCCGCCGCTGCACGTGAAGCAAAGCGTTAGCACAGCGGCGATAAGCGCCTTACAGGCGCATCGGCATTACAACGTAGCGCGCAGAAAAGTCCGGCGCAGCGTCGTCATCGTTGGTGACAGCTTCCAGCAACACGCTGGAAATGGAATCGGACAGCGTCATCACTACCTGCTCGGTGCCAACCACATTCAGCACATCAACCAGATAACCTACGTTGAAACCAATCTCCAGGCCATCGCCCTGGTAGTCGACAGCAACGTTTTCCTCTGCTTCTTCCTGCTCAGGGTTGCTTGCCTGAACACGCAGATTGCCGTCTTCCAGATAGAGCCTGACGCCGCGATACTTTTCGCTGGAAAGGATCGAGGTACGCGCCAGCACCTGACGAAGTTCGCCGCGCTCGGCAATCAGTCGTTTATCGCCGCCTTTCGGGATAACGCGGTTAACGTCGGGGAACTTGCCGTCAATCAGCTTGGAAGTGAACACATAGCTGCCGGTGCGGGCGCGCAAATGGTTGGGCCCAAGCACCAAGGTGACCGGCTCGTCGCTATCGTCGAGCAAGCGACCCAATTCGAGCACGCCTTTGCGCGGCAGAATCAGTCGCTGCAGTTCCTTCACGGCCAGCTCATTGCTGCTTTCGGCCAGCGCCAGGCGGTGTCCGTCGGTCGCTACGACACGTACAGCGCTGCTTTCGAGCTCGAACAGCATACCGTTGAGGTAATAACGTACGTCCTGCTGTGCCATCGCGAAGGAGGTTGCGTCGATCAGGCGCTTGAGCGCCTTGCGCGGCAGCGTGACTTCGGCATCCTGCTTGCTCTGCTCGATATTTGGGAACTCGGCCGCTGGCAGAGTGGAGAGCGTGAAGCGCGAACGCCCGGAGCGCAGCACTGCGCGTCCATCTTCCAGCGCCAGACTAATGGTCGAGCCTTCCGGCAGCGAGCGGCAAATGTCCATTAGCTTGCGCGCCGGAACCGTGGCAGAACCCGCCGTTTCCAATTCATCTAGCTCAGCATGCCCAATCAGTTCGACTTCGAGGTCGGTACCCGTTAGCGCCAAACCGTCGCCACCCGCCATCAGCAGGACGTTGGACAGCACCGGCAGGGTCTGACGGCGCTCAACCACGCCAGCTACCAGACTTAGGGGCCGCAGTAGAGCTTCACGCGAGATGGAGAATTTCATCGGAGCCACACTCTCTTCTGTTGATCGTTGCAAGGATCGCTAGACGCGATCATTACGGGCTAAACGGCTTGGGTCAATGCCTGCTGACATTCACCCGCTTGATTTTCTGATGATTAGCTGGTCAACAACCGCATCAGGTTCTTGTAGTCCTCACGAATGTCGGCGCTTTCTTCTCTCAGCGCGACCACCTTACGGCACGCGTGCAGCACCGTAGTGTGATCGCGCCCGCCGAAGGCATCGCCGATTTCAGGCAAGCTATGACTGGTGAGTTCCTTGGCCAGTGCCATTGCTACCTGACGCGGCCGCGCTACCGAGCGAGAGCGTCGCTTCGAGTGCAGGTCCGCCACCTTGATCTTGTAATACTCCGCCACAGTACGCTGAATATTATCGATGCCCACTTGTTTATCCTGAAGCGCCAGCAAATCCTTGAGCGATTCACGGATGAACTCCTGGTCAATCGAGCGCCCCATGAAGTGGGAGTCAGCGATCACCTTTTTGAGCGCGCCTTCCAGCTCACGCACGTTAGAGCGAATTTTCTGCGCAATGAAGAAGGCCGCATCGTGCGGAAGATCCACCTTCGACTGCTCGGCCTTTTTCATCAGAATGGCAACGCGCGTTTCGAGCTCAGGTGGCTCGATGGCAACGGTAAGCCCCCAGCCAAAGCGCGATTTCAGGCGCTCTTCTACCCCTGAAATTTCCTTGGGATAGCGATCCGAGGTCAGAATCATCTGCTGACCGCCTTCAAGCAGCGCATTAAAGGTGTGGAAGAATTCTTCCTGAGAGCGTTCCTTGCCGGCGAAAAACTGAATGTCGTCAATCAGTAACGCATCAACGCTGCGGTAAAAACGTTTGAAATCGTTGATGGCGTTGAGTTGCAATGCTTTCACCATGTCCGCCACGAAACGCTCGGAGTGCAGGTACACCACCTTGGCGTTTTCACGCAGTCCGGCCATGTGATTGCCCACCGCGTGCATCAGGTGCGTTTTACCCAGGCCGACGCCACCATAAAGAAACAGCGGGTTATAGGCACCGCCTGCATTTTCGGCAACCTGACGCGAGGCCGCGCGGGCTAGCTGGTTGGACTTACCCTCAACGAACGTGTCAAAGGTAAAGGAAGGATTCAGACCACTGGTGTGCTTGAGGCTACCCTCAACCTGCACCTCTCGGCCTTTGTCCTGCGCCGAAGAAGATTCTTCTGAGGGAGAAGAGGACACATCGACGTCTTCGGAGAAGGACGCGCGCGAAGGGCGACTGCGAATGACCGCAGGCGCTTCAGGTGCCGCTGGACGAGCAGGGCGCTGAGCGGCCGCTGGATTGGAAACGCTGCGACGACTGCCGATGCCCAGTTGCACCTTGGGTGGCTTGCCAGGTGCGAGTTCACGCAGCACTTCATTGATACGCTTGAGAAACTTATCGTTCACCCAGTCGCGTACAAAGCGGTTGGGCGCCAGTAGCACCAAATCGCCGGCGACGCCTTCTTCGGCCTGAAGCGGGCGAACCCATGTATTGAACTGCTGAGAGCTAAGCTCATCCTGCAAACGTTCAAGGCATTGCTGCCATAGTGCAATCAACACGCTAATTCTTCATCCTGATAACTGCCAGTGATCTGTACCTGCCGCAGCGCTAACACTGTGGATATCGCTACGCTCAAGAGAGCCGTCCACCACGCATACCTTGTTGAATCGGCAGCATTTCGCGTAATGCCGCACCAGCGCTGTAAAATCGGCACGGAACAAGTAGTGTATCGACCCTCACGCCAGTTATCCACACCCAAAGGAATTAATCAGGCTGTGAATAACCTAGGCAAAAAAGCGCCTGAATCTGTGCTTTCTTACTTCTGAACAAGAAATGAGCAGCTTATGCATACGTCACTACCAGCTTATCCACAGTGTTTTGCACACTGAACGGACAGAAATTGCGCAAAATACGTGCGATAACGCACAGAAAAATTGCGTCACTGCGCCGGATTCTCTAAAATCCCCGCTCTTGACATTCCCGAGGGGTGCTTTTTCTCTCGGAATTTTTCCATCCTTCCCTTCTTAGCTGAGGAAAGACGCAATGAAACGTACATTCCAGCCCAGCGTACTGAAACGTAAGCGCAACCACGGTTTCCGCGCTCGCATGGCTACCAAACGCGGCCGTCAGGTTATCGCTCGTCGTCGCGCCAAAGGCCGTAAACGCCTGAGCGCCTAAGTGTTGTAAAGCGAAGGGGCAATTGCCTCTCTATGGCAGAGCAAACAGCAGATCGCCGCTTCCCACGCAGTATGAGAATACTGTCCAGTCGGGAATATGGGCATGTTTTTGAAGCAGCGTGCTTCAAGATTCACGGAAAAGGGCTTTTAGCACTGGCGTGCCCAAACAGCTGCGGACATGTGCGAGTGGGCCTGGTGTTCAGTCGCAAAAACATGAAACGCGCTGTGGATCGCAACCTGCTGAAGCGCCTGACCCGGGAGTCTATTCGCCTGCGCCAGCATCGCTTACCGGCGGTCGACATTGTGGTGTTGTCCCGCCGTGGCGTTACCGAGCTGGATAGAACCACGCTGGCGCAGCAGCTGTCAGGCATGTGGCGACGATTGGAAAAGGACGCGCAGAAGCGCGCACTTGCTAACGCGCAGACAGCCTGACGGCATTTGCTTTTTCGCTGGACACACCGTGACAAGGCTAGACCGACGCGCACGCACTGGATAGGGTCGCACCCTCAGGTGAACGTAATCGATCGGTCACGCTGGCTTGATAAACAACATCGAAGGTCAGCTATCGGAATCCCCGCTTTGAGCGCCGAAACCGCGACGCTGACAACAACGCAGTAAAAGGTAGGCGAAAGCAGCCTTCTTCCCGCCATCTTCTGCCTGCAAAACGCCGAAAACGTGTTTTGTGCCTATCGCCAAGAGTTTCATTTGAGGCGCCCAGGGATGGTCGATAACATGGCACGCTAATCGTCGGCTATGCTGTCGAGCACACTCCTATGCAGGGCTGTACTCGCTAGCCAGCAGCGCTCATTCGCCAAGCCACTTCTTACCGGGCATATTCCTACATGGACTTCAAACGCATCATCATCCTGATTCCGCTGGCAGTGCTCGCCTATCTGCTAGTGGTCCAGTGGAACAAGGATTACCACCAGCCGGATCAGGAACAACAGGCAAGCCAGAAAACCGAGCAACACTCGGATGAATCACACCAGCCTGATGATGTGCTCAAGGCGCCTGAATCAACGGCAGACCGAGCCTCTCAGCCGCTTGATCAGGGGCAGCAAAGCGATCAGCAGCCGGCCAACAGCTCACTGATCAGCGTTGCTACTGATGTGCTGAATCTGCGTATCGATCCGCGCGGTGGCGATATCGTTTATGCCGCATTGCCCCAGCAGTCGCAGGCTCTTCATTCCGATAAGCCTTTTGTGCTGCTTGCTGATAGCAAATCGCTGCATTACGTCGCGCGCTCGGGCCTGCAGATCAAAAATCACCCTGGCCGCTTGCAGTTCAGCGCCGACCAGACCGATTACCGGCTCTCTCCCGACCAGAAGCAGCTGATCGTTGACCTGCACGCCAACGTCGATGGCGCGCGAATCACCAAGCGCTTTACCTTTGACACTGGCTCCTATGCCGTCAAGGTCAGCTATCAGGTCGATAACCAGGGCAGCAATCCGCTGGACGTTCGCATCATTGGCCAATTGGTCCGCGATCAATCTGCTGACCCAACCGAAAGCCACGGTATGGGCATGCGCTCCTACCTGGGGGCCGCGTTCTCAAGCCCGGATAACAGCTACGAAAAAGTAAGCTTCGAAGATCTGCGCGACAATCGCTTTACCGAGCGCAGCGCCGAAGGCGGCTGGGTCGCGATGATTCAGCACTACTTCGTAAGCGCCTGGGTGCCAGAGGACAACCAGAAGAACCTCTATTACGGCAACAAGGACTCCAAAGGCCGCAGCGTTGCCGCCTTCGCAGGGCCCGAACAGCAGATCGCCGCGGGCAGCAATGGCGAAATGAATGCAACGCTATACGTTGGTCCGAAACTGCGTAATCAGCTGCTGGCGACGGCGCCCAACCTTCAGTTGACCGTTGACTATGGCTGGCTATGGTTCTTGGCAACGCCGCTGTTCTGGCTGCTATCGAAGATTCACGCGCTGGTCGGCAACTGGGGCTGGTCAATCATCCTGCTGACGTGTGTGGTCAAGATTATCCTGCTACCGCTTTCCGCCAAGGCATACAAATCGATGGCGAAAATGCGCAAGCTGGGCCCGCAGATGCAGCGCATCCGCGAACAGCATGGCGATGATCGTCAGAAGATGTCGCAGGAGATGATGAAGTTCTACCAGAAAGAGAAGATCAACCCGCTGGGCGGCTGTTTGCCGATGGTCATCCAGATGCCGGTGTTTATCTCGCTTTACTGGATGCTGATGGAATCCGTTGAGCTGCGCCATTCGCCCTTCATGCTGTGGGTGCAGGACTTATCGGCCATGGATCCGCTGTTCATTCTGCCGATCATCATGGGGCTGTCGATGTTCCTGCAGCAGCAGCTGAACCCAACGCCGCCCGATCCCACTCAGGCGAAGCTGATGAAGATGCTCCCGATTGTCTTCACCTTCTTCTTCCTGTGGTTCCCGGCAGGTCTGGTGCTGTACTGGATCACCAACAACGTGCTCTCGATTGCTCAGCAGTACTTCATTACCAAGCAAATCGAGAAAAACGATGCCAAGCGCGACGCTCGCTCCTAATTCTGGCAACGAGCGCTACCAGAAAACCGGCCCTTCGGGGCCGGTTTTTTTATGCGTGAAAGCCTGCCGAGCGCTAATCAACGCAAAGGCTCTATGGCGCCGATTACTCACCAATAGCTCGCCAATTCAACAGAGTAACGGCGAAAGTGAATCTCAATAACAATAATTAACCATTGTTAATTATTGGTCGCGTGGTAGATTTGGGTTCTACGTTTCACTAACCGAGTTTTGCGACCATGAATAAACTTACCGACGCCATGAAACAAATGCTGGCAACCCAACTTCCCATCCAGGCAACAGTAGGGGAAGACGGCCTGCCTGATATCGGCCCTAAACGCTCGCTCAGGGTCTACGACGATCAAACACTGATTTACAACGAAAATACCGGTGGCCAAACCCTCAATAACATTCGCAACGGCTCGAAGATTGCCGTCGCGGTGATTGATCGCGAAGCCTTGGACGGCTTTCGTTTCATCGGTGAGCCAGAGCTATTTACGTCGGGCGAGCCTTACCAGAACGCCCTCGAATTTGCGCGCAACAACGGCATGAAAGAGCCCAAGTGCGCGGTGCTTATCCACATTGGCATCATCTACACACTGAAGTCAGGCCCCACTGCGGGCACGCGTATCGACCAGTAGCGCTTATACGACGACGAGACTATTTGCCGCTTGGTGATGCCGGTCTTTTCCCGGGCATTACTGGCGGCATTACGCGGCGATCGGATCGACGTCTTCCAATAGCGTTCACCTGGTCACGTTCGGATGCCCTTTACCGCTGTCATCCAATAGACGAACAAACTGCGTTCAGTATCCAGCTTTCTTTGTGGTATCTCATCGCTGCCCGTTATCATAGCGCTACCATTTGACGTTTCGCTGGATACACCATGACCACTGCCGCTCGCGCGCCCTCCGCTCACCTTGATCGCGACACCATCTGCGCCCAGGCCACGCCTCCCGGCAGAGGTGGGGTAGGTATTGTGCGCATTTCCGGGCCCCTGACCGCGGCATTGGCGGAAGCAATCCTGGGCTACAGCCCCAGGCCCCGGCACGCACACTATGGTCCGTTCTTCGCAGCCGACGGCGATCACATTGATCAAGGCGTTGCGCTCTATTTTCCGGGGCCGCATTCATTCACCGGAGAAGACGTGCTGGAGCTTCAGGCTCACGGTGGGCCTGTCATTATCGACTGGCTGCTGGAGCGCAGCATGGAGCTGGGTGCCCGCCTGGCACGTCCCGGAGAATTCTCAGAGCGCGCCTTCCTGAACGATAAGCTGGACTTGGCTCAGGCCGAGGCAATCAGCGACTTGATCGAAGCAAGCTCGCGCGCGGCCGCAACCAATGCGCTGCGCTCATTGGACGGTGAGTTTTCGAGCCGCGTACAGGCGTTGGTGCAATCGCTGATTGAGCTGCGGGTATATGTCGAGGCGGCCATCGATTTTCCCGAGGAAGAGATTGATTTTATCGGTGATGGTGTCGTCGCTTCGCGACTGAACGACGTTCGCGAACGCTTGCAGGCCGTTACCGCCGCAGCGGCCCAAGGCTCACTAATGCGAGAGGGTATGCACGTAGTGATTGCCGGACGCCCCAATGCCGGTAAATCAAGCCTGCTGAACGCGCTCACCCAGCGCGATAGCGCCATCGTGACCGATATCGCGGGCACCACGCGAGACGTTTTGCGCGAGCATATCCACATCGATGGCATGCCGCTGCATTTGATCGATACCGCGGGACTGCGCGATACGCCTGATGCCGTCGAGCGGATTGGGGTGCAGCGCGCCTGGGCGGAAATCGAGAAGGCCGACCGCGTGCTGCTGTTGGTCGACGCCAGCGAAACGGACTCGCTCGATCCGCTGACGATCTGGCCGGAATTCGTCGAGCGTTTACCGGCCCCTGAACGGCTCACGCTGGTGCGCAACAAAATCGACGTAACGGACGAATCGCCCAGCAGCAGCTTATCCACAACCCCTCCCGTGATTCGCATTTCCGCCCGCGAAGGTCGAGGTGTGGATAACCTGAAAGCGCATCTCAAGCAGGTAATGGGCTATCAAGCGACCAGCGAAGGGCAGTTCTCCGCGCGACGTCGCCACCTCGAAGCGCTCCAGCGTGCGTCTGATGCGCTGGACACCGGCCATCGCCAGCTCACCGAAGGCGGCGCAGGAGAGCTACTCGCCGAAGATTTGCGCGCCGCTCAGGAAGCGCTCGGCGAAATTACCGGTGAATTTACCGCCGACGACCTGCTCGGCGAGATTTTCGGCAGCTTCTGTATTGGCAAGTAAAGCAGAACCTGGCGACATCTGTTGAGCGCGCCACTCTTTTTCCGTTCCGTCAATGAACTGTCACTTGCACACGTTAGCGTTTAGCGCGGGATACCACTGACGGGAACGGAACATACAATGAACAAATATCGCATGATTGCTGGCGGCATGATGGCGAGCGGCTTGATGTCAGCCGCCGCACTGCCTGCGCAGGGCGCACAGTTCGATGATGTGCTGGGATATGAAAACGGCAAGATCAACGACTGGTTTCACTATTCCGATGAGAAGGTACTCGGCCCTTATCCTGCTCGCCATAGCGACCGCGAAGAGCAGGACCGCGTCGCCTTCAATCGCTACTCATCTCAGGTAGGGCCGCGCAAGGCGCTTTCAGAGCGTGATGCCAATCTCGACAGCGACTATATGAATGCCACCTTCTCGCCGGCAGCCTTCGGCGATGAGGCGAACAATGTCGATGTGCGCAACTCCGACGCTTATCAGCATATCCGCACCATCGATGACCGCGCTAACAGCTACATCACTGATAGCGGCAAAGTGCGCTTCACCAATAGCTACTTCAAGGATGAATGGAATCGCGCGCGTCCCTTTAACGCCATCGATCCCGACACCGGCGAGTGGCTACCTTCGTATCCCACGCCACCGGCCGATGAGAGCAGCCATGCCTATCCCAGCGGCCATACCGCTGCGGGTTTCGAAGAGGCTGTACCGCTCGCGTTGGCCTTTCCTGAGCGCGGTGAAGAAATTTACTCACGTGCCCTGCAGTATGGCGAAAGCCGCGTTGTGCTGGGCGTGCATTACCCTACCGACACCATCGGCTCGCGCGCGCTAGCCAATTACACCACCACGCAACTGCTAAGCGATCCCACGCTAAAGAACTACCTGGTCGATCAGGCTCGCCAGCTGCGGCAGGACGTGGCTGCTGGTATCGATGGCGATCTGCGCCAAACGTTAGCGCAGCAACCGACGCCGCTGGCTGATCGCTACCGCGCCGACGGTGACGAAGTGGGCTACTACGGACAAGTGGGCGAGAACGCCAAACAAGGTGTCGATCCCGCCAAGCTTCCCCAGGATGCAGGCAATCTGCTTCTGCTGCGTTATCCGTATCTTTCCAAGGATGAACGCCGCAATATCCTGGCCAGCACCTCGTACCCTGAAGACTCCCTCGCGGGCTACATGGCGGATGAAAGCAATCCCGACAGCTATTGGGGCCTGCTGGATGTGCCTAACGCGTACCGTGGTCCTGCCAAACTTTACGCTGACACCACCGTCAATCAGCGAGTCACCGACGACGATATCGCCGGCTTCGGAAATTACGATGAATGGAAGAACGATATCGACGGGCCAGGGCGCCTGACCAAGCAGGGCTCGGGTAGCCTTACCCTGTCGGGTAATAATAGCTTTGCCGGTGTCACGCTGGATGACGGCGTTCTAGCGCTGGAAGGCAATAACGCACTGACGCAAGCATCGCGCGTTAACGGCGGCACGCTGATCGTTGACGGCTCGCTCGACAAGGGGCTAACCGTCGCCAACGGTCGCTTGCAGGGTCACGGCACTATCAAGGGCGACACGCGTGTCGAAAGCGGCACCGTTGCGCCGGGTGATTCGGTCGGCACGCTGAAGGTAGATGGCGATCTGACCCTGGCAAACAACAGTACCTACGAAGCAGAAGTCGATCCTCATGGCGAAGACAGCGACACCTTGAACGTCAGTGGTAAAACGGCGTTGGAAGGCGGTCGGTTGGAGGTGTTGGATAGCAATGGCGGCAAGTTAACGCCAGATGCGCTGAAGGCAGCCTATGGCAAGCACTACACGCTGCTTAACAGCGGCAACGGAATCGAAGGTACTTTCGACGACGTGAGCGTGGCAGAACTGCCTTTCGCCGGCGGCACTGTAGACTACTCGGATAACGACGCTACCCTGACGCTAGGCCGTAACGGTCGCCGCTTCGCCGACGCCGCACATAGCGCCAATCAGCGCGAGGTTGCCGACGCTCTGGAAACACTGCCGGCTGACGGCGAGCTGTATCGCAATGTCGTTTTCTCCCCCAGCGACGGTTATGCGCAGCGTACGCTGGACCAGCTAAGCGGCCAGCTTCATAGCGATATTCTCGATGCCACTCTGGTGACCGATCGTCAGGTCAGTTCCGCCATCGTTAATCATCTATCACACACCGACGCGCATGATGGTGCGTGGTTCCAACTGCTCGGCAACAACAATCGCATCAGCGGCAAGGATGGCATCGACGGCTATCACAACAACACCAAAGGGCTGACGCTCGGCGCTGAAAAACAGCTGCCTGATAGCACAACGTTAGGCGCCGCCTTCTCTTATCTGGATGGCAACTTGCATGCCGATGATCACGGTAAGGCCGATAGCGATAACTACTACCTCGATCTATATGCCAACCATCGCTGGGATGATTTGAGCGTCTCGTTCGGCGGCGGCTATGCATGGCACGATATCGATACCAAGCGCTCGGTGCGCGCAGGGGATTTCGATCAGCACCTTGAGGACAGCAACCACGGTCACTCGTGGCGACTGTTTGGCGAGGCGCGTTACGACATTGCGGCCGGGCAAACCACCACCACGCCTTATCTGAACCTCAGCTATAACCGCTTCCATAGCGGTAGTGTTAACGAAGGCAATGGCGATGCAGCGCTACACGGTGCCGAACGTTCTGTAACGGATACCACCTCCACCGCTGGTGTGCGCTTTGCTTATGCGCTGAGCGCCCAGCAGACACCGATCACACTGCAAGCGGATCTTGGCTGGGTACACCAGTGGGCCTCGCGTGACCGTGATCGCTGGTTGCATTTCAATGGCAGCGACAACGACTTCCATAGTCGCTCGGTCAATGCCTTCAATAATGCAGCGGCAGTCAGTGCGGGTGCCATGTTTGGGCGCGCCGACGGCATCAACCTCGCGGTCGATTACGTGGGTACGTTTGGCGGCAAACAGCACGATAATGGCATCAACGCGCAGCTTAGCTGGGCTCTGTAACGCTCATCAGGATAACCACTACAGCGCCAAGCAACGTCAAAGGGCGGCACCCGTAGGTGCCGCCCTTTGACGTTCAGCTATCTTGCTGCGACACATCTCACGCCTTCCCGCTAAGCTACATGGGCGCTCAGGCTGCTGTTAAACGCCAAATCGTAGTAGCATGATCCCCAGTTATCTTTAGCGTCCCAGCGTTACAAGACTATAGTGTTGCCATTTACTTCAGGGAGAGAAGGCGTGACATCATCTGCGCAGCCCACTGATCAACCAGCGCCCACCGCGCCCAACACTGCACGCGGTTCGCGGCTGAACAGCGGATTTCGCCTTCTGGTGACACTGATATTGCTTGTTTCAGGCGTTGTGCTTGGCGGCGGCGGCATTATGTTGGCTGCGGAAGGTGGCACCTGGTACTACTTGTGGGCCGGGGCGGGGTACGTTATCTGCGCGCTGCTGCTATTACTGCGCGTGCGTATTACCGGGCTGCTGGCAACGCTGCTGTTTATCGCCACGGTATACTGGGCTATCAACGATGCGCCCAATTTCGGTTTCTGGACGTTAGTGCCACGCATTGGCGCTCCGGCGCTTCTGCTGCTGCTGACACTGTGGTGCTCAGCGCTGCTAGCCAACGTGCATCGCGTCGCGAAATGGCTTCAGCTAGTGCTGACGGCCGTTCTGTTTCTTGGCCTATTGGCTGTTTTCATTAGCGGGTTTTACACCCACGGCCGGATTGAGCTAGACACACCTATTGCGCAACGCAGCTTGCTGCCCGACCAAACCACCGACTGGCGTGCGGTTGGCCGCGATAACAACGGCTCGCGCTTCATTCCCTACCAGCAAATTACCCCAAACAACGTCAACCAGCTGGAACAGGCTTGGCATTATCACGATTCACGCGACTCTCAACAGGCTGGCCACACGCGGGATGCCACCCCTCTCCAGGTGGGCAATACCCTCTATACCTGCACAGCCGCGCACCTGATGACCGCGATAGATGCCACCACCGGTAAGCCCAAGTGGCAGTTTTCTCCCGAACAGAGCAACCATACGTCCTGCCACACGCTCGGCTATTACGACACTACCCAGGACACCAGCCTAAGTCCGCAGCAGCGCAAGGCCGTCGATGGCAAGCAGTGTCAGCAACAGCTATTTGCCGTGGAAGGCAGTCGCCTGTTCGCGGTGGATGCCAACACTGGCAAGTCCTGCGGCGGCTTCGGCAATAACGGTAGTGTGAATCTTGCGACAGACCGCGACACCGATAACCCGCGTGGATTGGCAGCACCGCTGATTGCAGGACACCTGATTATTACCAGCGCGCTTGGCGGCGGCGATAGCACTGTACATGCCATCGATGCGCGCAACGGCCAACAGGTCTGGCAGTGGGAAGGGCTTAATGCCCAGCAGCAGGATGCTGACGGGGGGCCCCACGTTACTACAAGCGCTACCTTCGACAGCGATCTCAATGCGGTCTATCTCACTACTAACAGCGGGCGTCCAGCGGCTTCCGCCAAACAGGATAACGACGTTCAAAAACGTTTCGGTTCAGCGATCGTGGCCCTGGATGCGGCGACTGGCGAGCTGAAATGGTCTTTCCAGACGGTTCATCACGACGTGTGGGGCTATGGCGTTAACTCCCATCCGGTGCTAACGGATATCGATAATGCCAATCAGCGCACCCTACCGGCGCTGATCCAAACCACGTCCACTGGCAATATTTTCATTCTTGATCGCCAAACGGGCTCTCCGATCGAATCTGTCGAGGAGCGCTCAGCGCCTGAGCTAACCCAACAGGGCAGCAATGTGCTGGCCGCTACTCAGCCCTACACCGGCACGATGCCCCAATTACAGGGGGCTCGCCTCGCCGACAACACCATGTGGGGCCTGACACCCTTCGATCAGCTGTCGTGCCGTTTGCAGCTGCAGCACTCCAGCTACGAAGGTAACTACACGCCGCCCGCGGGACGCTCGAATATTCAGTATCCTGCGGCCAATAACATGTCATCGGTGAAAGGCGTTTCCCTCGACCCGACTCGCCGCTTGTTATTCGTCAACAGCTCTCATATGGCAGCGAAAACGGTACGCGACAAGGAAGGGCATGAGCGCTACACCGAGCAGCTTACCTCTGCACTGGGCGTGCCTTGCGTTACTCCGCCGATGGGCACCCTGAGCGCCATCAACGTGGATAGCCACAAGCTAGTGTGGCAAGTGCCCATCGGTACCACGCTCAATGCTGGCCCGTTCGGCTTGCACAGCAAGATACCGATGCCCGTTGGCATGCCAAACAGCGGGGCTCCCACGTCAACGGCTTCGGGGCTGGTGTTCTTCGCAGGAGCTGATGACAACTATCTGCGCGCGCTCGACGCCACGTCGGGCAAGGTCATCTGGCGCGAGCGCCTGCCCGGCAAGGCTGTGTCAGCACCGGTAAGCTTTGTCTCGCCCGAGGACCATCGTCAGTACGTCGTAGTGGCAACGAAAGAGCACCACACGCGAGAAGCGCACGTGGTGGCCTTTGCGCTGCCGCGTCAGGATCGCTAATAAGGGCGTGGCGTGGCGTGGCGTGGCGTGGCGTGGCGTGGCGTGGCGTGGCGTGGCGTGGCGTGGCGTGGCGTGGCGTGGCGTAAAGAGCGTGCGAAATTAGTTGCTCACGTCAACTCGACTTAACTGAATACGACCAGCCATTCATCGATGATAACTTCCCAGACAGCGACAACCATCGCTGGCGGGGAGTTAATAAAGGAAAGGTACCGGGAATAGGCTAAAGGGAAACGGGCTGTACAGCCTGCACGCTAGCCAAGCGTGTAATGTTCGTTAGCAGCGGCCTCGTTTGCCACGCTAGCGAGTGGGTACGTCTTGAACCAGTCGACCAGGAAATCAAGCAACGTACGCAGCGTTACCGACATGTGATTACGCGAAATGTATACCGCATGAATACCCAACACTTCTGGCTTGTACTCAGGCAACACGCGCACCAGCTTACCTTCATCCAATAGCTGCTTGACCATCATTTCAGGAAGCATCGCAACACCCAGCCCACCTACCACCGCAGCGGTCAGGCTCGCCGTATCGTTAACATGCAGCGACCCTTGAACGGTAACTGATACCGCTTCACTTCCATGGGTGAAATTCCAGCTCTGCTTCGCGTTGAAGCCGTACGAAATGCAGTTGTGATTGGAAAGATCCTGCACCGATGCCGGCGTACCACGCTGGGCAAGATAATCGGGGGATGCACACACGACCGAATTACAGTCGCCCAAACGGCGCGCGATCATGCTTGGCTCAAGATTGTTGGTAACGCGAATAGCCAAATCAATGCGCTCTTCCACCATATTCAGAACGCGGCTATCGACCATCAGATCGATCGACACCTGCGAATGCAACGCCAGGTACTGTGCCAGAGCCGGCACCACCATCTTTTCGGCGAGCGACTGCACGCAGGTCATCCTGACCAACCCACGCGGTCCCGAAGACTTCGCGTCTGCGGTTTGGGCGATGTTTTCCGAAACCAGCTGTAGACGTTGACAGTGCTCCAGAATGCGCTCTCCCGCCGGCGTAAGGCTCATGCGTCGAGTACTACGATTTAATAGCCGCGCACCCGCCCAGCTTTCCATTTCATTGAGGTAACGTGTGACCATGGGACGAGAAATACCCAAGAACTGAGCAGCTCCAGCGAGACTGCCCCGTTCGACAATAGCAACAAATACCTCTGCCACTTTAACTCTATCCATACCTCTCACACGCCCCCAATGTACATGTTGTTTTCGTTCAACAGGACCAATGTTGTGAAGCTTCCTGATCGATTAACTAAATCGATAAAGACAGGAACTAGCCCAACTACGTTTGCTTTGGGTTTTTATTGGCCGGACATCTGTCAGACCACCATTAGCACCAAACAAAGGTAGGACCAACACGCTTATGACGCCCGCAGCTCACGAATACCGGCGCCGATTGATCATTTCAGACAGCTCCTACACCAGCAAGGAAAGCAACGCTGTTAGTCAGCCTGCACCCTACTTCCGTCCATATTCATACTTGTGCTTGCACCGATGTTTGCGGTGCGCTGCGACTCTAGTCTACTACTTACGTATTGGGACAATCTATATCCCTATTTTCAGTGCCACTTTTCCATCTATTATTATGTTACTCAATTTAACGAAACCATACCGAATAAACACATATTGATTATGTGGTTAATTAATACCCTGATAACTATTTACCCAACGATATAGCGCCTTAATTCGAGATAGAGAGTTGCTTCGTTGGCAATAACGCCGCCCTCTAAAACGCATAATGGGTTCACTTTTGTTGTATGAGTGGCCGTCGAAAGGGCACGAGAGTGTGCCGAAAAAATAATTGTATTGAAATTGATTATTTCTTTTTTAAGCATAGGAAAAGAAAATCGCATTGCCTCATTAGTCGACCATTTCATACCAGTTACCGGCGACATACAGAGCCCTTCTTGAACACCATCTGGACGAAGACGCCCCTTACCACGATGATAATGTCTTGTTTTCGGTAACCCGAGACGTTATCAACGGAGTCACCATGTCTACCCCCTTCCTCAAGCGCATTCTACTTACCAACGACGACGGCATCTCTGCGCCCGGCCTAAAGGCCCTGGCAAGCGTGGCTCACGGGTTGGCTCACGAAGTGTGGATAGTGGCACCAGCGCACGACCAGAGCGGTGTCGCCACCAGCCTAAGCCTGCATGATCCACTCCGAATCAACGAACTCGCGCCCAGGCATTTCGCGGTATCGGGCACGCCCGCTGACTGCACGGCGATCGCCATCCGTCATTTGATGGCCGATAATCCGCCCGATTTGGTGCTGTCGGGCATTAATAGAGGCGCTAATCTCGGCACCGAAACCAGCTACTCGGGCACCGTTGGTGCTGCCCTCACCGCAATTGCGCTGGGTGTGCCTGCTATCGCTCTTAGCCAGGCTTTCACCGATGGTCAGCCGGTGCGTTGGGAAACAGCCGAAACCCTGGCCCCTGCCGCCCTGCAACGGCTCATCACGCTCGGCTGGCCCAGCCACGTGGCGCTTAACGTTAACTTCCCGGACCTGCCCGCCGATCAGGCAAAACCTTTAACCGCTACGCAGCAGGGTAAGGGAGCGCTCGAAACCATCGATGTTATTGCGCGCGAAGATCCTCGTCAGCAGCCCTACTACTGGCTAAAAATCAGAAGACAGGCTGAAGAAGCCAATGACAACAGCGAAACTCACTGCTTAAGTGACGGTCACATAACCGTGTCGCCGATCGCCTTCGAACGCACTGACCAAGTTACCTTTCAACACTTGCATACGCAGCTTGCGAAGAAATGACACTAGGCGAATCCACCTGCTGCCATGCGATCTCACTCATCAGGGAAAGGGAAGTAACAATGAAGCTAACCGCACCTCGCACGTTACTACTGGGCGCTGCCATGACCGCCATTGCGCTACCGATAAGCGCTTGCGCCCGCTCGGACAGCGGATTCACCGACGAGCAACAGCAGCACATTGGCGAAATAGCAGCGAAATACATCGTCGATCATCCTGAAGTTCTCCAACAAGCCAGCCAAAAACTTCAGCAGCAGCAGCAGGATCAGGCGACCCAACAATTGCGCGAAGGCGCGTTGGAGCAGCAGGACGCACTGCTGAACGACAAGGCTACCCCAAGCGTTGGCCCGCAGGATGCCAAGGTCGCCGTGGTCGAATTTTTCGACTATCAGTGCATCTATTGCGCCCACACGGCACCAGAGATCGAGAAAACCATGAAAGCGCATCCGGAAGCGCGCTATGTCTTCAAGGAATTCCCGGTGTTCGGCCAGCGCTGGCCCGCATCCAATCAGGCCGCACTGGCCGGCTTGAGCGTTTATAAAGAGAAGGGCCCTCAGGCGTATATCAAGTATCACAACAGTGTCTTTGGCACCGGCAAAAACGAAGGCAAGCTCCAACAGAGCGACGTTGAGGCCATTGCGGCGAAATCAGGGCTGACGAGCCAACAGCTCAACGCCAATCGCGCCAGCGCTGAACAGTCGCTCAACAACACCATGGAACTGGCACAGAAACTCGGCGTGATGGGCACCCCCACGCTGGTGGTCATGCCGGTCAACGGCGCTAACGCCGACAACGTGACGGTTGTTCCTGGCGCAGCCGACAGCGATACCCTTAGCGCGGCCATCAAGAAAGCCGGCGGCTAACGCTTTGGCGTGATCGCCCGCCGGTACGGTTGGCGCCATACACAAGGCCCTGCTTCGAGTATTCGAAGCAGGGCCTTTTAGTGTGCCGTGTCCGCACGCTATTTCATCACACCATCAGCTGCTTACGGCTGGCCCAGAGCGTTCACCTCATCGACCGCTGTCGCTACCGCATTAATCAAGCGGTCGATATCGGCCTCAGTGTTTGTCACGCTCAGACACAGTCGCAGCGCGGTCTGCGCTTCGCTCGCTTCGATGCCCAGTGCCAGCAAAGAGGGGGAAGGGGCGTCGTCGCCTGCCTTACAGGCTGAACCACTTGAGCACAGAATACCGCGCGCTTCTAGCGCTAGCAGCACGGCCTCGCCATGGATGCCGGGAAACACGAAGGATACGTGGTGCGGCAAACGCTCGCTTGGATCGCCCGTCAGCCGAGCACCAGCACAGCGCGCTAATACGCCCTCGATCAAACGATCGCGCCTGTCTGCGACCGCCTTCGAGTGCGTTTCGGCATCGCGGCGCGCCAGTTCGTAGGCTTTTACCAAGCCGATGGCCTGCGGTAACGCTTCAGTACCGCCACGCCTGCCTTTTTCCTGACTCCCCCCGTGAATCAGCGGTTCCAGCGGCACACCTCTACGCACATACAGCGCGCCAATGCCGCGCCCAGCCCCCAGTTTATGGCCACTGATCGTCAGTGCGTCGATCGTAAGCTGCGATAAATCAATCGCCAGCCACCCGGCCGCCTGCACCGCATCAACATGCAGCAGCGCGTCGCTCTTTGCCACGCGCTCAGCAATGGCAGCAATACGCTGGATGGTGCCAATCTCATTGTGCGCCCATAGCACGCTGACCAGCGTGGCAGGTCGCTGCAGGCGTTGATCAAGATCATCGAGATCGACATGACCATTGCTATCTACCTGTAAGCGCTCAATGGTGAAACCGTGATAACGCTCAAGGTAAGCGCAAGCGCCTTCTACTGCCGCATGTTCTAACGGTGAAATCAATATGCGCCGATGTTCGGGCGGTCGTTGCGCCGCCAGCGCTAATCCCTTGATCGCCAGATTGTCGGCTTCGGTACCGCCAGAGGTGAAGATCAGTTCCCCCGACAGACAGCCCAGCATCTGCGCCAGCTGACCACGCGCTTGCTCCAGTGCCTGACGAGCCTCGCGCCCCGCCTCGTAGCGACTCGATGGATTAGCGAAGTGGCTGGTAAGCCACGGCCACATCGCCTCCAGCACCTCGCGGCGCATGGGCGCGGTGGCGGCATAATCAACGTACAGCGAAGCGGAACCCGTCACGGCATTACTCCAGCGTAAAATCGAGGCCCAGGTCGAGCGAACGAGCGCTATGCGTCAGCGCACCAACCGAAATCACATCCACGCCTGTGGCTGCGATATCCGCCACTCGCTCAAGCGCAACGCCGCCGCTGGCCTCTACCCAGGCGCGACCCTGGATACGTTTGACGCCTTCACGTAAATCATCGAGCGAGAAATTATCCAGCATGATGGTATCGACCTCTGCGGCCAATACGGCGTCGAGCTGATCCAGACGATCAATCTCTACCTCGATATGGGTGGTATGCGACAGTTGGCGGCGCAGCGCGCGCAGCGCCTCGGTCACCTGCTCGGCGGATTCGGCACCTAGCGCAGCCAAATGGTTGTCTTTCACCATCACCGCATCGGATAGCGAGAAGCGATGATTGTGACCACCACCGGCACGCACGGCGTGACGTTCCAACGCACGCAGGCCAGGAGTGGTTTTGCGTGTATCGACAATTCGTGTATCAGTGCCAGCCACTGCTTTAACGTAGGCGGCCGTTAGGGTGGCAATGCCACTGAGCCGCTGCACCAGATTGAGCGCGATACGCTCGGCGCGCAGGATACTGCGCGCGGGGCCAGTAACTTCAGCCAACACAGTGCCTGCATCAAAGGCATCGCCATCTGCCAATGCAAGGCTGACCTTTACCGCGCTGTCTACCAGCTCAAAGGTGCGTGCGAATAGCTGCGTACCTGCCACCACGCCACTTTCACGAGCGACCAACTGAGCGTTGGCAATACGCTGTTGCGGCACCAGCGTTTCCGACGTGAGATCACCCCACGGCGCATCTTCAAGCAATGCGGCGTTAATGACAGCGTCTATTTGAGACTTCGAAAGCATGATGACGTTACCTTGAAAGAGAAGCCGCTGCCGCCACGGATTGGCTGGCAGGGGAGAAGGAATCGGGAGAATGCAACGTAGCAGGGAAACCGCGCTGCACACCGCGACGAGCGGTAAAGCGGTCGTCCCGCGCGGGGTAATCACGCCGGAAGTGCGCACCCCGAGATTCTTGGCGCAGCCACGCCGACTCGGCGATCAGCGTGGCGACCTCGAACTGGTTGCGCGTCTCGAGCGCGGCCCGTGTGTCGCTGCACTGGTGATAGCGCTGCCCGCGGCGGAAATACGCGAGCGCCGCTTCCAGCCCTTCGCCGGTGCGCTCGACGCCAACGTGTTGCCACATCAGGCGGCGCAATTCATCGAGCGACGGGGGCTGGCGCGCGTGTTCTGGCGCGTTGTCGGCTGGGGCAGTACCTGCACAGCGAATAGCGTCGATACCCGCCGCTTGCTGCCACTCTTCCCAGCGGTGATGTTGCTGCTGCCAGCCATCTATCAAACGCTGCGCATAAACCACGCCTTCCAGCAACGAATTGGAAGCCAACCGGTTGGCACCGTGGACCCCGCTGCAAGCTGCCTCGCCTACCGCGAACAGTCCAGGCACCGAGCTGCGCCCCCAGGTGTCGGTAGCAATCCCTCCCATCCAGTAGTGTGCAGCCGGAGTAATCGGCAGTTTATCGTGGGCAAGCGACAGCTCATGATTAGCAAGATGCGCACTGATGGAAGGAAACCGCTGCGCCAGCATATCAGGCGCTAAGCCGGTGGCATCCAACCAGACCGGCTGCTGCTGTTGCGCGGCCATGTTGGCGGCAATGGCGCGTGCCACGACATCGCGTGGGGCTAGCTCAGCGGCAGGATGCACCTTGGTCATGAAGCGCTCGCCGTTGGCATCCAACAGCAGTGCGCCTTCTCCGCGCAGCGCTTCGGTAAGCAGAAACCGCTGTTCGCCCAATGCCAGCGCGGTGGGATGGAACTGATAGAACTCAGCATCGAGCATTACCGCGCCAGCGCGATAGGCACAGGCGACGCCGTCCCCCGTCGCCACCGGCGGGTTGGTGGTATGCGCATAGAGCTGCCCAGCACCGCCGGTAGCCATGACCACGGCATCCGACTCAAGCCAGAAGGGAGTACCATCGCGCCCCAAACAGTGCACACCAGTGACCCTGCCGTTATCCAACGTGAGATCCGCCAGCATGCAGTGCTCGAACAGCACCACCGACGACGCACGCAGCTGAGCGGCCAAGGTGGCGGCGATGGCGGCCCCTGTCGCATCGCCGCCCGCATGCAGAATGCGCGGACACGAATGAGCACCTTCCAGGCCAAAGCTCCAGCCATCAGCCGCTCGATCGAACGGCACGCCGTTCGCAATCAGCCACTCGAGGGCCTGCTTGCCACCGCCACACAGCCGCCGAACAGCTTCGACTCGGTAGCCTCCACCGCCAGCAACAAGTGTGTCGCGTGCATGCAGCGATGCGCGATCGTTGGCCGGTAATGCGCCGGCGATACCGCCCTGAGCGTAATGCGTGTTGCTTTCTTGCAGTGCTTCCTTGCTGATTAGCGCCACCGGCCCAATACCTCGCTGCGCCGCCATCAGTGCAGCGCTGGCACCGGCAATGCCACTGCCGACCACAATCATTGCGAAGGCGCGCTGAGACGCGCTCAACGCAGATGTCATGGCTGCGCCGCCAACATACGCTCCAACGCCACCTTGGCATCGGCGGCGGTAACGTCATCTACCGTAATGCGGTTATGCACTTCACCGGCCACCAGCCCTTCCAGCACCCAGGCCAGATAGGCAGGGTGGATGCGGTACATGGTGGAGCACGGGCATACCACCGGATCGAGACAGAAAATGGTGTGCTGGGGGAATTTGCTTGCTAATCGCTGCACCATGTTGATTTCGGTACCAATCGCGAACACGCTGCCAGCGGGCGCCCGCTCAACCGCCTTCTGGATATAGTCGGTGGAGCCCGACTCATCCGCCGCATCGACGACTTCCATAGGGCACTCGGGATGCACAATCACTCGCGCCTCAGGGAAGTGACGGCGCGCTGAAGCAATCTGATCAACGCTGAAGCGCTTATGCACCGAGCAATAGCCATGCCACAAAATAACCCGCGCCTGCTCGAGTACCTCAGTGGTGTTGCCGCCATTGCGCTGACGCGGATCCCACATTGGCATTTGCTCCAATGGAATACCCATCGCCTTGGCGGTGTTGCGACCCAAGTGCTGATCGGGGAAGAACAGCACGCGCTGGCCGCGGCTGAAGGCCCAGTCGAGCACCTTGGCCGCATTTGAAGAGGTACAGACGATACCGCCATTACGGCCGCAGAAGCCTTTCAGGGCGGCCGACGAGTTCATGTAGGTGACGGGAATAACCGGCGCTCTGCCGTTTTCGTCGAGGCCAGCGCCATAGATGTCCATCAGCGACGCCCAGCAGGCTTCCACCGAAGCCAGGTCGGCCATGTCCGCCATTGAGCAGCCGGCTCCCAGGTTCGGCAGCACTACGCGCTGATCAGAGCGAGACAATATATCTGCGGTTTCGGCCATGAAGTGCACCCCGCAAAACACGATTGCCTCGGCATCGGGGTGAGTCAGCGCGGCACGCGCCAACTGGAACGAATCGCCCAGATAATCGGCATGGCGCACCACTTCATCGCGCTGATAGAAATGCCCGAGAATCAGCAGCCGCTTGCCCAGCGTGCGCTTGGCTGCCTTGATCCGCTCTTCGAGCTCCTGAAGGTCAGCATCGCGGTAACGGGCCGGAATTTCTGCCTGTACTGGCGTGCGCGGCGGTAGCTCGTCCTGCTCGGAAGCTCCCGGGCCGTAGCTCGGCTCAGGATCGAAGCGCCACGGATCACTGGCAAGCCCGGTACTGCATGAAGGAGTGCCTTGCTCGCGAGCAAAGGCCTCCAACGACGAAACGATAGTAGCTGACATACGATTACTCCTCACAAGCCAACGGTAGCGGGCAGCGATTTAGAGCGTGCCGCTCTCGCTCCTGCATTTAAAAGGGTTGCTGCTCTCGCGATGCGTCTACATAGCGGTAAAGCCTGGGCGGGCGATTGGGTACTCCCTCCAGGACGGCACCGGTGTCTTCCAACTGCTTGCGTGCCAGTACATAGCGGCGGAAATTAGCCGGATCCAGCGGGCGCTGCAGAATTGCCTCGTAAACCGTACGCAGCTGCGCCAGAGTGAAGGTTTCGCCCAATAACCGATGCGCAATTTGCGCATAGGCCACCTTGTTGCGCAGCCGCCACAGCGCGTAATCGACAATCCGCTGGTGGTCAAAGGCGAGGGTCGGCAGCTCATCCGCCGAGAACCAGCACACGTTGTTTCCTTCCTGGGCGGCACTGGCCTCGGCGCTTCCCACTAATGCCCAGTAAACGATCGACACCACCCGCTCGGCACCTGAACGCGCCAAATCACCGAACGCATAAAGCTGTTCGAGATAGCGGGGCGTCAGCCCTGCAGTCGACGCCAGGTGACGACGCGCCGCATCAGCCAAACTCTCCTCCAGTGACAGCGGCCCACCGGGCAGTGCCCAATCCCCCAGATACGGCTCTCGTGTTCTGCGTACCAGCGGCAGCCACAGCGCTGGAAGCCCCTTGTTTCCCTCGCCCTCACGCAGCGCGAAAATGACCGTAGAGACGGCGATACCGGGTTGATTGGTCATTGCTAGGACCCACTCAATTCAAGCTGACGAATAACACTTCACACCACTTAAAGTCATAATGACAATAACTAGGCTTAACAAATAGTAGACGTCGATTCAGGCAACGTCCAATAAAGCAGCTAGTCTTTAAGGCTAAGGCACTATCACAACACGCCTGTGTGGCTTCCTTGATACCAAGGATGTAATTGACGTCGCGAACCCTTTACAATGACAAGAGAAAACATACATTCGTGAATGCAAAACAACGACGACACCGTCACTATGAGGCCATGACTTTGCTCGACCCTTTATGGCGTGCTATCGCTGCAAGCGCTGCTTTCATGCGTATAGCCACGCGTGTCAGCATCAACATGCCGCATTCGCTGTGCGGTGGTAAGCCGTGAGCACAAAGGCTCATTCGTCGTGCGAACACGCGCTTCACATGCACGTGTGCACCGAATGTGACCTGGTGTCGCGCGTGCCAGAGCTGCAGCGCGGCGAACGTGCGCGCTGCCCGCGCTGCGGCCACACCCTGGCCAAGCATCTGCACCGCCGCTTCAGTGCGCCATTTGCCTACGCGGTGGCAGCGGTTGTGTTGGGCCTGGTGTCACTCTATTTCCCATTTATCTCGTTTGAATCTTCTGGCATCAGTAAAGCAATGACGCTGCCCGATGCCCTGCTGGTGCCCTACCGCTACGGCTACGGATTTCTGTCTTACTGCTATCTGATCGGTGTGCTGGTGCTGCCGTTCGCCTACCTAGGCATTGTCATTTATCTGCATCTGGGGGCCATTTCCCACACTCCCGCACCCGGAGGGCGCTTTCTTACCAAATCGCTCCGGCATATGCAGCCGTGGGTCATGTCAGATATTTTTGTGGTGGGCGTACTGGTCAGTCTGGTCAAGATCATGTCGCTGGCGACCATCGGTTTTGAGCTCGCGTTCATTCCCTTCTGCCTTTTTGCGCTGCTATTGATCTGTACGATGCAAAGCATCGACTATGGCGCCCTTTTTGAGCGCCATTGCGGCCCCCTTCAGCCAGTCGCTCTCCGAGCGGGCGAACCGGGCCTGGCTCAGCGTGTTACTGGCTGCCGCTCTTGTGGGCAACCAGGAGTGGTCAACGAGCGAGGGCGGGGCAACTGCCAGCGCTGCGGTGATGCGTTACGGGCGCGTACGCCACGCAGTATCCAGGTTACCCTGGCATTAGTGGTAACTGCCGCGCTGCTTTACATTCCCTCCATGGCACTGCCGGTAATGACCATTACCAGCGTGGGCAGCAGCGAAGGCCAAACCATTATCAGTGGTGTGCTGCTACTGCTCTCGTCGGGGGATTTTCCCGTCGCGTTGGTGATTTTCTTCGCCAGTATCATGGTGCCGGTGGCCAAGGTTATTGCCCTGCTGTGGCTATGCCGCAAAACCCAACAGCCGTATCCCTCGCGGATGCGCGCACGTATGAAGCTTTACCGTATCGTCGAATTTATTGGTCGCTGGTCGATGATCGACGTGTTTGTCGTTACCGTACTGACCACCATGGTGCAGTTGGGCCAAATCATGCAGATCGTGCCCGGCAAGGGGATTATCGCCTTCGCATTGGTGGTCATTATCACCATGATTGCTGAAATGCAGTTCGATCCACGCTTGCTATGGGACGCGTTGGAGCACAAGGCCGACGATAGCGCTCCCGATAAAGATGACGCCATGGTCTCCCAATCCGCTTTAGGACAGGATTTCTCTCAATGAGTGAAAATGCTCAAAAGTCGCGCATCAGAAGGTTGAGCGACTATGTTTCTCCGGTATGGTTTGTGCCGTTAATCGCACTACTGATCGGTTTATGGATGGTCGTACACAGCTTCAGCGAACGCGGACCAATGGTCACCATGACCGTTCAAAACGCCGATGGCATTCAAGCCGGCACCAAAATTCGTGCGCGCAGCGTGAATGTCGGGGAAGTGCAGTCGGTTGATCTCTCGGATGATGCTAGCCATGCCGTTATCGAAGCGCGCATGGATCGCGACGCCGAACGCTTGCTGGGCGATGAGACCAAATTCTGGGTGGTGAAACCACGCATTGGCAGAGATGGCATTAGCGGCCTGAACACGGTGCTTTCAGGCGCCTATATCGAAATGCAGCCCGATACCAACGGAGACGGCGGCATTACCTCGTTCAGCATGCTTGATCAGCCTCCCGTGGCGCCTTCTGATGCCGATGGACTTCGTATCCACCTCGACAGTAAAAACGGCAACGCGCTATCGGTGGGCGATCCCGTTGTCTTCCAGGGCTATACCGTTGGTCGCGTAGAGGCCTCGCGCTTCGATCCCGACGAGCGCATGGTGCACTACGATCTCTACATCTTTAAACGTTACGCCAGCATGGTAACGACCAATACGCACTTCTGGGTCACCTCCGGGATCAACTTCGATATTTCAGCCGATGGCTTCAACATGCAAATGGGCTCGCTGGAAACACTGCTCAGCGGTGGCGTGACCTTCGACGTCAATCATGGCGTAGATCCTGGTTCGACTGTCGAGGACGGCACCCATTTCGAGCTGTTCCCAACTCAGGAACTGGCCGAACAGGGCAGCTTCAACCAATATATGCAGTTTGTCGTACTTCTCGACGATTCCATTCGTGGACTGTCGGTGGGAGCGCCGGTGGAATACCGCGGCGTACGCATCGGTACCGTGGTCGAAATGCCGTGGCGCATCAATCGTCTGGCGACCAACCACATCAATGGCTTCCGCATTCCGGTGCTGATTCGCATTGAGCCACAGCGACTGCAGCCAGTGGTTACCAAAAAGGATCTGCACGAGTGGAAGAAAATGCTCAGCGATTGGGCCGATCACGGCATGCGCGCATCGCTGGCAACTGCCAACATCGTTACCGGCGCGCTGTATGTTGATCTTAGCTTTGTCGACGACGAAAGCGCGGCGAAAACCAAAGCGACGCAGAAAGAGTTTGAAGGCGTGCAGGTATTGCCGAGCATGCAAAGTGGCTACACCCAAATTACCGGCAAGGTATCCAGCCTGCTCGACAAGGTGAACTCGCTGGATATGCAGGGCACGGTGAACGGCGTTAATCAGACGCTGGATAACTCCACCCAGCTGTTGAAACAGCTCAATGCGACAACGCAAAGCGTTAATGAGCTGCTTAACGATCCTGCAACCAAAGCCATGCCGAAGGATGTGAGAAGCACGCTGGAATCGGCCAATCGCACGCTGGAAGGCTTCAATCCGCAGTCGCAGGCGTATGGCGAGCTACAAGGCACTATTCAGCAGCTGCAGCAGTTGCTACGCAATCTGCAGCCGGCCGTGCGTGCCGTCAGTGAGAAACCGAATTCGCTGATTTTCAATCGCAGCGGCAACCGTGACCCAGAACCCAAGGCTCAGCCATGACAACTTCTCTTGCGACCCACTTGCTGCGCTCCGGCGCGGCACTTTCCCTGCTGGCGCTGCTGAGCGGATGCGGCGGCGGAGCGGTAGACATGCACTATTACAACCTGCCCAGTGCCAACCAGCCGCCGCTGCAAAAGCAAACCGCCGCGCAGTCACGCACGCCGCTGAGCGTGGCTCCGATAACGCTCTCTTCCTATCTGAGCGGGTCGGGCATCGTGTACCAAACCAGTCCGGTGGAATACAGCGAAGCACAGCTCAACCTGTGGGCCGATGATTTGTCGGAGCAGCTGACCTCTCAGCTGCGCGATTCGCTGGATCAGCGCCTTGGCTACGCTGAGGTACTGCCCACTGGCGCTGATACCAGCAATGCGCAGCGGGTGGCGATAAAACTCTCGCAGTTCCAGGGGCGCTACGACGGCAAAGCAGTTATCAAGGGCCGCTATCAGCTATACGATGCGTCGCAGCATACGCTGCTCGACAAACCGATCGATGTCAGCGTGCCGCTCAAAAAGGATGGTTATGAGGCGCTAGTGTCTGCGCTGGGGAATGCGTGGCAGCAGGTTGCTCAGCAAATCGCGGTAACGCTTGACGGTCATGCCGCCGCCACGCAGCGCAAAGCCGCAGCGAGCAAGCCCATTCTGGTAGGGGAATCGCAGCTACAGAAGCCTGCGGACAGCGAGCGCCAGTAGCGTATTGGTATCGAACGCTGTCAGCTTATGAAAGTGCCGTGATCACGAGATCACGGCACTTTTTTGAGTACGAACACTGCAGCAGCACCTGACGACACCGCCATTCGGGCCGGCAGTGCTTAAATTTTGCTTAATCACCGGGAATATCTGCTGTCTCTCATTCACCAATTCTTTCCTGACGCACCTGCGTAAACCCACCTCTGGTGCGGCGCACGCCGCATTTCCTATCGCTGCCATTACGCAAGAGTGTTGCCTGTCATCTCTCTGACATCTATATGACACGTTGTCTTCATTAAGCGTCTCTACCCTTTTTGCAGTCTTTTGTGGGACTCATTAAAGGGAACTTCATGAACGCGTTTCTGCGAAAAAGCGTGCTTTGCTCCGCGCTAGCGACAGTAGGTTTGATGGCAAGTGCTCAAGTGTTGGCCGTCACCCAAATCGAATTCTGGCACTCCATGAGTGGCGCTCTGAATGACAAGGTCGATCAGATGGCCGACGATTTTAATCACAGCCAGAGCGAATATCGCGTCAAGCCCGTTTATCGCGGTGATTACGCCACCTCGATGACAGGCGCGATCGCGGCCTTCCGAGCACACAAGGCGCCCTCCATCGTGCAGATTTTCGAAGTGGGCACCGCCACCATGATGTCGGCCAAAGGCGCCATCGAGCCTGTGCACACGCTGATGCAGAACGCTAACGAGCCCTTCGATCCCAACAGCTACTTACCCGCTATTACGGGCTATTACTCAACGCCCGACAACGAAATGCTGTCGTTTCCGTTTAACTCATCGACACCGGTGCTTTACGCCAACCGCACCATTCTCGACAAGGCGGGCGTGAAGAAAGTCCCGGAAACATGGGAAGAGCTAGGCGATACGCTGAAAAAGGTAGTTTCCTCGGGTGCCGCCAAGTGCGGAATGACCTCGACGTGGCCATCGTGGATTCTGCTCGAAAACTTCACCGCCCGTAACGACCTGCCGCTGGCCACCAAAGCCAATGGTTTGGAAGGGGCGAGCGCCCGTTTGGCGTTTAATACCCCGCAGGTGGTCAAGCAGTTCGAGCGATTGAAGGCATGGTCGCAGGACGGACGCTTTAGCTACGGCGGACGCGCCGATCAGGCAATGACCAAGTTCTACAGTGGCCAGTGTGCGATGGTCGCGGCCTCATCGGCGTCGATTGCCGATATTCGCGAGAATGCCAAAGGCAACACTTTCGAAGTCGACACGCTTCCTTATTCGTCTGACGCACTTGCCGCGACTGGCCGCAAAAAGCCGCTTAATAGCATTATTGGCGGGGCTTCCCTATGGGTAATGGGGGGACAGAGCAAAGAGCAGCAGGCCGCTGCCGCAGCATTCCTTCACTATCTGTCAGCACCGAAAGTGCAGGCCGACTGGTCAGAGTTTTCAGGCTACCTGCCGATCACGCAAAAGGCTGACAAGCTGATCAAAGCGTCAGGCTTTTACGACAAGCACCCAGGCACTGATACCGCGATCAACCAGCTGACCGGCACTAAGCCCACCGATAACTCGCGCGGTCTGCGGCTCGGCAACATGGCGCAAATTCGCGACATTATCGAAGAAGAGATGGAGCGCATTTTTAACGGCGAAAAATCTCCGAAAGAAGCCCTGGATAACGCGGTAAAACGCGGCGATGTGCTGCTCGCACGCTTCGAAAAAACCGCACGCTAGTACAGGTCTGCTGCTTTTATGGCTACGTTTCAGCGCCATCGAATCACGCCATGGCTACTGCTGGCTCCCCAGCTAGCGGTAGTGGCGGTGTTTTTCTTCTGGCCGGCCGTCCAAGGCCTATACCAATCGCTGTTCGCCCAGGATGCCTTCGGGCTGGGTTCCGAGTTTGTGGGGCTGCAAAACTTCATCGATGTGCTTGAAGACAGCGAATTCCTCAACTCACTGCTGATCACCGTAGTGTTTACTCTAGCCGTCGCCGTGCTATCCCTCGGGATAGCGCTGTTATTGGCGGTACAGGCCGATCGGGTCATTCGCTGCGCGCGCTTTTACCGCACGCTGCTGATATGGCCCTACGCAGTCGCACCTGCGGTGGCTGCGGTGCTGTGGAACTTCATGTTCGATCCATCGCTGGGCGTGATTAGTCACGCCCTCGAATGGCTGGGTATTCACTGGGATCATCGAGTAAACGGTCATCAAGCGCTGCTGCTAGTGATTATTGCCTGCGTATGGGTGCAGGTGAGCTACAACCTGGTGTTCTTCCTGGCCGGTTTACAGGCCATTCCTCAAAGCCTGTTGGAAGCCGCCACCATCGATGCGGCGGGGCCATGGCGACGCTTTTGGAGCGTTACCTTCCCACTGCTTTCACCCACCGCGTTTTTCCTGCTGGTGACCAACACCACCTACGCGTTCTTTGAAACCTTCGGCGCAATCGATGCCACTACGCAAGGCGGCCCAGGCGGCTCGACGCGCACGCTCATCTACAAGATTTTTCAGGATGGCTTCGTCGGGCTCGACTTCGGCCACAGCGCGGCGCAGTCGGTGATGCTGATGCTGGTGGTAGGGCTTTTGACGCTTATCCAATTCCGCTATATAGAACGCAAGGTGCACTACTGATGCGTTACAACCGTCCTTGGCTAACGCTGTTTAGCCATGCCGTGCTGATGATTGCCGTTATCCTGTTTCTGTTTCCGGTATGGATGGCACTAATGGCAGCCACCCATAGCCAAACCGATCTCTATACCGAGATCGCACCACTGTGGTGGGGCAGTGAGGGATTTCACAACTTCATCGCGGTGCTGACTCAGCCCATTCCTAGCGTCGGTACCAGCGCCACCATGCTACTGACCAACTCGCTGGTAATGTCACTGGGCATATCGCTTGGCAAGATTGCAATATCGCTGCTGGCTGCTTATGCGGTGGTATTTTTCGACTTCCGCGGTAAGGCGGTGTGCTTCGCGCTGATCTTCATCACCCTGATGCTGCCGGTGGAAGTGCGCATCGTACCCACCTTTCAGGTGGTCTCGGATCTGCATCTGCTGAATACCTATCCCGGCATGATCTTGCCGCTGATTGCCAGTGCCACCGCGACCTTCCTGTTTCGCCAGTTTTTCCTCACCGTGCCGCCCGAGCTTCTGGAAGCAGCGCGCGTAGATGGCGCCGGGCCCTGGGCCTTCCTGCGCGATATTTTGCTGCCGCTGTCCAAGACCAACATCGCCGCGCTGTTTGTAATCATGTTCTTGTACGGCTGGAATCAGTACCTATGGCCGCTACTTGTATCGACTGACGCCGATGGCGCAACGCTGCTGGTGGTACTGAAAAAGCTGACCAACGCCGCAGATACGCTGGTGCCATGGCATTTGGTGATGGCGCTGGCCATCCTGGCGATGCTACCGCCAGTGGCGATCATTATTGCCTTGCAGCGGTTTTTCGTTAAGGGGTTGATCGATAACGAAAAATAACCTTCGCCCAACTGCTGATACCGTATTTCGACCATCCTCTGCGACTCGACAGGAAGCGCCTTTATGGCAACCGTTAACATCCATGCGTTGAATAAACGCTATCCCAATGGCAATCACGCGCTGCGTGATATCAATCTAAGCATCAACGCTGGCGAACTGATCGTGATTGTTGGCCCGTCGGGCTGCGGAAAATCCACCTTGCTCCGCACCGTTGCCGGCCTTGAAAGCATCAGTGACGGCGAGCTGTATATCGATGAGCAGCGCGTCAACGACAAGGAACCCGCCGCACGCGATATCGCCATGGTGTTTCAGAACTATGCGCTCTATCCCCATATGAGCGTGTTCGACAACATGGCCTATGCGCTGAAGAACCGCGGTGTCGACAAGGCCAAACGCACTCAGCGCGTTACTGACACCGCACGGCTGCTCGGGCTGGAATCACTGCTGGAGCGGCGTCCGCGCCAGCTCTCGGGCGGTCAGCGCCAGCGCGTGGCGATGGGGCGCGCGATTGTGCGCGATCCTAAAATCTTCCTGTTTGATGAGCCGCTCTCGAACCTTGATGCGGCGCTACGCGTGCAGATGCGCCTGGAAATTCGCCGCCTGCTACGCCAGCTAAACACCACCGCCATTTACGTTACCCACGATCAGGTCGAGGCAATGACGCTGGCGGATCGTTTGGTTGTCATGCGCGATGGCCGCATTGAGCAGGTTGGTACTCCGCTGGAGCTATACCAGCGACCCGCCACCCCCTTCGTGGCACAGTTCATGGGCTCGCCTGCCATGAATGTGGTGGCACTTCCCGACACGCTTGCTGAACACTGGCGCGAGCTGCTGGCACCCCATGCGAGTGCCGTTACCCAACTGGGCATTCGCCCCGAGCATCTCACCGAATGCAGCGCCAACGATGCCTTGCTGTCACTTAAGGTGTCCATGGTCGAATCACTTGGCGCAGAAACGCTGGTGTATGGCGATAGCGAGCACTTCGACCAGCCGTGGGTGGTGCGGCTCGGCGCTCATCGCCCTATCAGCGAGGGCGAATTGCTTCATGTGAACACTACCGCGCAGCAGCTGCATTTGTTTGATGCCAGCGGGGCGCGTATTGCGCGTTCGGGCCAATAAACCACCCTTCGAGGCGGGCAAGATGTGCTCGCCTTACCCTGTATTGCTTAACTGAAACTTTATTCACTGCGCTATTTATTTATCACGCTAATAGAAATTGGGCATCGATAAATTGTCGAGAAGCGCCGAATACCACCCTTAAAACAGTATGTTATACCATACCCAAAAATATGACCTTGTTTCGTCTCTTTTATTTCCCCGCAATCGTTAAACTTATTTAAATGATAATAATTGCTTATTGCGTCATAACATGACCGGTTGCCCTGAGAAGCGGCCAGCGCCACGCCGCTAGCACCATGGATGGTGCCCTAATCCTGCGGTTATCGCGCCGGAACATCGTTATTGCCTTCTCTCGGCAGCCGCTTACCCTCCCCGATTCTCGGTAAATACGGTCTGTCTATGAGCAAATCTTATCTTTGTACTCCCGCCTTGCGTATTTTGAGCCGTTCCGACCTTGCTGACATTACGTTGCCGCCGTCAGAAGTTATTGCGCGCGTTGAAGATGCTTATCTCGCCTATGCTCAGCAACTATCTCGATGCCCTACCAAACTGATGATGCCCATCCCTCGAACAGAGAGCGACGCCGTTGCTTACTCGATGCTGGGCTATGACGGCACCTTGCAACAGGTAGGTTTCAAAACCTCCTACCGTCAAGGCAACGACAGCGCCGAGAAGTACTACACCACCCTCACCCTGTATGACGACGCACGCGGCCTGCCCTTCGCGCTTATGGACGGCCACCGCATTGGCAGCCTGCGCACGCCGGCAACCTCCGCCATCATTGCCAAGCATTGCGCCCATTCCAAAGCGCGTTCGGTGCTGATGGTCGGTACTGGCGCGCAGGGGCTGCACACCCTGCCGTATATCATCGATGTGCTGCCCCAGCTCGAAGAAACGTGCTTCTTCGGCACTCATCCCGACGGCATCAAGGCGATGCACGACACCTTCTCCTATTACTGCCCTGATCGCACGCTGCAGCAGGTCGATGATCTGAAGGCCACGATTGCCGAGGCGGATATCGTGATAGCCGCTTCGGGCCGTGCAGCACACCCGAAAATCCAGACCGCCTGGATGAAGCCGGGAGGACTGCTGATTTCGGTTTCCAGCAAAGGGGTCGAAGCCGGCGCGCTGCGTCAGGCCGATTACGTGGTGGCCACCAATACGCAGCAGATGGGCGTTACCGGACACCGGCTGGCACAAGGATCCAATGGTGAACCCGGCGAGGCGAAGGTAAATGCCGAACTACCCGAGATCGTGGCCGGCAAGGCCGCAGGGCGAACCAGCGACGATCAGCGCATCTTTGCGTTCTCAAGCGGCATGGTAATTACCGATATTCCGGTCGGGCACGCGCTTGCCAACCGCGCTATCGCTGCCGGCCGTGGCGAGAGGATCACACTATGGCAGTAGCAGAGAAACACCCTCATCTGCCCGCCATTGAGCGCGACTGGGCCGTTCGTTTGCGCGCCAATAGTGCGCTGATGCGGCAGATTCACGCCGCCGTGAACGGCCCCTTCCACCTCGTACATCCCGCCACCTTCGCCAGCAATCTATGCGCCTTCCAGCGTGTGCTGACAGAGCAGCGAGTAAACGGCGATGTTTATTACGGCAAGAAGGCTAACAAAGCCAGCTGTTGGCTCAGCGAAGTGGCGCGCATGGAGGGCTGCGTCGATGTCGCCAGTGTGCCCGAGTTTGTTCATAGCCTCGCCAATGGCATTCGCGGCGATCAGATTGGCATTACTGGCGCTGCTAAAAGCGAGCGGCTGCTATGGCTGGCGGCGCGTCACGGCGCGTTGGTGGCTATCGATGCGCTCGACGAGCTGGAACGGGCCATCCGCATTGCCGCAGATGGCGAACGCATCAATATCTTGCTGCGGGTGCTACCGCCCAAGGCACCCAATAGTCGCTTTGGTCTCAATCAGCAGGAACTGGAGCACGCGCTAAAACGCTGTCTCGAGGCCTGTGAGCTGGTGGCAATGAAGGGCTTTTCGTTTCACTTGGATGGCTACGCCGTCGCGCCTCGTGCCGCCCTTGCGCACCAACTGATCGATACCATCGACGCCGCTCGAGCGCTGGGGCTAACCGCCAATACGCTATCGATTGGCGGAGGCTTTGCGTGTGCCTACGTTACGGAAAACGACTGGCAACGCTTCAATGCCGCTTACTCGCCCGAGCTGTTTCATGCCGACAAGCAGTTCGCAGGCTTCTATCCCTACTATCAGGCACCTACCGGGGCAGCCATGCTGCGCGAAATTCTCATGACGCCAGGCCCCGAGCAGACCACTCTTGCTGCTCGTCTTAATCAGCACCGTATCCGACTGCTGCTTGAGCCCGGCAGGGCGCTGCTCGATGGCGCAGGCATGAGCGTTTTTCCGGTGCAGGGCTACAAGCACCACCACGACTGCGATCACGGCATCGTGACGGTTAACGGTTTGAGCATGAGCCTGTCAGAGCAATGGAAGAACAGCGAATTCCTGCCCGATCCGTTACTGCTGCAATGCGGTGCCGAGCGCGATCAGATACCCACCCGTGCCGCCATCGGCGGAGCCAGCTGCATGGAATACGACGTCCTGAGCTGGCGCAAGATTCCCTTCGCCGCACCGCCTCGTCACGGTGATCTGATCCTGTACCCCAACACCGCGGGTTATCAAATGGACAAGAACGAAAGCGAATTTCATCAATTACCGCTACCGCCCAAAGTCGTGGTTCGTGAACGTGAGGGCGATACGCTATGGAGCCTCGATCAATGAATACGGTTACCAATCTCCCCAGTCTTGCCAACCGCCGAGCCATCTGCACCAGCTGCCACCAACTGATTGGCGGCACACCGCTATTACAGCTCGCCACTACCGGCGCTGGCAGCCGCTTGCTGCTCAAGCTGGAGCTGTGCAATCCCACCGGTTCCTGCAAAGTGCGCATGGCGCGCGAAATGGTGCTGGCGGCTGAACGCGAAGGCAAACTGAAGCCGGGCGGCCACATTGTCGAGCCCACCTCGGGTAATACCGGGACCGGCCTGGCGATGGTCGCAATCGAGCGCGGTTATCACTTCACCGCCATCGTTGATCACCATGCATCGAAGGATAAGCTGCGGGCGATGAAGGCGTTGGGAGCAACGCTGGTCTATGCAGAAGGCAGCGGCACCGGTCCCAGCACCGTCGAGCGACGTCGCATGGCCGCCGAAATTGCGGCCAATACCGGCGCTTACTGGCCTGACCAGCACCACAACCCAAACAACAACCTCGGCTACCGCGCGCTGGCGCAGGAGTTGATTGACGATTTGGGCAGCGGCATCGACTACATTGTCGGCGCAGTAGGTACCGGCGGTACGCTGTGCGGAACGGTGTCAGCACTGCGTCAGCGCCGCTGCGACGTGACCAGTATCGGCGTGGAGCCACGTGGTTCGATTCTATTTGGCGGGCCCGCTGGTGCTTACTGGCAAACTGGCGCAGGTGCCCCCGGCGGCTTCGAAGTTGGGCCCAATGTACAGCTGGAATTGATAGATGAGCAGCTTAAGGTCGATGATATCGATGCATTTTCCACCGCCCGTGTGGTTGCGCGGCGCAGCGGTATTTTGATGGGAGGCACTACTGGCGCCGCTATCCACGCCGCGCTACAGCGATTTACCACCGTTGAAGCGGGCAGCACCATGGTGGTGCTGGCGTGTGATGCTGGCGAAAAATATCTCGACACTGTCTACGACGATGATTGGCTGCGCGAGCGCCATTTGCTCAGCGATGTGGTGCATCAGCGCATTCAGCGCCAACTGGACGATCTGGCCGCATCGGTGGGCATCGGCACGGCCGACGCGACAACGGTAACGGAGCATGCCTCGTGAGTATATCGCTGGTTCGCTGTAAAGAGATCACGGCCTTGTCGGCACCGATTATCGGAATTCAGTTTGCGCAAGTAGCGCTTACCAGTACTGACCTGCTGATGATGGGCCTGCTTAGCGTGCAAGCGCTGGCTGCGGGAGGTATGGCGCTATTGCTCTATAACCAGCTGCGCACCATGTGCGTGGGAATGGTGACAGGCGTCGGCAACATGATTGCGGGTGCGGCAGGCGCAGGTGAGAAGCGCAGCGGCAACGATACGCTCGACCGCCAGGCCATCGAAGAGATACACGATCTGGTGCGCAGCTCGCTACTGTTGGCCACCGTCGTTTCTATCGTGGCCGCTGCGATATTGGTAGCGCTTGGCGTCGGCCTGACACTGGCAGGCCAGTCGCCGCAGGTGGCGGCGTTGGCGCGACCAATCATGGCAACGTTATCGCTTGGCCTGATTCCGATGCTGTGGCTCAATGTGCTGCGCCAGTTTGCCGTGGGCATGCGCAGACCCGGCTCGCTGCTTGGCGTCACCATTGCCTCTATCGCCGTAAACGCGCTGCTAAATGCGGTGTTTATCTTTGGCTGGCTGGGAATACCCAAGCTAGGGCTGGCCGGCATCGGTATTGCCACTACGCTGGTACAGCTATGGACGGTGCTGGTGTACCTACGCTGGCTGCTGCGCGATAAAACGCTACGCCCGCTACTGGCGTTTGATATCTGGCGCGCTCGTCCAGACACCCTCAAACGCATCGTGAGCATGGGCATACCGATCTCGCTTACCTACGGCTCGGAAGCCGCCATTACCTCGGTGGCGACAGTGCTGATGGGCACGTTCGGGCCGCTGGCGCTGGCAGCATCCAACATCGTCAACCAGCTGGCGTATATTGTCTATCAGCTCAATATTGGCTTGTCGCACGGCGCATCAATTCTGATCAGTCGCTTGCATGGCAAGGGTGATGTGCATTTGGTGCGCGATATCGGGCAAAACACCCTGGCTATTAGCTTCACACTCATGGCCGCTATTGCGCTGGTGTATATCGTGCTACCGGGCGCGGTGTTGTGGCCCTTTATGGGCGATACTCACGACCCTGTGCTGTACGCGATGGCGTCAACGCTGCTGTGGTTTGCAATTGTTCATCAGTATGCGAAAGGCAGCCAGAATATCTGCATTGGCCTGATGCGCGGACTGGGCAATACCAAAGCGGGGTTTTCAAGCACCTTGATCGGCTACTGGGTGGTGGGTATCCCGTGCATGCTGCTGTGTGCCTATGGCTTTGGCTGGCAGGGGTACGGTGTGTGGGGCGGACTATGCATCGGTTTCGCGACCACTAGCGTGCTGCTGTGGCGGCGCTTCCACCACGCCACTGCGCAGCATCATGGCCTTGCCCAACCTGAATAACCGCGCTCTGTCATGGCGCTTTACCGACTATTCGGCAACCCACCATTCCACCGTCGAACGCCCCGCGTAAAGCGCTGCCAGTTGCTCTCCCGCCTCGCTCAGCTGCTGATCAAGCTGCCAGGGCGGGTTGAGTAGCAGCATGCCCGAACCGTACATGCCACGAGTTTGTGCGGTGTCGGCATAAATCACTTCGCTGCGCAGCACCTTGCGCACGCCGCTTTCGCGCACCGCCTTAAGAAGCTCAAGGTGACGCTGCGCTGCCAGCAGGGGATACCAGATCGCCACTACTGCATGGCGCACCTTTTCCGCAATACGCGAAAGCGTCTCTGCAACGGCCAGATAATCGCTCTTCACTTCATAGGAAGGATCGATCAGCACGCACAAGCGCGGCGTTGCCACCGGTAAATGCTTGAGTAGCGTGGTGGGGCCGTCGCCAAAGTGACGACGCGCACCTACCGGCAGTTGCTGATCGAACTGCTGAAGGTGCCGATGCTCGCCGGGGTGCAGCTCGTAGAGCTCCAGATGGTCACCGCTGCGCATCGCCCGCGCCAGCCACCATGGCGATCCCGCATAGCAGTGCAGATGTTCGTCGGGATTGAGAGCAGCGAGCTGCTGCAACCAGCTGTGGACAAGTGACGGCTGTGGAAAACTCTCGCGGCGCTGCCACAGCGGCTGGATACCGTCCAGAAATTCGCCGCCGCGCTGGGTTTCCGCGCTATCCAGCGGATAAATACCGCGCCCCGCGTGGGTATCTACCCAAGTGATGGCCGACGTTTTTTCCCGCAGTCGCTGTGCCAACGCAAACAGCGTCAGGTGTTTATGTACGTCAGCGATATTGCCCGCATGATAGGCATGTTGGTAAGCAAGCATTCAGCATCTCATACGGGCGCCGCGCGCCATTGGCCTGAAACGGCACGCTCATTTAACGCGCCGGTGTGATTATTGCCCAGGAATATCCTGCGAAGGCAGCGACTGACCGGGGACCGCCTGATCAGGAAGCTGCTGGCCGGAGGGATCGCGCTGCGCGTCGGGATCACCCTGACCCGGCACATACTGCTCTGCCGAGATTTGCCCCTGGATCACCTGATCGCGGTACTGTGGTGGCACCAGCGTAATGGTAACGCGACGGTTTTTCTCGCGATCCTGGCGGGTAGCGTTGGAAGCAACGAAGTTGGTCGCGCCCTTGCCTTCAATATGCAGCCGTTTGTAAGGAATACCGCCTTCGGTCAGATAATTGGCGACCGCCTGCGCACGCAGCTGAGACAACTGACGATTGTATTTGGCACTACCGGTGTTATCGGTATAGCCCGTGACCAGTACCTGCGTATCAGGGAAGTCGCTCAGTGCCGAGGCGACCTTGCCCAGCACTGGCTTAACGCCATCAGACAGCGTGCTGGAGTCATTGCCAAACAGCAGCGCGTTGGGAAGCTCCAAGCGTACGGTCGTCGCTGTGCGAATCACCTGAGCACCGCTACCGGATACGCCTTGGCGCAGTTGGCTCGCCTGATGATCGAGCTGCCGAGCGCCCTGCGCCGCCGAGCCTTGGCTGTTTTCGCCATTGGCGTTGGCCGCTACTGCGGCCTGACCCGTTACTGCGCTCAGCATTAGCGCAAAGGTGACTGCGAGACCGCGCTGTATTAACCCTACCTTGTTCATCTCGACATCCTTATCGACTGTCATCGAATACTTTCGGCAATTATGACGTTAATGCCCGATGCCCGCTAGGCGTGCGCTGGAAAGTTGACGAGCGGAACGCGCCATTCCACTACCACCATAGCCCAAGCAAGAAATGCGTGTGCATCCGGCCGCGTTAGCGTGGTGCTTACGCCAGCGATAGCGGCTGCTCGACGTCTGCCAGCACGTCGTTCAGGAACGCCAACCCCTTCTCGCTGGTCGATAGCCGCGGATTCAGGGTAAGCAGGCCACGTTGGCGCACCTTGGCCGTCGCGCGCTCAAGAGTGGCTAGCGATAGACCGGTGCGGGCCGGCCAAAGTTCAGTTTCAACGCCTTCTACCAGACGCAGAGCGTTAAGCAGAAACTCAAGCCCAATTTCATCATCGCCGATCACCTGCTGGCCGGCTACAAAACCACGTGGATCGGAACGCCTGCGCAAGTAGGCATCGGGCTGTCGGCTTTTCCAGCGCCGCAGCGCGCTCAGGCGGCCGTTTTCGATACGTGTGAGCTTGCCATGCGCTCCAGCACCAATGCCCAGATAGTCGCCGAACTGCCAGTAGTTCAGGTTGTGCTGAGAGCGCTGCTCGGGTGAACGTGCATAGGCCGAAACTTCATAGCGCTCGAAACCCGCCTTCTTCAAACGCTGGTGCCCTTCGTCCTGAATATCGAACAGGGTGTCTTCTTCAGGCAACTGCGGCGGATGCGAATAAAACTCGGTGTTGGGCTCCAGCGTTAGCTGATACCAGGAAAGATGCGTTGGTGCGAGCGAGAGCGCCCGCTCGATGTCATCCATCGCGTCGCTTACGCGCTGGCCAGGCAGGCCGTGCATGATATCGATATTGAAGTTGTCGAAGCCTGCGCTACGTGCTGCACGCACCGCTCGCTCGGCGTCATCACCGTTATGGATGCGTCCCAGCGTGGTGAGGTGATCATCGTTGAAGCTTTGAATGCCCAGCGACAGGCGATTGATGCCCGCCTCACGGAACCCGTCAAAGCGGCTGCGTTCAACGGTGCCCGGGTTGGCTTCAAGGGTAATTTCCATCTCAGGCGCGAAGAGAATCCGCGCGCGGATCTCCCTGAAAAGACGCTGGTAGGCCGCTGGCGAAAGTAGACTGGGCGTGCCACCGCCAATAAAAATCGAGTGCAGCGGTCGACGCTCGACCATCGCAAGATCCTGAGTCAGATCGTCGATCAACGCATCGATATAATCACGCTCGGGCAACTCGGCATGCTTCCCGACACCGTGAGAATTAAAATCACAGTAAGGGCACTTGCGTACGCACCACGGCACGTGAATATAGAGCGATAGCGGCGGCAGGGCAGTCATTACAGCGCCTTCAGCTCTTCTACTAGCGCGGCTACCGCGCGACCACGGTGCGACAAGCGGTTTTTCTCCGATGCCGGTAGTTCAGCGACACTCATTTCACGGTCGCGCAGCCAAAACAGTGGGTCATATCCGAAGCCCCCTTCGCCGCGCGGCAGCGAGAGAATATCGCCTCGCCATTCGCGCTGAACGATCAACGGCGCAGGGTCCTCTGCGTGGCGCAAATAGACTAGCGCACACCAGTAGCGCGCACCGCGTAGCCCTTCCGGCACCTCTGACAGCGCGTCCAGCAGTTTGCGATTATTGGCCTGATCGTCGCTGGGCTGGCCCGCATAACGCGCTGAATAGATGCCGGGCGCGCCATTCAGCGCATCGACCGCCAACCCCGAGTCATCTGCCAACGCCGCTTTGCCACTGGCACGTGCTGCGGCGCGCGCCTTGATCAAGGCATTTTCAACAAACGTCAGCCCGGTTTCCTCGACATCGTGGACACCGTAATCAGCTTGTGAACTCAGCGTCACACCTAACGGCGCCAGCAATTCTTCAAACTCACGCAATTTTCCGGGATTGGCGCTCGCCAGCACCACTTCGATGGATGACATTCGGCATACGTCCTATGACTACTTGATGGGTAGCGTCACGCCGCTATGGCAGACACGAATGAAAAAACGGCTAACACAGGCACCGCATTACCGAAAACGTGACGCGTATTTCTAAACAACAGTTTATACGACAACGCCCTGCAACAAGCAGGGCGTTTAGCGTTTGCTACGAGCGGGCCGCGCGCTAGCTAAGGCGCAGATGCTCGCGAATCAGGCTGACCAGCGTTTCGTTAGCATCCGGCGCATCGGTATCGATCTGAATCAAATGGGTGCGCTCTTCACCTTCGAAGGGCTCGAACGCACGCTGCTGATAGGCCAACAGCTCGGCCGCCAGCGCCGGGTCCTGATCGCGTTTTTGCGAGCGACGCTCAAGACGTGCCTTAAGCGTTTCATCGCTTGCCTTGAATTGCACCATTACCAGCGCCAGCCCGCGATAGCGCGCCTCATTGCTCAGCAGCTCGCGCTGATCGCGCATCAGGCAAGTAGCATCGACATAGGCCGGATAGCAGGCTTCAAGCAGCGCACCGGTAATACGCGCCATGCGCTGGTAAGTTAGCTGCGTCATTTCGGCAGAGAACTTATCGAGCGCTGGCAGCCCTTCGGCCTCACGCTGGCGCATCAAACGCTCGCGTTCAGCGCTGGAACGAACGCGTATGCCGGCCAGTTCACGCATCGCTGAGCGGGTAAAGCGGCTTTTTCCCGAACCGGTAACGCCGACACCCAGCAGCAGATAGGGCACACGGAATTCGTAGATATAGACGATCGCCTCAATATAGCCCTTGAGCGCCTCGGGGTAATCGACCACATTGAGCGCGCGCTGCAGCGCAAAGAATACAGCGGCATAGTCGAACAGCCGCATCATCTCGAAGTCGCCGCATCCTTCCAGATAGCGATCGACCACTTCGTTGGCCAGCGACAGTCCATCCAAGGTCAGAATATCGCAGCACAGAGACACTAGCTCGAGGCAGACATCACCTTCGACCACCTCGCCTACCGGCCGCTGCAACCCCTGCTGTTGACGCTTTTCAAGCGCTGGCTGCATGCGTGCATAGGCTTCCCCGGCCCAGAACTCAAGCTGCTGCAGTTCTTCGTCATAGGGCGCACATGCAGGATGGCTGCGCAGCTCGGCAATGGCAGCCAGCATCGCCTGATCCAGACGCTGGAATTTAGGCTCGGCGCTGGCCACGGGTGAATCGCGGCGTTCAAGCATGGTGTCGCCGATGGTGTGACACAGCGCAATCATGTCGTCTTGACTAAAGGTGTCTGCCTGCTCAATTAACGCAGCATCGATCACCCCGTGAAGATGGAGCGCCTCGAACAAAGGCTTACGGGAAGTCTGAGTCAAGATATGGCTCCTGGCTTGAGCCAACCGTTCAGCAACGGGTGGCGCGGTTGAAAATAGTGCAATGGTGACCCTTGGGTACAAATAGTATCAAAGAGTTACTTACTTGGCTCGACTGTAAGAACAAAGCGTTACGCTAATGTGGCAAATGCTTTTTCTGCTGCATCAAGCGTTGCCTGAATCTCATCGTCGCCGTGCACGCTCGACATGAACGCCGATTCGTAGTTGGAAGGTGCCAAATACACCCCTTGATCCAACATATGCGAGAAGAAGCGGCGGAACGCCTCGATATTACACGCTGTCGCTTCACTGAAATTGGTGACCTGCGCTTGATCAGTGAAGAAGATGCCGAACATGCCGCCGGCCTGATGGGTAAGCAGTGGGATACCGGCCGCTTTGGCGCGCGCTTCAAGCCCTTCACAAAGCTGGCTAACGCGACGCGCTAGCGCATCGTGGAAGCCGGGCTCGCGCACCTTGCTAAGCAGCGCAACACCGGCCGCCATCGCCAGCGGATTACCTGCCAGGGTACCTGCCTGATAAACGGGCCCCAGCGGCGAGATGTTTTCCATGATATGACGCTTGCCGCCAAACGCGCCCACCGGCATACCACCGCCAACGATCTTGCCCAGGCACGTCAGGTCAGGCGTGATGCCATAGTGTGCCTGAGCACCGCCGAGCGCTACGCGAAAACCGGTCATCACCTCATCGAATATCAGCACCGCACCGCTCTCGTCGCAGACCTCTCGCAGCGTCTCGAGGAAGCCTGGCTGTGGCGGAATGCAGTTCATGTTGCCTGCGACCGGCTCAACAATGATGCAGGCAATTTCGTGACCGCGCTCGGCAAACAAGCGGCGTACCGCCTCGCTATCGTTATAGGGCGCCGTCAGGGTATGCTCCGCCAGCGAGGCAGGCACCCCAGGAGAACTTGGCTCACCCTGGGTCAGCGCACCAGAGCCTGCCTTGACCAGCAGCGAATCGACGTGACCGTGGTAGCAGCCTTCGAATTTAAGAATCTTGTCACGACCGGTGTAGCCGCGCGCCAGCCGAATCGCCGACATGGTGGCTTCGGTGCCCGAGTTGACCATACGCACCATTTCGATCGACGGGATAATCTCGCAGACCAGATCCGCCATGGTGGTTTCGAGCGCCGTCGGGGTACCAAACGACAGCCCTTCTTCGAGGCGCTGGCGCACCGCGTTAAGCACGTCAGGATCCGCATGACCGGTGATCATTGGCCCCCAGGAGCCCACGTAATCAATATAGCCTTTGCCCTCAACATCGTAGATGTAGGCACCTTTGCCGCGCTCGATAAATACCGGTGCGCGATCAATACCGGTGAAGGCACGCACCGGAGAATTTACACCACCGGGAATATGGCGCTGAGCAAGATCAAAAAGCTGTTGTGAGGTTGTCATGAAGATATCCTGGGAAAAGACGGCATCCGGTGCTGGTAACTGTCCCACTGCTAGCCAAGGGGAGAACTACCGGTCATCAATAGGCGACTAGTCTGACACAGCTTGGCGAAGTCGAAAAACCGCGTGTGCGGGGCTAGAGCTCCCGAACACCGCGTGAACGACGGCGGCAAGATCTGCGCCTGCGTCGATCACCTGGCCAATATTGGCACTGTCGATCCCGCCAATGGCCACCACCGGCAGCTGCCATTGGCGTGCTTCGCGCAGCAGTGTGAGTGGTGCGGGCGGTGCATCCGGCTTGGTGCGCGAGGCGAAGAAGCGGCCGAAGGCGAGGTAGCTGGCGCCTTCATCTACCGCCTGCGCTGCACTCTCGAGGCTGTCGTGACAGGTAGCGCCAATGATGGCAGAAGCGCCTAACTGCGCGCGCGCGGCCGCAATCGAACCGTCCTCCCGCCCCAGATGCACGCCAGCATTCACTGCTTTCGCAAGGTCGACATCATCGTTGATAATCAGCGGCGTATCGTAGTGATCGCACAGCTGCTTTAGCCGCTGCGCTTGTCGTAAGCGGCGCTGCTGATTGACGGATTTGTCGCGATATTGCAGCAGCGCAATTCCACCTTCCAGCGCCGCTGCTACGCGTGAAAACAGCGTGTCGTCGTCGGGCATCAAGTGCGCATCGGTAATTGCATAAATACCGCGCTGCCAGCCTGAATTATTCATTACCTTCTCTACCTTGGGAGCTGTTGCCATACCACCGGTCGGGTAGGTATTGACCTTCGCCCAGCTGCTGCGCATGCTCCAATGAACGCCAAGTGTAGCGCTGAGCGCGTTCGCAGGCTTCCGCCAACGATTGACCGAGCGATAACTCCAGCGCAATGCGGGCTGCCAGGGTACAGCCGGAACCGTGATAGCTCCCTTGCAAACGCGGCCAGCGCCATTCACGCACCATCTGCCCCCGCTGATAGAGCCGATGCACCACGGCGTCGCCTGAAGGTGCTTCTTCAGGCAGCGGATCAGTTCCTGTGATCAGTACCGCACTACCTTCGCTACACAGCGTTAGCGCGCGCTGTTCATCGTTGGGCTGCTCGGGCACCAGCCGTGCAAGTTCACTGCGATTAGGGGTCACGACGGTGGCTCTTGGCAGCAATGACGCCCTGACTTCCGCCGCCAGATCATCGTCGGTTAGCGCTTTGCCGCCGCCCGCTTTCAGCACCGGATCAACCACAATCGGCACCGATGGAAACTCGTCCAACAGTGCAACCACGGCTTGCGCGCTGGCTTTACTGGTCAGCAGACCAATCTTGATGGCCTGCGGTCTAATGTCAGCGGTGGCGGTAAGCGCTGCCGCCCGTAGGTAGTCAGGCGCCACGTCGTAGACAGCCGACACATTGGAGGAATCCTGCACCGTCAAGGCGGTCGCCACGCTCAACGCCCAACCGCCACCGCTACGAATGGCCTCCTGATCCGCCCCAATACCCGCGCCGTTGGTCGGATCATGTCCCGCCAGCACCAGCACGACCGGCATTGTTGGCATGATGATTTCCTCTTCCGCATCGCCGCGTTACCTTCAGCGATGCGTGTACATAACGCCGCCAGGTGCGTTTCGCATAGTCTGGTGTATCGTCTGGCAACTGACGGCGACTCAAGCCGTCAACATGGCTTCTGCGCTTAAAACGGCTGCACGATTGTCAGCACCACGATGGCACCCATGATAGTGGGAGGAATCATGCTGAAAATCTTGTAGAACAGCCGCGGTTTTCCCTGAGTAGTGCGCAGCTTACGCATGAAGGCCTTGCACATGTGGTGACAACCGATCAGCAGAATAACCAGCACAAGCTTGACCCAGAACCATGGCGCGCTGAGCACATAATGGTACTGGACAATCGCCAGTAGCACGCCTAACCCGAGCGTCGCATACATGGCGGGATTCATCACAACGCGGTAAAGCTGACGCTCCATCACTTCAAAGCGGCGCGCGCCCTGCTCGTCTCCCTGACGCAAGGTAACGACGTGGTACTTGAACAGGCGGGGAAGATAAAACAGCCCCGAAAACCACAGAAATGCGGCAATCAGGTGAAACGCCACTAGCCAAGCAATCATAACGGCTCCTCTTCGGTCACAACTGTAGTGCGCTATGGATGGCACATTACCGCTCATCCAACGCTTTTCATTATAAAAGGCGTATCCACGTGGGTGGCCATTGCAGCGTATTGCCATTATGAAGCAAAGCGCGGCACCAACCCTGTTGCTACGCCTTAATGTACTTCAACATCATTGTTGGCACATCGCCAATACTGCTTCGCCATCGTGCTGGAAGGTCACGAACACACTGCCATTCAGATGGAATAACCGACACCGTCGCCGATCTCTTGACCAAAATGGTACACTAACACTCATCAATGCGATGTTGCTGATCCTTTTACCGTAAAGCGCTGGAATCGCACCGATCTTTCGCGATCCATGGTGCATGCAACGCGCTGAACCAACGGCGTCACCAACACGCTGCAAAACGACTCAATAGAACCTGCTACTGCCGGGCCCAAGCGAAGGCTTCACTCGTACCAAGCGTTTATCGCTATGCCGTTAGGCCACGTGAGCAACGGGGCAGGTTAATGCCAGGAGGCTCTTACCCATGAGTGGTGCCCAATCCTTCGTGCCGTCTCCGCTTTATTTGACCGAAAGCGCTGCTTCACGCGTTCGAACGCTAGCGGAAGCCGAGAACAATCCCAACCTGAAGCTGCGCGTTTACGTCACGGGCGGTGGCTGCTCGGGCTTTCAGTATGGCTTCGATTTCAGTGAAGCCGTCGATGACGAAGACACCATCGTGGAAAAGGACGGTGTCAAAATGCTGATCGATCCTCTTAGCTATCAGTACCTGGTAGGCTCTACCGTTGATTTTGAGGAAGGGCTGGCCGGCGCACGGTTTCTGATCAAAAACCCCAATGCCACTACCACCTGTGGCTGCGGCGCATCGTTCAGCGTCTAACCTCTCGTCAAATCTCCCCAATGCCGTCACTGAGCCTACGCTTAGTGGCGGCATTGTTCGTTGTTCCCCCGCATTTTCCCTCATGTCGTCCCAGCGCCACTGAAAACTGTCTGGCGCTGACTGCCTTCTGTTGTGTTTTCACTTGGCAGCACTGCCGCGAAATACCTCATTTATGCCCTTCGAATCAGCGATCGACACGTTGATTGAGAGAGTAAATCAGCATTTTCACATTTCATTCAGTGATGCCTGAACAGAGGCATAAAACCTAGCAACCATGCGGGGTAGAGAGCGATCACTCGCTTCTTGAACAGCCTGGCTTTACGATGGATCACGGCTGTGGAAAACTCACCCCGTTATCCTCATCAAATCACGCTAAGAGAGGCGCCGTTTCTGGCATCAGTCGACATTGACGTAAACGTTAACAACTACAAAGACAACTACGTCAGACAGAGGTGGATAACCAGAGGACAACTCAGGCTGTGGATATCCCACCTTTCCGTCCACAGGCTACCCACCTGATCTTCGCAGCTCATACGCTTGTTATGCATCGACTAGACAACAGCGTAAGCGCATGAATTTTTGGACTAAAATAATGTTTTCCACAGAAAATCGCGGCAACAATAATCATCACCACAATAAAACTTCATTTAAAAACATTCTTTTTTATTTATTTAGATAAGTACTCTCTGATGCGCACTTCACACATTGGTGTGGAAAACCACTGACGGTTACCCACAGCCACGTTATACTGCTCGCCCTGATCAACACCGTGCTGACGCTTCAGCACCTTCATGTTTTTTTCGCCTGACACTTTGACGCTAACGGAAGCGTCCACCTGAACACCTGTCAGGCGTTCTGCTATCCGAGGTTGTACCGTGGATTACCCTGACCGCTTTGGCGTAATTGTCATCGGCGGTGGACATGCCGGCACCGAAGCCGCTCTCGCCGCCGCCCGTATGGGCGTCAACACTCTGCTGCTGACCCACAACGTCGAAACGTTGGGGCAAATGTCCTGCAATCCCGCCATCGGTGGAATTGGCAAGAGTCATTTGGTGAAGGAAGTTGACGCTCTGGGCGGAGCGATGGCGCTTGCCACTGATCGCGCTGGTATCCAGTTTCGTGTGCTCAATTCACGTAAAGGGCCGGCAGTTCGTGCGACTCGTGCCCAAGCCGACAGAGCGCTATACAAGGCGGCTATCCGCGAAGTGCTGGAAAATCAGCCTAACCTCGCCATCTTCCAGCAAGCGGCAAGCGATCTGATTGTTGAAGGCGAGCGGGTGTGCGGTGTCGAAACCCAGGCGGGTATTCGTTTCTATGCCGACACCGTGGTGCTGTGTACCGGCACCTTCCTCGGTGGGGTCATTCACATTGGACTTGAGCATCACAGCGGCGGTCGTGCGGGCGATCCCAGTGCTAGCGCGCTGGCGCAACGATTACGTGAACTGCCGTTTAATGTGGCCCGGCTGAAGACCGGCACGCCTCCGCGCATCGATGCTAAAAGCGTCGATTTCTCGCGCCTCCAGGTTCAGCCCGGCGACACGCCCACACCCGTTATGTCGTATCTGGGACGCCGTGAATCGCACCCTGAGCAGGTCAACTGCTTTATCGCGCATACCAACGAGCGCACTCACGACATCATTCGCGCCAACCTCGACCGTTCGCCGATGTATTCAGGCGTTATCGACGGTGTAGGGCCGCGTTACTGCCCGTCCATCGAGGACAAGATTCACCGCTTCGCTGACAAGAACAGCCACCAGGTATTCATTGAGCCAGAAGGGCTGACCACCAACGAGCTATATCCCAACGGTATCTCCACCTCGTTACCGTTCGATACGCAGCTTGAACTGGTGCGCTCGATCGAGGGCATGGAAAACGCCCATATCACGCGGCCCGGTTACGCGATCGAATATGATTTCTTCGATCCTCGCGACCTCAGGCATTCGCTTGAAACACGGTTCATCGACAACCTGTTCTTCGCCGGTCAGATTAACGGTACTACCGGTTACGAAGAAGCCGCTGCGCAGGGGTTGCTGGCAGGCACCAACGCTGCGCTACGCACGCTGGGACGTGATGCCTGGTATCCGCGTCGCGATGAAGCCTACATCGGCGTCATGGTCGATGACCTGATTCGTCTCGGTACCCAAGAGCCCTACCGCATGTTCACGTCGCGCGCTGAGTATCGGCTGCTGTTACGCGAAGACAATGCCGATTTGCGTCTAACTGAGATTGGCCGCTCGCTGGGCCTGGTGGATGACCAGCGTTTCACTGCCTTCGAGCACAAGCGCGAAAGTATCGAACGTGAACGTCAACATTTGGCGAATACTTGGGTGCTGCCCAACAGTGACGAAGCCAGCGTGCTGGTGCCCAAGCTGGGCAAACTGGCCCGCGAGCATAACCTGCTGGATCTGCTGAAGCGGCCCGAGGCCGAGTACGCCGATGTGGCGTCGATCAAGCGTGGCGACATGCCAGAGGTTGATGCGGCGGTTGCCGAGCAGGTGCAGATTCAAACCAAGTACCAGGGCTACATCGATCGTCAGCAGGATGAGATCGAGAAATTGAAACGTCACGAGCAGACCGCACTGCCGGAAGATCTGGATTATTCGTGCATCGCAGGACTATCCAGCGAAATCAAACAGAAGCTTGAGCGTGCGCGCCCAGCAACGCTAGCCGAGGCATCGCGAATTTCTGGCGTGACGCCCGCTGCGGTATCGCTGCTGCTGATCCAACTGAAGAAGCGCCAGCACGTTGCGCAGGCCGAGGTAAACGCTGGATGAGTGGTGACAAGACGCTTCAGCCAATACTCGAACAAGGGCTGGCTGAACTTGGCATCGAGCTCGATCAGCAGCGTATTGCCACGCTGCTGCGTTACGTAGCGCTATTGCACAAGTGGAACGGCGCTTATAACCTCACCGCAGTACGTGATCCGCGCGATATGGTGGTGCGCCACCTGCTCGACAGCCTTAGCATCCTACCGTGGGTGAAAGGACCGGCGCTGCTGGACGTCGGAGCAGGCGCGGGGCTGCCCGGTATCGTGCTGGCCATTGCCCGCCCCGAGTTGGCGGTGTCGCTGCTCGACAGCAATGGCAAGAAGGTGCGTTTTCAGCGTCAGGCAGTGCTTGAATTAGGGCTCGATAACGTTACGCCGCTCCATCAGCGCGTTGAATCTCTCGAGTCAGGAGAGGGATTCGATCAGATTGTCAGTCGCGCTTTCGCTGCGGTTGGGCAGTTCGTTGGAATATCTCGCTCACTGCTGGCGCGTGACGGCGAATGGCTGGCGATGGTGGGCCAACTGAACGAGGCGCCCAGCTTGCCCGAGGGCGTTACGCTGATCGAGCAGGCCGTGTTGAACGTGCCCGGTGAACCGGCCAGCCGTCACTTGCTGCGTATTGCGCCTACTGCCCCGTAGCATTGGTAACGGCACATAGCGCCTGGTAATAGCGCCATTGCTGCTGGTATTCATCGCTCAACCCTGTAACGGGTGTCGCTCAAGGCCAATTCAGACATACTCGTTTGACCGAAGGAATGAATAAGTGACCCATATCATTGCGCTCACCAACCAAAAAGGCGGCGTTGGCAAGACCACCACAGCGGTCAATCTGGCCGCTTCGCTTGGTTCGCTGAAACAACGCGTGCTGTTGGTGGATCTCGACCCGCAGGGCAACGCCACCACAGGGAGCGGTGTCGATAAACATGCGCTAGAGAGCGGCAGTGTACTCGACGTACTGCTGGGCGATGTCGACGTGCGTGATGTGGTCACCAACTGCCCCGAAGCAGGCTATCTGCTGCTGCCGGGCAACGCTGATCTCACCGCGGCAGAAGTGAGTCTGCTCGACGTTGATGGTCGCGAGAAACGGCTTTCCGATGCGCTTGCCACCATCAAGGATAACTTCGATGTCATCCTGATCGACTGTCCGCCATCGCTTAATATGCTCACCGTGAATGCGCTGACTGCCGCCGATGGTGTCATTATTCCCCTGCAGTGTGAGTTCTACGCGCTGGAAGGGCTGTCGGCGCTGCTCGATACCGTTGACCAGGTACGCGATAGCATCAATCCGTCGCTGGCGATCTACGGTATTCTGCGCACCATGTACGATAACCGTATCAGCCTGACGCGCGACGTCAGCAAGCAATTGCTCGATTACTTCGGCGATGATCTGTTGAAAAGCGTTATTCCCCGCAATATTCGTGTCGCTGAAGCGCCTAGCCATGGGCTTCCGGTAACCAAGTACGCTAAATTGTCACGGGGAAGCCACGCGTATCGCGTGCTGGCCAAAGAGCTGATCAAGCGTCTGGCGCTGTGATCCTGCTTGTTCGTTCACTACCTTGTATCACCACTGAGGGCCATTCGGGATGACACGCAAGCGCGCTTTGGGACGTGGATTAGACGCATTGATAGGCGCTCGCTCGCGCAGTCAGGCGCTACACGAGCACGAAGAAGTGAGTGTCGACGATGCTGAGCACGACACCTCCAGCAGCGTGTCGCCCTCGTCTGATGCTGCCAGCGAAAAGGCCCCTGCTGCCAAGCCTGCCGCTAAAAAGCCGCGTAGCAGTGCTGCGCAGGACGCTGGAAAAACCGTTCATGCCAACGCCGATCAGTTGATCAGAATACCGCTGGGGGCGCTGTCGCGCGGGCAGTTCCAGCCGCGCCGCGAGTTTGATCAGCAGAGCCTCGAAGAATTGGCTGCCTCGATTCGCTCGCGCGGCGTCATGCAGCCCATAGTGGTGCGTCCGCTGGCGAGTAGTTCGGGCCGCAAGCGCTATGAAATTATCGCCGGTGAGCGGCGTTGGCGTGCGGCGCAATTGGCCGAGCTGGAAGTCATTCCAGCGGTCGTGCGTGAACTGGACGATGAAGCCGCGCTTGCGCTTGGTCTTATCGAAAACATTCAGCGTGAAGACCTCAACGCAGTAGAAGAAGCGCTGGCGCTTAAGCGGCTGATCGATGAATTCGAACTCACGCAGCAGCAGGTCGCGGATGCCTTGGGCAAATCGCGGGCGCAGGTGACCAACCTGCTGCGCTTGTTGGCACTCGAAGCTGAAGTGTTGGGCATGCTCGAGCGTCGCGAGCTCGACGTTGGACACGCCCGTGCACTGCTGGCATTGAAGGGCACACGCCAGCGCCACACGGCCCGCGATGTGGTCGCCAAGGGCCTTACCGTGCGCCAGACAGAAGCGCTGGTAAAGCGGTTGCTCAAGCCGAAAGCCAAGGATTCAGCACCCAGTGCCGATGTACTACAGTTGGAAACACGTCTCGGCGAATTACTCGGTGCAGCGGTGAAGATCGATCATGGATCTTCAGGAAAGGGAAAAGTTGAGATCAAGTACTCCAGCCTTGATGAGTTGGACGGCATTCTTGCCCATATTCGCTGAAGGCAGCTGGCAAGCGGCTAATCTGATGTTAGGGAACGGTTGGGAATGCGTTGGCGGGCGCGGCGGAAATTAAAAGTTTAAGAAAAAATTAATAAAATCCGATTTTATGCGTCAAATTGCCGCGACCTAATGGAAGTTGTTCAAATTTTATCCATTTGTACGGTTAATTTTCATTTTTGGTCCAATATGTCATTGATGCTCGCTGACCAGCCCCCTATAATTCGCGTCAATTTTGAAGCTGGCAAGGCGTGCGCATTGGAAAAGTGTGCGTCGGCCGATTGAGCCAAATAACTGGACCCGCCATGCGACGAGCAAGTTCCGCGGCACTTCGACAGCGTTTGCCGCAGCAGTCTCTTCCGCTCAAGGCAGTTGCTGTCCAGTGCATGTTTGGTGCGGTAATCGCGGTAGCGGTGTTGCTGCTGGTGTCCCGCGAAGCAGGCGTTAGTGCACTAAGCGGTGTACTGGTCAGCCTTCTACCGAGCTTCTATTTCGCCTGGCGCTTCGTGCGCATTTACGCATCGCGTCAGGCGTCAGAGTCTGTAGGCCTGATGTACCGGGCTGAGGTAGGCAAGTTTGGTTTGACAGTGGCGATGTTCATAGCCGTATTCGTACTGCTGCCACCGTCTCACCCAGCGTTTTTCTTTTTTGCATACATAGCGACAACACTCGTGCAATGGTTGGCCCCTTGGCTGCTGCGCACGCTGTTTCGCTGCCGAATCTGAGGCAGATCAATGGCTAGCGGTTCATACATCAGTCACCACCTTCAGAACCTCGTCTTCGGACTTAGCCCCGAGCATGGCTGGTCCTTCGCCCACAGCGCTGAAGAAGCGTCGGCGATGGGCTTCTGGTCGATCAACGTCGATTCGATGTTTTGGTCGATTGTGCTGGGTCTGGTGTTCCTGGTGCTGTTCCGCCGAGTGGCCAAAAAAGCCAACGCGGGTGTGCCGAGCGGTATTCAAAACGTTGTCGAAATGGCCGTTGAATTTGCCAGCGGCGTTGCACGCGACAGCTTCAATGGCAAGAACCCGCTGATTGCGCCGCTGGCGCTAACGATTTTTGTCTGGGTGCTGCTGATGAACTCTATGGAGTTCCTGCCGATGGACCTGATCCCGAGCATCGCTGGTCTAATGGGCATTGAGCACATGAAGGCAGTGCCGACATCTGACGTAAACATCACCTTCGGTCTGTCGATCTCGGTCTTCTTCCTGATTCTTTTCTATAGCTTCAAAGTGAAGGGAATTGGTGGTTTCGCCAAGGAACTGAGCTTCCAGCCGTTCAATACGCCGTTCCTGATCCCTTTCAACTTGGTGCTTGAGCTGGTTAACCTGATTGTTAAGCCTGTTTCTCTCGCGCTGCGACTGTTCGGTAACATCTTCGCAGGGGACGTTATCTTCCTGCTGATCGCGATGCTGCCGTTCTGGATCCAGTGGGCGCTGGGCGTGCCCTGGGCAATCTTCCACCTGCTGATTATTCCTCTGCAGGCATTTATCTTCATGATGCTGACCATCGTCTATCTAAGTCAGGCGCACGAGCATCATTAAGAAATCTTCGACCCCGCTGCTTCCGGGCAGCAAGGGCTTCGATGAACGTAGCGTGCGACGCTTGATAGGCTGCATGCACTTACACCCCGGAAATGACTAACTTAGCTTTATCCTTAGGAGCTTCATCATGGAAATGATCTACGTCGCCGCTTCGATCATGATTGGCCTTGGCGCGCTCGGTACCGGCATTGGTTTCGGTATCCTCGGAGGCAAGCTGCTCGAATCCAACGCTCGTCAGCCCGAGCTGAGCAACATGCTGATGTCGCGTGCCTTCCTGATGGCCGGTCTGCTTGATGCTGTGCCGATGATCGGCGTTGGTATCGCTCTTTACCTGATGTTCGCTGTCGCTGGTTAATCTGCCGACGCCGGTGTAACGCTAACGTTACCCGGCTCTTGCGATTCCGGTCACCACGAACAGCCAAAGGTACTTTACCGTGAACATCAACCTGACACTCATCGGACAGATAATCACCTTCGTGATCTTTGTCTGGTTCTGCATGAAGTATGTGTGGCCGCCTATTTCCGGTGCCCTTGCAGAGCGTGAGAAAAAAATCTCCGAGGGTTTGAACGCTGCTGATCGCGCCAGGGAAGAACTGGATCGTGCCAAGGCAGAGGCCGAGCAGATCCTTCGGGAGACCCGCGAAGAAGCCTCACAGATTGTTGAGCAGGCGCGTTCGCGCTCCAACAAGATGGTTGAGGAAGCACGCGAAACCGCTCGGGCCGAAGGCCAGCGCATGATCGATAGCGCACACTCCGAGATTGAACAGGAGCTGCAAAGTGCCAAATCGGCACTGCGCGCCCAAGTCTCTTCTCTGGCCGTGCGTGGCGCAGAAAGGATTCTCGAGTCGTCGGTCGATGAGAAGCAGCACGCTGATCTTCTCGACAAGCTGACCGCCGAACTCTAAAGGGGAAATCCGATGGCACAATCGAGTCCCGCAACGGTCGCCAGGCCTTACGCCAAAGCTGCTTTTGATGCAGCGTTGGAAGATAAGGCGCTGGATAGCTGGTCTCAAACGCTGGCATTGTTAGAAGCGCTAGTTAAAGAGCCCAAGGTGAGTGCCTATATCAATGATCCGAGGCACTCTGAAAAGCAGCTTACAGAGACAATTGTTTCTCTGTGCGGCGACCAGCTCGAACCCAAGGCGGTCAATTTCGTCACTCTGCTCGCAGAGCACCATCGACTTCCCGCGCTGGATCAGATCCGTGCGCAGTTTGAAGCCGCTCGGGATGCTCACGAGCGCCGCGTCGAGGTCGAAGTCGTCAGCGCGTTTGCCCTTAGCGATGAACAGCAACGCAAACTGGCTGAAGCGCTTAAAAAGCGCCTCGACCGAGAAATCTCTATCACTACTTCAGTGGACGACTCGCTTCTCGGCGGTGTGATCATCCGCGCTGGCGACACCGTTATCGACGGTTCGCTTCGCGGTCGGTTGTCACAGCTCGAAAGCAGTCTGAATGTCTGAGGTCAGGGGACATGGCATGCAGCAACTGAATCCTTCAGAAATCAGCGATATCATCAAGAGCCGCATCGACAACCTCGACGCCGGTCTTGAAGCCCATAACGAGGGCACTGTTGTCAGCGTGGCTGACGGCATCGTTACCGTACACGGCCTGAACGACGCCATGTACGGCGAAATGATCGAATTCCCCGACGATGTATACGGCATGGTGCTCAACCTTGAGCGCGATAGCGTGGGCATCGTGGTACTCGGCGAATATGAATCTCTCTCCGAGGGCATGACCGCCAAATGTACCGGCAACATCCTCGAAGTTCCGGTTGGTCCTGAGCTATTGGGCCGCGTTGTCGATGCGCTGGGTAACCCGATCGACGGCAAGGGTGAGCTTGGTACCAAGCTTACTGACCGCGTTGAGAAAATCGCCCCGGGCGTTATCGCCCGTCAGGGTGTTGATCAGCCGGTTCAAACCGGTCTGAAATCAATCGACGCCATGGTGCCGATCGGTCGTGGTCAGCGTGAGCTGATCATCGGTGACCGTCAGATTGGTAAATCTGCCGTTGCCATCGACACCATTATCAATCAGAAAGACAGCGGCATCGTATGTATCTACGTTGCTATCGGTCAGAAGCAGTCCACCATTGCGAACATCGTTCGTAAGCTGGAAGAGCACGGCGCGATGGATCACACCATCATCGTCAACGCCGGCGCCGCTGATCCCGCTGCCATGCAGTACCTCGCGCCTTACGCAGGCTGCACCATGGGCGAGTATTTCCGCGACCGTGGTCAGGATGCATTGATCGTTTATGACGATCTGACCAAACAAGCGTGGGCCTACCGCCAGATCTCCCTGCTGCTGAAACGTCCTCCGGGCCGTGAAGCTTACCCAGGGGATGTCTTCTACCTGCACTCCCGTCTGCTGGAGCGTGCTTCTCGCGTAAATGCTGAGTACGTAGAAGAGTTCACCAAGGGTGAAGTCAAAGGCAAAACAGGCTCACTGACGGCGCTGCCGATCATCGAAACCCAGGGTGGTGACGTAGGTGCATTCGTACCGACCAACGTTATCTCCATCACCGATGGTCAGATCTTCCTCGAAACCAGCCTGTTTAACTCAGGCGTTCGTCCTGCCATTAACGCAGGTCTGTCGGTTTCGCGTGTAGGTGGTTCGGCTCAGACCAAAATCATCAAGAAACTCGGCGGTGGTATTCGTCTGGCACTGGCGCAGTATCGTGAATTGGCGGCGTTCTCGCAGTTCGCTTCCGATCTCGACGACGCTACGCGCAAGCAGCTCGACCACGGCGAGCGCGTTACCGAACTGATGAAGCAGAAGCAGTACTCGCCTCTCTCGGTTGCTGAAATGGGTGTAACGCTGTTCACCGCCAACGAAGGCTATCTGTCTGACGTCGCCGTTGATGACGTACTCAGCTTCGAAGATGACCTGCTTGAGTACATGCGCACCGAGCACGCTGATCTGTTGAACAAAATCAACGAGAAAGGCGGCTACGACGACGAGATCCAGAAGGGCCTCAAGGAAGCTGTAGAGAGCTTCAAAGCGACCCGTAACTAATGCGGTTTGCCCGGGTCACGCAGGCCCGGGAAATTAGCGTTCGTGGCGCGGCGTGGTAGCAACATCCTGACGTAAGTCCAGCAGCCTGGCGGTTATCGATGTAGTGAAATGTGTGTCACGGTTCCGGGTTGGTAGAGGAGATCGGTATGGCATCCGGAAAAGAGATCAAGCAACAGATCGGCAGCATCAAGAATACGCAGAAGATCACCAATGCGATGCAGATGGTCGCTGCTTCCAAGATGCGCCGAGCTCAGGATCGCATGGCGGCCAGCCAGCCCTATGCGAAAAAGATTCGCGAGGTGTGCTATCACACCGCCGAAGGTCAGGTGGATTCTACGCATCCTTATCTGGCCAAGCGCGACCTTAAGCGTGTTGGCATTATCGTTGTGAGCTCTGACCGCGGTCTTTGCGGCGGCCTCAACGTCAACGCATTCAAGGCGGCGTTGGGCGAAATCAAAGGCTACCGCGATCAGGGTATCGACGTAGCCTACTGTGGTATTGGCAAGAAGGCAGTCAGCTTCTTCCGTCGCTATGGCGGCGAAGTACTGGCGTCGGCATCGGACTTGGGCGATGCCCCAGAACTCAACGATTTGCTGGGCAGCGTGCGGGTACTGCTCGATGCCTATGACGAAGGCAAGCTTGATCGCATTGTCATTGTTAGCAACGAGTTCGTGAATACCATGACCCAGAAGCCCGTGGTACGCCAGCTGGTGCCGCTCGAACCGCGTAGCGGAGATGAGCAGGCCAGCAAAATGCCATGGACTTACGACTATGAACCTGACGATCCAACCGTGATCCTCAACGAACTGTTGACTCGCTATGTTGAATCCCAGGTTTATCAGGCGGTGGTTGAAAACATCGCGTGTGAACAGTCAGCTCGAATGCTGGCGATGAAAAATGCTACTGACAACGCCGGTCAAATCATCGACGACCTGCAAATGGTCTACAACAAGGCACGTCAGGCGGCGATCACCCAGGAAATCTCCGAAATTGTCGGTGGTGCCGCGGCGGTGTAATGCCGTTGGGTGATGTGAATTTACATGCCTGGCGGCATGACAGGATCGCAGGTTTAGAGGACACCAGATGAGCGGACATATTGTACAAATCATCGGCGCCGTTATTGACGTGGAGTTTTCCGCGGGTGACGTGCCAAAGGTCTATGACGCCCTCAACGTTGAAGGCATCGAGACCGTACTCGAAGTACAGCAGCAGCTCGGCGACAACGTCGTTCGTGCTATCGCGATGGGCTCTACCGAAGGGCTGAAACGTGGCCTGGAAGTCGTTAACACAGGCAACCCCATCCAGGTACCGGTCGGCGAAAAAACGCTGGGTCGTATCATGGACGTGCTGGGTCGCCCGATTGACGAGCAGGGCCCGATCGGTGAAGAAGAGCGCATGTCGATTCACCGTAAAGCGCCCAGCTATGCTGAACAGGCTTCTTCCAACGACCTGCTGGAAACCGGCATCAAGGTTATTGACCTGATCTGCCCGTTTGCCAAAGGTGGTAAAGTAGGTCTGTTCGGTGGCGCAGGTGTGGGCAAGACCGTCAACATGATGGAGCTGATCCATAACATCGCCAGCGAGCACTCCGGTTATTCCGTATTTACCGGTGTTGGCGAACGTACTCGTGAAGGTAACGACTTCTACTACGAAATGAAGGAGTCGAACGTTCTCGATAAGGTATCGCTGGTTTACGGCCAGATGAACGAGCCGCCCGGCAACCGCCTGCGCGTTGCGCTGACCGGTCTTACCGTTGCGGAGAAATTCCGTGATGAAGGCCGCGATGTACTGCTGTTCATCGATAACATCTATCGTTTCACCCTGGCAGGGACCGAAGTGTCTGCACTGTTGGGTCGTATGCCTTCTGCAGTGGGCTACCAGCCGACGCTGGCAGAAGAAATGGGCATGCTGCAAGAACGTATCACCTCGACCAAAACCGGCTCCATCACGTCGGTACAGGCCGTTTACGTTCCCGCTGACGACCTGACTGACCCTTCACCGGCCACTACCTTCGCGCACCTTGACGCCACCGTGGTACTGGCGCGTTCCATCGCCGAACTGGGTATCTACCCGGCGATCGATCCGCTCGACTCCACTTCGCGTCAGCTCGATCCGCTGGTTGTGGGTGAAGAGCACTACGGCGTTGCACGCCGCGTGCAGGGCGTGCTGCAGCGTTATAAAGAGCTGAAAGACATCATCGCCATTCTGGGTATGGACGAACTGTCCGACGAAGATAAAGCGATCGTAGCTCGTGCGCGTAAAATCCAGCGTTTCCTCTCGCAGCCGTTCCACGTGGCTGAAGTGTTCACCGGTGCGCCGGGCCGCTATGTGTCGCTGAAAGACACCATCGCTGGCTTCACTGGCATCCTCAACGGTGACTACGACGACATGCCGGAACAGGCGTTCTACATGGTCGGCGGCATCGACGAAGCAATCGAGAAAGCGAAAGGCATGCGCTAAGAAGATGCGAGCGGCCGCTGGTAGCCTCGGGCTGGCAGCGGTCACTTGCTCTTCAGGCAAGGTACCGCCTGTGGCGGTGCATCCAGGAGACGAAGAATGGCTAAAAGCTTCCAGTGCGATATCGTCAGCGTTGAAGCATCGTTGTTTTCCGGCAAGGTAGCGCAGGTAGTGGCTACCGGTGCGGAAGGCGAGATCGGTATTCTCGCAGGCCATGAGCCGCTGCTCACGCGCGTAGCATCTGGTCCCGTTGAAGTAACGCTTGAAGATGGCAAGAAGGAAACCTTCTTCGCTTCTGGCGGCATTCTCGAGGTCCAGCCGGATTCCGTGTCGATTCTGGCCGATACTGCCGAACGCGGTAGCGATCTGGATGAAGCAGCTGCCCAGCGTGCTCTTGAGCAAGCGCGTAACGCGATGGCGGAGAAACAGTCCGAACTGGACTACTCCGCAGCGCTTGGCGGAATTGCCGAAGCGACAGCGCGTTTGCGTGCGCTGCAGCGGTTGCGCAGTAATCGCTGATTATTGAGCGCTACGCTGTTTCGATGTGGCGTTTATATCGTGCAAATGCCTCGACTTCGGTCGGGGCATTTGTGTATCTGGTGCGGTTTTCCGCCACAGCATCCATCGCGATAGAGAGCGGCGGGTGTGCATTTGATGTTGGCGCCGGATGCGCGTTCGATGAAGGTGCGGGTGCCGCCTTTAAGGCCGGCGCTCGGGCCAGGCTGGCCGTAGCGTGGTGAAAGCGCCCGGAATGTGCGACTCTCTGTGGATTCGCTGTATGGCGGAAGCGCTGACGCTATCGCCTTCAACGCAATAAATGATCAATCATTGGAGTTGTCATGTCGCTTGACGTGGTTATTCTTGCTGCCGGTCAAGGCAGCCGCATGCGATCCCGTTTGCCCAAGGTGCTTCACACCCTTGCGGGACGCTCGATGCTTCAACGCATTATCGACAGTGCCAAGCAGTTAAGCGACGTAACGCTTCATGTGGTAGTAGGCCATGGTGCCGATCAGATTGAAGCTGCACTGGCGGGCCAGCCGGATATTCATTTCGTCTATCAGCAGCAGCAGTTGGGCACCGGTCACGCGGTTGCTCAGGCGCTGCCTGCACTCGGCGATGGTCCGGTGCTGATTCTGACCGGCGATACGCCGCTGCTGACCAGCGCAACGCTTGAACAACTGAGTGCAGGACTCGCGCAGGATCAGCTAACCCTGCTGAGTGTTGTTCACGAAGACCCGAGCGGCTACGGGCGTATTGTTCGTGACGATAGCGGGCAGGTGACCGCGATTGTCGAACAGAAGGACGCGTCCGAGCAGCAGCGCCTTATCCGTGAATGCAACACCGGACTGATGGGTACCACCGGAGCCTTGCTCAAGCGCTGGCTACCGGCGCTGTCGGCGAACAACGCGCAGGGCGAATACTACCTGACCGATATCGTTGGTATGGCATATGCGGAAGGCGTACCGCTCGATGCGGTGCAGGCCGGCTGCGTTGAGGAAGTGTCCGGTGTTAATGATCGCCGCCAGCTTGCGGCGCTTGAGCGTTGGTTGCAGCGTCAGCAGGCGGAGCAAGCGATGGCACAGGGCGCTTCCCTTGCAGACCCGGCGCGTTTTGACCAGCGCGGCACGCTAACGCTGGGGCGCGATGTCACGATCGATGTGGGCTGTATCTTCGAAGGTGACGTTACGCTCGAAGACGGCGTTAGCGTCGGCCCCTACTGCGTTATTCGCGACTCCCATATCGGTGCGGATACGCACATCGAGGCCTACAGCCATATCGACGGCGCTAGTGCGGCGGGCAACAACCAGATTGGCCCATATGCGCGGCTGCGGCCCGGCAGCACGCTGGCTGCTGAGGCCAAGGTGGGCAACTTCGTTGAAATCAAAAAAGCGACTCTCGATCACGGTACCAAGGTCAATCACCTTAGCTACATTGGCGACGCCCACATTGGGCAGCACACCAACGTGGGCGCAGGCACCATCACCTGTAACTACGATGGCGTTAACAAGCACCATACCGAGATCGGCAGCAACGTCTTTGTTGGCTCCAACACCGCGCTGGTCGCGCCGATTACGATTGGCGATCGTGTGACCATTGCAGCGGGTTCTACCCTGACCGACTCGGTTGAGCAGGGCCTGGCGTTTGGCCGTGCCCGCCAAACGGTGAAGGAGAACTGGCGACGTGCTGAACAGGATGACGAGCGTTAGCTGATTCCCTAGGCGAAGCTTAAGTTTCAAAACGAAACTATTGAACGGCGTTTTCGAAAGTAATAATATTTCGGAAACGCCGTTTTTATATGGAAGGTCCCGCTCGACTATGTCTGCATCCAAAACGTCAGCTCGCAATACGGGTGCCCGTCGCGAGGCGATTATTGCGCTGCTGGAAGAGCAGGGTGACGTCAGCGTTGAATCGCTGGCGAAGGCGTTCGATACGTCAGAAGTGACGATTCGAAAGGATCTTTCTCAGCTCGAACAGGAAGGCATTTTGATTCGACGCTATGGCGGCGCCGCATTGCTGCCGCGCGGTCAGGCGCAAGACTTCGCCACTTGCCCGCTCAAACTCAAGCTTGCGGAAGCCGCCAGAGACCGCATCAAGGATCACGCACGTATCGTGATTGATAGCGGCTCTACCACCAGCACGCTGATTCCGCAGCTGAAGAGTGTGATGGGTTTGGTGGTAATGACCAACTCGTTAGAGGTCGCCACTCAGTTGCGCGAGCTACCCAACCGCCCTTCGCTGCTAATGACCGGCGGCACTTGGGACGAGCGTTCGCTGTCCTTTCAGGGCGTAACGGCCGAGCAAACGCTGCGCGCGTACGATTTCGACCAGCTGTTTATTGGTGCTGACGGCATCGATCTTGAGCGCGGCACCACCACGTTTAACGAGCTGCTGTCGCTGTCGCAGGTCATGGCGCAGGTGTCTCGAGAAGTGGTGGTGATGGTGGAATCCGACAAGATAGGGCGGCGCATGCCCAATCTCGAGCTGGGGTTCGACGAGATCGATGTGGTGATTACCGACGACCGGCTGGATGCCGCTAGCCGCGAGGTTATCACCAAGCACAACATCGAGCTGGTAGTGGTCGAGCACTCCTCGGGCAGTGACGGATAACGTTTAACTACGCGGGGAAGGCCATCGCCTTTCCCGCTCGTTTTATCGAACAATGGATGCTTTCAGCGCTACTGTCGCTGAAGCACAAGATCAGAGAACACGGCTGCTTTCATCGCATCGATAGCCGCCTGATCGTTTGAATCAAGGAGAATCACCATGTGCGGGATCGTTGCTGCGATTGCTAGCCGGGAAGTACAAAACATTCTGTTGGAAGGGCTGAAACGGCTTGAGTATCGCGGCTACGACAGCGCCGGCATGGCGACCTTGAGCGATGATGGGCAGCTTCAGCGTCAGCGCGAAGTAGGCAAGGTTGCCGCGCTGGAAACAGCTCTGGCGGAACATCCGCTGAAAGGCCACGTAGGCATCGCGCATACGCGTTGGGCAACGCACGGCCGCCCCAATGCAGAAAACGCCCATCCGCATTTTTCCAAAGGCGAACTGGCGCTGGTGCACAACGGCATTATCGAGAACCATGAAGCGCTGCGCGAAGAGCTTCAGGCCGAGGGATATAGCTTCGAGTCGGAAACCGATACTGAAGTCATGGCGCATCTGATCGAGCGCGAATTCGAGCGCTGTGGCGATCTTTATCAAGCGACACTTAACGTGATCTCGCGCTTAGAAGGCGCTTTCGCCATCGCGGTGATGCACAAGCAAGCGCCCAACGAAATTATCGGTGCTCGTAAAGGCAGCCCGCTGGTAGTAGGCGTGGGAATCGACGAAGTATTTTTAGCCTCCGATCCGCTGGCGCTGCTGCAGGTCACCGACCGCTTTATCTATCTGCGTGAAGGCGACATTGTGCGGCTTTCCGCTGGCTCTTTGATTGATATTACCGATCAGCAGGGTGAGCGCGTCGAGCGCGAGGTAGTGGTATACGAGCACGGCGACGGAGCCGCCAGCAAAGGCCACTTCCGCCACTTCATGCAAAAAGAGATTTTCGAACAGGCCGCTACCGTAGGCGCGACGCTGGAAGGCCGTTTGGGCGCCGATCACGTGCTGCCGCAAGCCTTTGGTGCCGACGCTGAAGCGCTGTTCGAGCAGGTGAAGTGCATCCACATTATCGCCTGCGGCACCAGCTATCACGCTGGAATGGTGGCCCGCTACTGGCTAGAGAAGTTCGCCCGTATTCCCACCCTCGTCGAAGTGGCTTCCGAGTATCGCTACCGCGATGTCGTGGTACCCCCCGGCACGCTATTCGTTAGCATCTCCCAGTCGGGCGAAACCGCCGACACCCTTGCCGCACTGCGCCACGCTCAGCAAAGCGGCGACTATCTCGGCAGCCTGGCCATCTGTAACGTTGCCGGCAGCTCGCTGGTGCGCGAATCCGAGCTATCGCTATTGACCATGGCCGGGCCCGAAATCGCCGTTGCCTCCACCAAAGCCACCACTACTCAGTTGACTGCGCTGATGCTCATGACCCTGTCACTGCGCCAGGTACGCTTCGGCGTCGACGACACCATCGTCGAGATGGTCGAAGCACTGCGTCGACTGCCCAAAGCTATCGAGCGCACTCTGACCCTTAACGACAAGATCGAGCAGCTTTCGCAACGCTTCGTCGAAAAGCAGCACGCCCTGTTCCTCGGACGCGGCGCACAGTTCCCCATCGCCCTCGAAGGTGCGCTCAAGCTCAAGGAAATTTCCTACATCCACGCCGAAGCTTACCCCGCTGGCGAGCTTAAACACGGCCCCCTCGCACTGGTCGACAGCGATATGCCCGTGATCGTGGTTGCACCCAACGATGAACTGCTCGAAAAGCTGAAATCCAACCTGCAGGAAGTACGCTCCCGCGGCGGCCAACTGTTCGTATTCGCCAACGAAGCCGCCGGCATCCAGGAAAGCGACGGCGTTACCGTCTTCCAACTCTCCGACGCCGACGGCCAACTCGCCCCCATCATCTACACCATCCCGCTACAGCTGCTCGCCTACCACATCGCCGTGATGCGCGGCACCGACGTCGATCAGCCGAGGAACTTGGCGAAGAGTGTGACAGTGGAGTGAGGGGAGCGTTCTAGAAATATAGCGTCGCTCATTATAGCTCGAGGCTTTTTCATCCCTTATGCTAAGACTTGATGGTAGTAGCACACTGGAAGTCCGCATAAGAGAAGCAACGAATGACCGCCCAAGAAAAGAACATCGATTCATCCTTAGAGCTCGGATACGCCGATCGACTTTGGAAAATGGCAGATAAGCTGCGTGGCAGCGTCGAGCCCAGCGCATACAAGTATGTTGTGCTGGGTTTGATCTTTTTGAAATACATCTCTGATGCCTTCGAAACTCGTTATGACGAGTTGAGGGAAGAAGGCGAGTGGGCCGCTGAAGACAAAGATGAGTATCTAGCGGACAATATTTTTTGGGTACCCAAACGAGCCCGTTGGTCTCTCCTTAAGAATAATGCCCGTCAGCCAGAAATCGGTGAGTTGGTCGACGATGCAATGCGCGCTATTGAAGCTGAAAACGAGCCGTTGAAGGGAGTCCTTCCCAAAGACTACGCTCGTCCTACCCTAGACAAGCGCATGTTGGGTGATTTGGTAGATTTAGTATCTGGCATTGCATTAGGCGACAAGCAGAGTCAGGCGCGTGATGTGCTCGGACGTGTCTACGAATACTTCCTGAATCAGTTTGCTGGAAGTGAGGGTAAACGTGGCGGGGAGTTCTACACTCCTCGATCTATTGTGCGGCTTTTAGTTGAAATGCTCGAACCTTACGCGGGCCGTATCTATGACCCCTGCTGTGGTTCCGCTGGCATGTTTGTGCAAAGTGAGCGTTTTATCGAAGAGCACGGTGGGCGCGTGGGTGATCTGGCTATCTATGGGCAGGAACGTGTTCACGCCACTTGGCAGCTCTCCAAGATGAACCTGGCCATTCGCGGTATTGATGGTGACATCGCCTGGAACAACGAAGGCAGTTTCTTGAAGGATGAATTTGCTACTCGCACGGATAGTCATGGAGTACCCATAAAGGCAGATTTTATCCTGGCCAATCCTCCGTTCAACGTATCGGACTGGAGCGGAGAGCACCTACGGGATGATGTGCGCTGGAAGTTTGGGGCTCCTCCTGTGGGTAATGCCAACTTTGCTTGGTTGCAGCACATCTACTATCACCTGGCGCCCAAGGGCACTGCTGGTGTGGTATTGGCCAACGGCTCCATGAGCTCCAATTCGAGTGGCGAGGGCGAGATTCGCACGGCGATGATCGAAGGCGATGCCGTGGATTGCATGGTGGCCCTGCCTGGACAGTTGTTCTTCTCTACCCAGATCCCTGCCTGCCTGTGGTTTATGGCAAAAGACAAGTCCGGTGGTGGCAAGAAAAAACTGCGTGATCGTCGTGGTGAGATCCTTTTCATTGATGCTCGTAACATGGGGCGTATGATCGATCGTACTCGCCGTGAACTTTCTCCCGAAGACATCCAGAAAATTGCAGATACTTACCATTCATGGCGGGGCGAATCCGAAGGCTATGAAGACGTTCTGGGTTTCTGCAAATCCGCCTCGCTGGAAGAAGTCCAGAAGCAAGGGCATGTACTAACACCCGGTCGTTATGTTGGCGCTGTCGAGGAAGAAGATGATGGCATTCCTTTTCCTGAGAAGATGGCGAAGTTGAGTGCTCAATGGTTTGAGCAGCAGGAAGAGGGCAGGAAGCTGGATTTAGCTATCCAGGCTAACCTGAAGGAGCTTGGATATGCATGAGTATTGGGAGGAGTTGAAATTAGGCGATATTGCTGAAATTCAGATGGGGCAGTCTCCATTAGGAAAAACTGTTTACAAAGAAGAAAAAGGCCTTCCTTTACTAAACGGACCGGCTGAATTCGGGGTTTATTCGCCCCACGCTTTGCAGTATACAACCGATCCTAAACGTTTTAGTAATAATAATGATATCTTATTTTGCGTTAGAGGGTCTACTACCGGTCGTATGAATTGGTCTGATCAAACTTATGCTATTGGTCGAGGTTTAGCTGCTATTAGGCATAGAGAAGGTGATCAATATCGCTTTTTCATAAAAGCGATATTGGACTATCACTTAAACGATTTGCTGTCAGGTGCAACAGGATCAACATTTCCCAATGTCTCAAGAGATCAATTAAATAATCTTAATATTAGATGCCCGTCGCTTATTAAGCAGTTGAAAATATCAAATATTTTGTCTTCATTAGATAACAAAATCGCCCTCAACCGCCGCCAGAACGAGACCCTGGAAGCCATAGCCCAAGCCATCTTCAAGGACTGGTTCGTCGATTTTGGCCCCGCGCGCGCTAAGATAGAAGGACGTGAAGCCTATCTGCCTGGAGAGATCTGGCAGCTCTTTCCTGATCGTCTGGATGAAGATGGGAAGCCCGAGGGGTGGAAAAATACTTCTTTAGATCATTTCTCGTATCTTAATCCTGAAGCATGGAATAAAAAGACAATACCTTCCCACATTAGATATGTTGATTTATCTGGCACGAAATGGGGGTATATCGAAGCAGTTACAGATTATACATCAGAAGATGCTCCGAGTCGTGCTCGTAGAGTATTAAGGCCGAATGATACCATCCTGGGTACTGTTAGGCCTGGTAATGGAGCATATGCACTTATCAGTGATAATGGATTGACCGGTAGTACTGGGTTCGCGGTTCTTCGTCCAATAAAGGAAGAATATACATCAATTATATATCTTGCAGTTTCTTCTTCAGAGAATATAAAAAGATTAGCTAATCTCGCTGACGGTGGAGCATATCCTGCAGTTGGAGCAAAGTTAATATCAGCTACATCAATAATGTTTGGTGGAGATGAAATAATAGAAGCTTTCCATAGGATTACGTTTCCCTTTTTGCAGAAAATATCAATAAATAATAATGGTTCGAGAGCTCTGGCCCAGCTCCGCGACACCCTTCTCCCCAAATTAATCTCAGGCGAGCTACGCATCCCTGATGCTGAACAAGTCATTGAGGAGTCCATCTGATGGCATTTGTTTCGGAAGACGATCTCGAACAGGGGCTGATTGCCCAGTTGGCTGGTATGGGGTTTCAAACCAGCCATGATGACATCATTGGCCCAGATGGCAGTGCCTCGGAAAGGACATCTTACAAGGAAGTAATCCTGCAGGATCGGTTGGTAAGTGCCATTGCGCGTATCAACCCCGATATGCCGGCATTAGCCCGTCAGGATGCCGTGCGTCAGTTGACAGGTACGCAATTTAGTCGACTGATTGAAGAGAACCATCGTATCCACACCTTGTTGGCGGATGGTGTGACGGTTGAGTTTGACAACGCTGATGGTGAACAAACCGCAGGACGAGTTTACCCAGTTGATTTTGATGATCCGTCCAATAATGACTGGTTAGCCGTACAACAGTTTACCGTGGTAGCTGGACATCATAACCGCCGCCCTGATGTAGTGATTTTCGTCAACGGCTTGCCGCTAGTGATAGTCGAACTGAAAGCGCCGGGTTCGGAAAATGCCACGATCGATGGTGCCTTTAATCAGTTGCAGACCTATAAGCAGCAGATTCCGTTGTTATTTCATACCAACGCTTTGTTAGTAACATCGGATGGATTTAACGCACGGGTTGGTTCTTTATCTGCTGATAGTGAACGTTTCATGCCATGGCGTACGACTGATGGCCGATCCGTTGAGCCCAAGGGGAGCTATGAGCAAAGTACCCTGATCGAGGGTATTTTCGAACACGGAAGGTTTCTCGATCTGCTGCGCCATTTCGTGGTGTTTAATCAAACCGATAATGGTCTGGTGAAAATTATTGCGGGTTATCATCAGTTTCATGCTGTAAAAAAAGCGGTTGAATCGACAATTCGGGCATCCTCAGATGGGATATCAGAGTCGCCTGGCAAGTACGGTCTCCCTTCTGTTGACCAACAAAGTTTGGGTGATAGGCGAGCTGGTGTGATTTGGCATACCCAGGGATCGGGAAAAAGCCTGCTGATGGCATTCTATGCAGGCATGATGGTAGTTGATCCTGCGATGAAAAATCCGACATTGGTGATTGTGACGGACCGTAACGACCTGGATGAACAGCTCTTCAGTACTTTCTCTCGTTGTCATGAGCTTATCCGACAGATCCCGGTACAGGCAGAAGGGCGAGATCATTTGCGGGAACTACTCAATCGGGCATCGGGCGGAATTATCTTCACTACCTTGCAAAAGTTCTCACCCGAACAAGGTGAACAGGACTTCCCCAAGCTGACTGATCGCAGTAATGTCATTGTAATTGCCGATGAAGCGCACCGCAGTCAATACGGATTCAAGGCTCGTGTGGATGCTAAGGACGGTGAGATTTCGTACGGGTTTGCCAAGTATCTGCGGGATGGATTGCCCAATGCTTCCTTCATTGGCTTTACCGGAACCCCAATCGAATCGACAGATGTAAATACCCCCGCCGTGTTTGGTCATTACGTGGATGTCTATGATATTAGCCGTGCTGTCGAGGATGGCGCGACCGTCCCCATTTACTATGAGTCAAGACTGGCCAGAATCAGTATCGATGATGATGAGCGGCCTCGGATTGATGATGAAGTCGAGGAAGTGCTCGAAGGCGAAAACGAAAATGCGGCTGAGCGTGTTAAACAGAAATACAGCACGGTAGAAGCATTGGTCGGTAGTGAGAAACGGCTGTCCATGGTGGCAAGTGATCTTGTCCAGCATTTTGAGGCTCGTCTACAGGCACTTTCCGGCAAAGGCATGGTGGTGTGCATGAGCCGGCGTATCTGCGTGGCCATGTACAATGAAATTGTCCGGATTCACCCCGAATGGCATAGCGATGATGATGACAAAGGCGCTGTGAAGGTCGTCATGACGGGTAGTGCATCGGATCCAGAGGAATTTCGACCACACGTTTCCAACAAAAAACGTGCAGATGATCTGGCCAAGCGTGCTCGTAATCCCGATGATCCGCTGAAACTGGTTATTGTCCGTGACATGTGGTTGACCGGCTTCGATGCGCCCTGCATGCATACCATGTATATTGACAAGCCGATGAAAGGTCACGGGCTAATGCAGGCGATGGCGCGTGTTAACCGAGTGTTCCGCGACAAGCCAGCAGGATTGGTAGTGGACTACATCGGCATAGCCCAGAACCTCAAGTCGGCCCTGAGCCAGTACACTGACTCTGATCAGGAGAAAACAGGGATTGATGAGGAACAAGCTGTCGCGGTGATGCTGGAAAAATATCAGATTGTTTGCGATATGTTCCATGGCTTTGATTACCGTTCTGCCCTTCAAGGTAATCCTCATGAACGCATGCAGATGATGGCGGGTGCGATTGAGTGGATTCTTCAAAAGCAGCAGGAATGGGCAGCGAAGGAAAAGTCGGAAGAAGGGAAAAAGAAGGCACAGCGTAAATTCGCCGATTGCATACTCGCCCTTTCCAAGGCGTTTGCTCTAGCCTCAAGCTCGGATGAAGCACGTAATATTCGCGATGAGGTGGGCTTCTTTCAGGCAATTAATGCGGCGTTGACCAAGAGTAAGCGTGGCGCTAACAGTGGAGTTAAGGGCCACGCGCTGGCAATTCAGCAAATTGTTAGCCGCTCGGTGATATCAACGGACATCATTGATATTTTCAGGGAATCAGGAATTCAGACGCCGGATATCTCAATCTTATCGGACGAATTTTTGTCGGAAGTGGCTGGAATAGAGAAGAAAAATCTCGGTATTGAGGCGCTCCGCAAGCTTTTGAACGATGATATCCGCTCCCAAAGTCGGTCCAATTTGGTTCAGTCACGAGCCTTCAGTGAACGCTTGGAAAGCTCCATTGCCCGCTATCACGCTAACGCACTAACCTCGGCAGAAGTTTTGCAGGAGTTGATTGAGCTTGCCAAACAAATCCGAGAATCGCTTGGCCGCGGTGAGGAAGAGGGTCTATCACCGGAAGAGATCGCATTCTACGACGCCTTGGCTGAGAATGAATCAGCCGTCGATCTCATGGGCAATAACCAACTCAAGGTAATTGCTCAGGAACTGCTGAACAGTCTTCGCCAGAATGTCACCGTAGACTGGGCACAACGTCAAAATGCCCGGGCACGTATCCGAGTACTAGTGAAGCGAATCTTGCGTAAATATGGCTACCCGCCTGATCTGCAGGATGCAGCGGTACAAACAGTGCTAAAACAGGCGGAAGCATTGTCCGCCAGCCTCTCTGGATAAATTTTGGGGGAGTTTCTGGATATTTAAGATTCGTTAGTTCGAAGTCGAATTCGTTTATTGCCTAAAAATGTAATTATGAAATTGGTTGAAAAAGCTCTCCCATGATTAAAATAATAATTATAAATAAGTACTGAGCCGCGCAGCCTAACTGTCCATGCGGCCTTTCCTCGTTACATCCTCTCTTCGTGCAGTACAGGGACCACCTACCACCCAACACTGCTCCTGAACCTATCAGCTCGCTACCCCTGCATCTTTCCTGGTAACGGAATCGATGAATAGGAGTAGACGAACCCCTCTCTAAAACTCAAAACCCAATTTTGCCCAGTACATGCGTCCCGGATTGCGGAAGGCGGTGTTGGCTGGGAAGCCGAAGCTTGAGTTGCCGGCGAGGTTGAGATGCTCTGTGTATGTTTTGTCGAACACGTTGTCGACGCCGGTGCTTAGGGTGAAGTGGGAATCTATTTGGTAGGAGCCATTCAGTGAAAACACACTGAATCCGGATGAGCTGCCGAGATCCTGACCGGTAACATTGCCTTTGTGGTTGGCAGTGCGGTGTTGAGGCGCTACCAGGCGCCATAATCCTCCGACCATGTAATCGCCGCGGTTATACGTTAGCCCTAGCCGAGATTCCAGCGGTGGCATTTGAGGCAAGGGGTCGTTATTGGTGGTGTCTCTTCCCCAGGCGTAGGCGAGCGTTGCTTCTGTTTTCCAATGAGGGGCAAGTTGATAGCTGCCTCCCAGTTCGGCGCCTGCGATGGTGGCGTCGACGTTGGAGACGTAGGTGTGATGATGGTGGCGGTAGTCAAATAGAATGAAATCGCTCACATAGCCTGCGTAGGCTGAAATCCACGCTTTGGCGCGTTCGCCTTCGTATTGTGCTCCCACATCGAGCTGCGTTGTTTTTTCTGGTTTTATTGCGCTGAAAGCACCTTGGCTGCCATGGGGGCCTGAGAGTCCAGGACGGGTTTCCCAGTAGTCGGGGAAGCGTTCGACGTGACCAATACCGGTGTACCAGGTAACCGGTTGAGAGGAAATATCCTGCTCGTAGCGCATGAACGCGCTGGGCAGCACTTTGTTGCGGGAGTCTCCCGAAGTGGCGTTGCCAGCGGTTTTATCTGATACGTGATAGTGATCAATGCGCGCGCCGCTGATGACTCGGCTGCGTTCTGCGGCGTACCAGCTCAACTGGCTAAATAAGCCGTATTGGGTATAGCTGTAGTCTTTATTCCATGGGAAGTCGCCGGGGCCGATATAGCGCCCCGTCATGTCGTAGGATGAATTGCGTCCACGATGATCCTGATGATTGGCATCGGCTCCTGCTATCCAGGTCAGATTGCTCCATTCCCATGTGGATGCTACGCGGGCACTGCGAGTTCTGCGATCCAGCTCCATGGCCATCTTGTCACCTGACATAGGCATGTCCCCCATATCATGGCCTTCATGCATATGCCCTGCGTGCGCAGCCATGTCGTGACCGTCGTGTATATGCTCTGCGTGCGCAGCCATGTCGTGGCCTTCATGCATATGCCCTGCGTGGGAAGACATGTCGTGGCCGTCGTGCCTATGCTCTGCGTGCGCAGCCATGTCATGGCCGTCGTGCCTATGCTCTGCGTGCGCAGCCATGTCATGGCCGTCGTGCCTATGCTCTGCGTGCGCAGCCATGTCATGGCCTTCATGCCTATGCCCTGCATGGGAAGACATGTCGTGGTGCATATGTCCCATGTGTGAGGACATGTCGTGGTCCATGCCCATCGCGCTGGGTCGGCGTAGGGTAAAATTGTCCATGATATGGTCGGCGTAGGCATAGTTGGCCTGCACCTCCAACTTGCGCCAATGCTCGGTCATGTTTTGCTTCTCGAACCGAATTGCTGCGGTCTCACGCAGGAACTTCGAGCCGTCCATGCCGCGTCCTGCATAGCGCGCTTCTCCATTGCCTCGGCCTGCGCTCAGCTCTAGCCAGGTATCCTCATCGGGCGTCCAACCCAGTGCGACATCGCCACTCCATTTGTTCCACTTGGAAGGCACGGTGTCTCCTGCACCATCTTTATAGTCATTAGCTTCGGACTTGGTGCCGTCAATTCGGAGATAGCCTTCCTTGTTTCCAGCGGCTACTTCTGCACGACGATCAAAACGACCGTAGGTGCCGACCATTAGGCCGCCCTCTGCACGTGCCCCGGGCTTATCGAAATGCTCCGGGCCACGATCAAAATGGACGGTGCCGGCAGAGGCTCCCGGCCCCCATAAGACTGACTCGGGACCTTTGACGAGCGTGATTTTGTCGTAGGACTCTGGGGCGATATAAGAAGTGGGCGCATCCATGCGGGCGGGACAAGCGCCCAACATTTCAGCCCCGTTGGTGAGTACTTTTAGACGTGACCCGAACATGCCTCGAAATACGGGATCGCCATTGGAGCCGCCGTTGCGGATCATGGCGAACCCGGGAATCGTTAAAAGATAATCGGCGCCGTCGCTTGCGGGAGCAGGCTGACGCGGCTGCTTGGGATTCGTGATTACGGTGAGCGGTGAGCTGGGCGCTACAGCGGTCACGACCACAGGCTCAAGACGATCAATACGCTGAGCTTCACCCGACATGGTGTGGTGTTGATGGGCGGCCGAAGAATCCTCTGCCCATGCGGGCGCTGCGGCTACGAAAACGGTAAGGGTAATTCCGGTTTTGAGTAGTGACAGTCGGCGAGTGTTGGTGGTGGAGGCAGATAAAGCCCCTGCTGACCTGCGTAATAAGCAAGACATGCATTTCTCCTGATAAATAGGATATTTATCGCCCGGGCGCAGCTATCCCATGGCATTCGAGTGGTAACGATGCCCAGGCAGAATCATCAAGCGAATCAAGAGATAGAGGGTGGGCCTCTGGATTGGGGCAGGGAGTAGGTGACGGTTTCGGCAGCAGCCGAGGTAGGGGAGGCTCTTACCGTTATGGCGGGAGCCAAGTGACCGTAGATGATAACCGGTAAATCAAAGGGAGCCGTTGGGAAGTGCTGCCACAACGAGCAGTAGCCGCATTGGTCAAACCAGTGAGAAAGGGCGTTTTCATGATCGTGGTGCGATGGCTGCATATCGGCCATGTCGCAGCCAGCCATGGCGTTGTGATGCTGCCCGACCGTACTATGCCGCTCAACGTTCTGAAGCTGTGAAACGACCGGTCCGACAAATAGAATCAGCATGGCAAACAACGCCATCACAGCGGCAAGGCGCTGCTGGAAGACGTTGTTCAAGCCGATTTTGATCAAAGTAATGCCCGCACAACAATATAAGGTAGGTGAAGGATAATCTACGCTGATGAAGAGTGCGCGTGGAGTTCCTTAAAAAGCGCGGAGTACTTTAATAGCTGGTGTAAATCATTTCTAGCGCGACGTTCGCTCGTACCGGTCGACATCCACTTGACGGCCATATTGATCCGATCGTTCACCAACATCATCATTATTTCTGATCTTAAAATCCCGCAATCCGACTGTTACATTTCCTCTGCCCCAACCCTTTCAAGGTGGCCAAGTAGGCTGTGGCCAACCCCACACATCGCTTCTCCAAGGAAACCCTTGCCGCCCAGCAACCAGCACGCAGGGAGAAGCGTATCCGCCGCAAGATCGGCCACACTTCTCATCAACCCCCATCTCCGCTAAGAGAATCCGCTGAAAATCCCCGGGGCCGGCGCAACGCTGACACCCGGAGCATCCGGGAAATAATCGCTGGGGTTGTTACGCCAAATTGGCGATGTCGTAGTTGTTGGGCTGTTGGTAGAGGTTGACCACGTCGCCGACGATCAGCAGTGCGGGGGCTTCTATCTGATGCATGACCACCATTTGTTTTAGCTGCGAAAGTTGTCCGACGATGACGCGCTGGTCGGGCTGAGTGCCGCGGGATATAACGGCGACTTTGGTGGCGGGGTCGAGTCCGTGGGTGATCAGACGCTTGCTGATACGGCCGCAGTTGGCGATGCCCATGTAGAACACCAGCGTTTGGCGTGTTGCGGTGAGCGCTGACCAATCGGGCTCGGGTTCGCCTTGGGCGCTGTGGCCGGTCACGAAGCGTACTGACTGCGCGACGTGGCGGTGGGTGAGAGGAATGCCGTTCGCGGCGGCGCAGCCTATTGCGGCGGTAATGCCGGGCACAATATGGCATGCCACGTTGTGCTGCTGGCAGTGTAGGAGTTCTTCGCCGCCACGGCCGAACACGAACGGGTCGCCGCCCTTAATACGCGCCACTTTATGGCCACTTTGGGCCAGCGATACCAACAGTTGATTGATCTCGTCCTGGGCCATGGTATGACGGCGCGTTGATTTGCCTACGTCTATTTGCAGGGTATGCGGCGGTACCAGTGCCATCACGTCTTCTGATACCAGTCTGTCGAATACCACCACGTCGGCCAGTTGGATGATGCGTAGTGCTTTCAAGGTCAGCAGTTCGACATCGCCAGGTCCAGCGCCCACCAACCATACTTCACCGGGCGCGACGGGCTGCTGCTGGTTTGCCGTTGCCATGATCCGTGCCAAGGGGCGCATATCATGCGGTAGCGGTGAGGCTTCGTTGAGGATATTCATGGGGTTTCTCCTGCCACCAGTGCTTCGCGTTGGCGGGCGATGAATTTTTTCAGCTCGGGAATGCACGAGCCGCAATTAGTGCCGCACTGCAGTGTTTTGCCAAGCTGTGCGACGTCGTGGCAGCCTTGCTGTAGGGCCTCAGAGATAGCGGTTTCTCCGACGTTGAAGCAGCTGCATACGATGGTGCCGCTAGGTGATTTGCCGCCGTGGGCACGTCCTGCCAGCAGCGACAGCCGCGCTTGCGCATTATCAGGACACTGTGTGAACGCCGAGACGATTGCTTGTCGGTCCAGCGAGGGAAGCGCGCGGTGCGCATAAAACGCCAGCTGTAATTTCTGGTCCTTCCACGCCAGCAGATTGAAGCCGTCGTCTCCTATTCGTGCTGACTGACAGACCCACTGACCGGTACCGAACTGCTGATCCAGCCAAGCGTTCCAGTCGTCAGGAATGGTGGTGTCGGCCAGCGTGAAGTGCGTGACGTCCGGTTGGGTAATGCGACTCCAGTAGGCGACCGGTGGTGGCGCAGAGGCGTTACCGCGTAAAAACACTTCGGCCTGCCATACGGCGTCCCAGCGCTGAATACGTACAGGCATCTGTTTGCTTTCGGGCTGTCCCGAGAGCGGGTCGGTATGGGCCTCGATTAACGCATCGACCCTCGCTTGCTGGCTGAATTGGCTGTTCCAGTGCATGGGGACGAACAGGCTGCCGCGCGGTTGCTGAGGATCAGGCTGCGCGCGTAGTAGTAACCAGCCGTGCGTTGACGACACCCGTAGCAGATCGCCCGCTTGAGCCGTTGGACAATCATCGGGATGGAATTGAGCGAAGGGTTCGCTGCAGTGCTGCATCAGCCGCGCAGATTTGCCCGTACGCGTCATGGTATGCCACTGATCGCGTATGCGGCCGGTATTCATGACCAAGGGATACGCGTTGCTGGGCCGATTGATCGGTAGTCGGGGAGCGATGGCAACGAGCCGGGCCTTGCTGTCGGGGTGATAAAACTTGCCGTCGGTAAACAGCCGCGTGGTGCCTTGCGGATGGCGGTCGTTAACCGGCCACTGGATCGGCGTCATCGCGTCCCACTGCGCATTGGATAGCTGCGCCAGACCGCTTATGTCAAAGGCGCGCTGACCGTGGTTCTCGAAACCGGAAAGCTGCGCATGCTCGCGAAAAATCTCGGCCGGATGTTGATAGTCGAAGGCCTCCGCGAAGCCCAGGCGCTGGGCAACCTGGCTAATAATCCACCAGTCGGGCTTTGCCTCTCCGGGCGCGGGCAGGAAGCTGCGTTGACGCGACACAGTGCGCGTGGAATTGGTCACCGTGCCGTTTTTCTCACCCCATCCCAGTGCGGGCAGGCAAATATGCGCTGCGCGGGTGGTATCGGTGTCGTGCATAAGATCGGACACAATCACCAGCGGGCACTGTGCGAGTCCAGCACGAACGCGATCAGCATCCGGCAGAGAGACCAGCGGATTGGTGCCCATGATCCATACGGCCTTGATTTGCCCCGATTCGATGGCTTGAAACAAATCGACAGCGTTCAACCCAGGGGCTGTAGCGACTCGATCGCTGTGCCAAAAACGGCTAACACGATCGATATCCTGGGGCGTGAAGCCCATGTGCGCGGCCAACTGATTCGCCAGTCCGCCTACTTCGCGACCGCCCATGGCATTGGGCTGGCCGGTAATCGAAAACGGTCCGCAGCCAGCGCGACCGATGTGGCCCATCGCCAAATGCAGATTGATGATGGCGTTGCATTTGTCGACGCCAGAGCTCGACTGATTAATGCCCATCGAATACAGCGTTACCAGCCGTTCACTGTCGCCAATGTATTGGTAAAACGTCTCCAACTGCGCCACCGACAGACCGCAAAAATCAGCGGTTTTTGCTAAGGTCCACTGCGCTGCCGCCGCCAGCGTCTCCTCGGTACCGACTGTATGCTGCGCTAAATAAGCGTTATCGAGCTTGTCTTGCGCGGCCATCGTGTTGAGCGCGCCGCAAAATAACGCCGCATCGCTACCGGGGCGTAGCGGGAGATGCAGGTCGGCAATATCGCAGGTTGCCGTAGGGCGCGGATCAATCACCACGATGCGCATGGCAGGGCGCGCCTGTTTGGCCTGCACCAGCCGTTGATACATCACTGGATGGGCCCAGGCGGCATTCGAGCCAGTCAGAATAACGCAGTCGGCCAGTTCGATATCCTGGTAATCGCAGGGCACTGCATCGGCGCCGAAGGCACGTTTATAGCCCATCACCGCCGACGCCATGCACAGCCGCGAGTTGGTATCCATGTTGCCGGCACCGATGAAGCCTTTCATCAGCTTGTTGGCGACATAGTAATCTTCGGTGAGCAACTGCCCGGAACCGTAAAAGGCCACGGCTTGCGGGCCATACTCATCAATCGTGGCGCGCAGGCCATCGGCCACCGCATCGAGCGCACGCGACCAACTCACCGGCTGCTGATGGATCTGCGGTTGCAGCAACCGACCCTCCAGCCCCAGCGTTTCTCCCAGTGCGCTGCCTTTAACGCACATTCGTCCAAGATTCGCCGGATGCGTCTCTTCGCCGTGGGCGACATAGCCCGTGTCCTGCGGCTGCATGCGTATGCCGCAGCCCACGCCGCAGTAGGCGCAGGTCGTGGAGATGGCGTTTGACCGCTGATTCATAAGCTGACCGTATCGATGATGTCGGTGTCATTGGTGTCGACGGGCACTGGCTGCGACTGAACCCAGACGCGTCCGGCTTCTACCTTGACTGGCCAGACATCCAACCGGCTGTCGGCAGATTCAACGTTACGCCCATCTTCCAGGCGGAAGCGCTGCTTATAGAGCGGCGAGATCACGATTGGATCACCGTTAACATCGCCCACCAGACCGCGTGACAGCACGTTGGCATCGCTGTTGGGTTCGCGATTGCTGAGCGCGAATACTCGCTGCGGATGATGCGGAAGATGGAACAGCGCAACCTGCTGTCCGGCCAGTCTGGCGGCCACGCCCGCGTTATCGGGAATGGCGCTGAGATCGCATATATCCACCCACGCTTGATCGTTCTCGGGTGCAGTGGCATCGACTGCCAGCGCTAGCCGCTCCTCGTGGTTGGCCGGGCGAACCTGCTTACGCTCTGGCACCATCACGACGGACTCGTCCGGTTGGTCGCTGTTAACAAACGTCTTGAACAGCGCCAGCCGCTCGGGGTCAGCGAGCGTAGTGCGCCACTCGCATTGGTAGGTATCAATCACCGTGCTCATTTCGTGTTCCAGCTCAGCACCAATACCGAGGCTGTCTTCCAGCACCACCTGACGCAGATACTCCATTCCGCCTTCCAGATTATTCAGCCACACACTGGTGCGCTGCAGGCGATCAGCGGTACGCACGTAGAACATCAGGAAGCGGTCAATAGTGCGAATCAGCAGCTCGGTGCTGATGTCCTGAGCGAGCAGGTCGGCGTGGCGTGGTTTCATACCGCCGTTACCGCACACAAACAAATTCCAGCCTTTCTCGGTGGCAATCACCCCCACGTCTTTGCTCTGCGCCTCGGCGCACTCGCGGGTGCAGCCGGATACCGCCATTTTGATTTTGTGCGGTGACCGCAGGCCCTTGTAGCGATTCTCTAAAAACAGCGCGAGAGCGGTGGAGTCCTGCACGCCATAGCGGCACCAGCTAGAGCCGACGCAGGATTTCACGGTGCGCAGCGATTTGCCGTAGGCATGGCCGGTTTCGAATCCAGCGTCGATCAGCTGTTGCCAGATCTCCGGCAGGTGTTCTAGGCGAGCGCCGAACAGGTCAACGCGCTGGCCGCCGGTAATTTTGGTGTAGAGGTTGTACTGCTTGGCAACGTTGCCGATGGCGATCAGCCCCTCTGGAGTAATTTCTCCTGCGGGAACGCGAGGCACCACCGAGTAGGTGCCGTCTTTCTGGATGTTGGCGAAAAAACGGTCATTGGTGTCCTGCAACGGCAGGTGCTGGGGCTTGAGCAGATAGTCGTTCCAGCAGGATGCCAGGATCGAGCCCACCATCGGTTTACAGATTTCGCAGCCGTGGCCCTGACCATGCTTACTTAGCAGTTCTTCCCAACTGCGAATGTTGCCGACGCGTATCAGGTGGTAGAGCTCCTGACGCGAGTAGGCGAAGTGCTCGCAAACGTCCTTTTTGACCTCAACGCCCAGCTCGGTGAGGGTGAAATCCATGATCTGCTTAGTAAGCGCCGCACAGCCGCCGCAGCCGGTGGCGGCGCGGGTGTGAGCCTTGATGGCAGACATATCACTGCAGCCGTCCTCGACCGCTGCGCGGATATCGGCCTTGCTGACGTTATGGCAAGAACAGATTTGCGCGGAGTCGGGCAGTGCGGCAACGCCCAGCGCTGGCGCAGCCGAACCCTCTTGGGCAGGCAGAATCAGCGTCTCGGGATGGGCGGGCAGCGGCATGTCGTTAAGCATCATTTGCAGTAACGTGTCGTAGTCACTGCTATCGCCCACCAGCACCGCGCCCAGCAGCCGTTTGCGGTCTTTTGACACGACAATCTTTTTATACACTTCGGCGGGGCCATCGACCCATCGATAGCATTGACTGCCCGGCGTACTTCCGTGCGCGTCGCCGAGCGAGGCCACTTCGACCCCCAGCAGCTTGAGTTTGGTGCTCATGTCGGCGCCAGCGAACGCGCCCTCAACGCCAGCGAGGGTGTCGGCCAATGTACGCGCCATTTGGTAGCCTGGTGCCACCAGACCGAAGGTTTGGTTATTCCATACGGCGCATTCGCCGATGGCGAAGATGGCAGAATCAGAGCTCCGGCACTGGTCGTCAATCACGATGCCACCGCGCGCGCCTATTTCCAGGTCGCTTTGTCGAGCGAGCCGGTCGTTTGGGCGGATGCCGGCCGAAAACAGCACCAGATCGGTCTCAAGATCGCTGCCGTCGGCAAATGCCATTCGATAGTTGCTTGTCTCGCCGGGCTCGATAGCGAGGGTTTGCTTGCTGGTATGCACCTGGACGCCCAGCGCTTCGATCTTCTGCTGTAGCACGCGCGCGCCGTCTTCATCCAACTGAACGCCCATCAGCCGAGGGCCGAACTCCACCACGTGCGTGTCGAGCCCGAGGTTTTTAAGCGCGTTGGCGGCTTCAAGCCCGAGCAGACCGCCGCCCACTACCACACCGGTAGAGGCTGACGCCGCACGGGATTTGATCGCGGCCAGATCGTCGAGCGTGCGATACACCAGACAACCTTCGGCGTCGTTGCCTGGAATTGGCGGAACAAAGGGGTACGACCCTGTGGCGAGCACCAGCAGGTCGTAAGCCATCTGATGACCCTGAGTGTCGACCACATAGCGACGCTGTTTATCGATGTGGTCGATGCCCTGACCAAGACGCAGTTCAATGCCGGCGGCTTCGAAGAAGCCCTCTTCGACCATCGTCAGCGATTCGGCAGTGCGCCCCGAGAACAGCTCGGAAAGGTGCACGCGGTCGTAGGCGGGCGACGTTTCTTCGGCGAACACGACGATCTGATAGGTCAAATGCAGCTCGCGTTCGACCAGCTGCTGTAGAAAGTGGTGGCCGACCATTCCGTGTCCGACCATGGCAAGTACGGGTTTGGACATTGCTGTGCCCCTCATCTTGTTAGCGATTATTGGTGCGTTTTTTATGGCCTTGGATTCAGCAGAGTCGGCGTTTTCAGGGCCGAACAGGCTTGCCTGTGAGGGCGGCGGCTGGGTGTTATTGAGGCAAGATAAATAGTGCGCACCGTCACTGATATCTCCCCACAGCAGCACGCCCCTGAGTTGGTTGTCACGAATCAACAGACGGCGATAGTGGTGGTCGAAGGGATCGAAAGAGGTGTGAACCTGATCGCCCTCACAGGCGTTCAATTCACCGGCACAAAACAGATTCAGGCCGGTTACTTTCAATCGCAGCGCTACGTGGTGTTGCTCAATGGACGACGGGGGCATTCCCGCCAGTTGTGTGGCCAGCCGTTCGGCCTGCTGCCAACAGGGAGCGACCAGTCCGGGGGTGAGAGTGCCCAATTGACAGCACTCGCCGATGGCGAAGATGCGCGGATCGGAGGTTTGCAACGCGTCATTGACGACGATGCCGTGCTCGCACGCTAGGCCGGCAGCCTGTGCCAGCGCGATGTTCGGCTGTATTCCTGCCGCTACGACTACCCGCTCGGCAGCGATAGTGCGGCCATCATCGAGCATTACCGCCCGTACCTGGCCTTCGCTATCCGCGAGATAAGCAGCGGGCGTCGCTTCGGTTAATACCTGAACGCCGCGTGCCACCAGGCTGTCGTGCAGTAGTTGCGCAGCGTAGCTATCGAGCTGCTGGCTCATCAGATGGCGACTGCGGTTGACCAGCGTCACGCGCATGTTGCGCAGCGTTAGCGCGGCAGCGGCTTCGATACCCAATACGCCACCACCGATCACCACCACTGGCTGCTCTGGATAGGACGTCGCCAGAATGGCATCGACGTCTTGCTGAGTGCGGAAGCCGTGAATGCCGCTCGATGCTGCGCCTGGCAGGGAAGGCATTACCGACCGTGAACCGGTGGCGATCACGAGATGGTCGTAGTGCAGTGTGCGGTCGCCGACCGTAACGCTTTGCGCTTGGCGGCATATCGCGGTGACCGCGGTACCTTTCAGCAGCGTTACCCCGTGACGCCGATACCAGTCGGTGTCGTGGGTGACGATGCCGGCAAAATGCTCTTCTCCCGCCAGCACCGGGGTCAGCATGATGCGGTTGTAGGCGGGCTGCGGCTCTTCGCCAATGACCACAATACGGAAGCGGCCTGGCGCGTTCTCGCAAAGCTGCTCGATCAGGCGCGCGCCTGCCATGCCGTTGCCGATCACGATGAGAGTGGGCTTGTCCATTGCGCAGAACTCCACGGGCCCGTCAGGCCCACGCCCGATGTGTGTCGTGCGAGAAGCGCTGCAGGCATGCGTTAGCAGGCTGTGAGCAGTAATGAACCATGGCAGCTTCCCGTCCTCTGCAAATAAAAAAGGCGTCAGCCAGCATCTGGTTTCCCAGACACTGACGGACGCCTTTATCCGTAACTTCTCGCTAAACCGCCATTGGCTTAGCCATCATTTACTTTCTGTAAAGCACGTTGCGTGCCAAGTCGAAAACATCGCCCTGTAATGAGTAATTTGGTTTGTTTTCGTTGAGATGAACGCGGAAAACGTGCACCTCGATGGCGCATCGTGCACATAAAGTTAGCGTTGGGAGCGCAAGTTCTCTGCCGCGTCGGGCAGGTTTTTCGCTGATCTACGCTGTGGCTACCGAGGAGAGCGCACTCTTTCGCGGCATCTGAAAGCAATGCGAGGGGCGCGCCAGTGGGTAAAACGGCGCCTCTACGCCGCTGATCCGTGATCTCTCAGTGTGTCGGTTTCTCAAGCAAGGTGCCGACTTCTAGCATTGCTTGAGCGATCTCCGCCAACTTCTTGTTTTGTGCCATGGCTAAATTTTGCAGCGCCTTGTGTGCCTGCGGTTCGGTCATGCCATGGTGCTGCATTAACAGCCCCTTCGCTCGTTCGATGAGCTTGCGCTCAGCGAGCGTTTCTCGCAGCGTCGCCAACTCCTCTTCCTGCATTTGCAGACGCTGCGCCTGATGCTCGACCAGTTCGAGCACTGAGCGGCTCAGTTTGGGCGATACAAGCGCCGCGTAGTCGCTGTCGTGCGGAAGCATTTGATCAATTTCCTGCTCCTGCTGTTCGAGGGAGGCTTCCGCACTGTCAATGCGCTGGCGGCAGCATTCCATCAACACCGTTTCCAATGCATCTTCGAGCGTCTTCATATTATCGATGCGTGACGTCGTCAGCTCGAACCAGCGGACCGCGGTGATCGACGGCTCGTTGGAAGCGCTCGTACCCGTACAAGCGATACGCCGCAGGCGCTCAAACTCGCCGCCTGTTTGGGTGAGATAGCGCTGCCACAGCGCAAGGCTGCGCTCGTCGGCAAATTCGCTGAAGGTTTGGAAGCAGCGCTCTTGTGCCTCTATCAACTCGATGATGTGCTGGCGATCGCTGGCGTCGAAGCGTTGAGCAGCGAAGCCCGCCGCTACCAGAGCCCGTTCCTGCCCTGCTAGTTCCTTGCCTTGCATGAAGCTAAATAATGCGAGCAACGCTTGGGAAATCGAGGGATCGCCCGAGGTATCGACGATTTCGAAGATCAGCGCCAGCTGGGTGCGAATAACCTCACAATAGTGGTTCATCGCATGTGAACGGCTCACTTCCAGCGTCTGGATGTGCTGACGTAGCGACGGCATTGTCGTCAGGCGATGCAGAACGGCGGCGATGCGGCTGAATAACCGCGATGAATTGGGCAGGCCGGCGCTGGTGAGATCCAGCGTTTCGAGCTGCTGGTTGATGGTTTGCTCGGCGTGCTGAGCGTACTGGATCTTCTCGCGCAGTAGGTCGCACCAGCCGTCTTCCTGACAGCACAGGTAGATATTAGCGGTACCGCGTTCTTGCTGTAGCAGGTGTATCAGTTGGCTAATTGCACCCACCAATTTACCCATCTGCAGAAGCTGCTGAAGGTCAGCGATTTCACTCTTTTTGGAGGCCAGCACGAAGTCGAGGGCGGTTAGATTCATGGTCGAACCTGATGGCGAATAGTAATGATATGAGCAAGCAAGCAGTGTGCCACCGTCAGTGTTATCACGACGTTAAGCGTGGAAATGAATGGCTGAGAAGGCACGCGAAGGCTGTGGCGCTTAGGGTGAGCAGGGGCCGGCGGCAGGGGTGGTGTTCGTATCGCCGGAAGGCGGCTAGCAGCGCCGCTTGGCAGCGCCGCTACGCATTGCCATTGCGTGTTCGTGAACGTCATTTGTAGCGCGACGCTGGCTCGTATCGCTTGGTATTTAAATGATGGCCATATCGGTTTGATCGTTCATCAACATGGCCATCATCTGCGGTTATTGGCGCTCTACACCCGATTCTCGCACTCTCGCCCAGCCACGAAGTCTTCGAGGTTGCCAAGCGTGGTGTGGGCGATTTCATGCAGGGCTTCTTCGGTAAAGAAGCCTTGATGGCCGGTGATGAGCACGTTCGGGAAGCTCATCAGGCGCACGAACTGATCGTCGTCGATAAAGGTTTCTTCGCGGTTTTTGAAGAACAGCGGTTCTTCGTTTTCGTAGACATCGATGGCGAGGCCGCCGAGCTGCCCGCTTTTAAGTGCGCCGATAACCGCCTGAGTGTCGATCAGGCCGCCGCGTGAGGTGTTAATCAGCAGCACGCCTTTCTTCATCTGTGGAAGCGTGTCGCTGTTGATCAGATGATGGGTCGATTCGAGCAGCGGGCAGTGCAGGCTGATCACGTCGGAGGCTTCGAGCAGCTGGGGTAATTCGACCAGCTTGCCGATGTCGCGAAACTCATCGCTGGGGAAGGGATCGCTGCCAATCACGTTGCAGCCGAGCCCTTTGAAGATACGCGCAGTGGCCACTCCGATGCGGCCGGTGCCAACAATGCCGACCGTTTTGCCGTGTAGATTGCGTCCGAGCAGGCCATCCAGCGCGAAGTTGCCGTCGCGTGCGCGGGTGTAGGCGCGATGAATATGGCGGTTGAGGGTCATGGTCAGCGCTAGCGCATGTTCGGCGACGGCGGGCGGCGAGTAGGCCGGCACTCGGGCCACGAACATGCCGAGCTGGTGGGCAGTGTCCAGATCGACGTTGTTGAAGCCGGCGCAGCGTAGCAGCACCGCCTTTACACCGTAGCCGTGCAGCTGTTCGAGCACGTGTCGATCGAGGGTATCGTTGACAAACACGCATACCGCGTCGCTGTCGTGGGCAAGGGCAACGGTGTCTATATCGAGCGCGGCTTCCTGGTAGACGAATTCGCGAGAGCTATCGGAGGGAAGACTAGCGGCGGCGTGATCAAAAGAGTGCTGATCGTAACGGTGGGCGCTGAAAAAGGTAATTTTCATAAGCGTGGTCTCTCGCGTAGGGAAATGCCTGGCGCCACTTTACGCCCTTGCTGTTGCGATAAGCGAGTGATTATTCAGCGACATTTTGACAGAGGCGAAGCTGGTTCGATCATTGCACCTCGCACCTCGCACCTCGCACCTCGCACCTCGCACCTCGCACCTCGCACCTCGCACCTCGCACCTCGCACCTCGCACTTTGCACCTTGCACCTTGCACCTTGCACCTCGCACCTTGCACCTCGCACCTCGCACCTCGCACCTCGCACCTCGCACCTCGCACCTCGCACCTCGCACCTCGCACCTCGTTGCGCTTCCCATGCACCTTCAATGTGCCGACGCGTGTCCTCTTGCGACCTATGAGTGCATCCCGTACCGGTGCGGGCTGGTTTTACGTCTTACCTTTCGTTGTAAGAATAAAATAAGCTGCTGATATAGCGCGTAAAACCAAAACTGGCGCGGGGGTTGCTTGGTTCTGGCAGGTTGAAGCATCGAATGCATGACGCCTGACAATTTGCAAATGGACGGCTAGGGTTCCGGTCCTTGCGTACTCACCAAGCGGTGGTGGTGCGGGGATGACTGGTCCGAGAGCTGTCGACCTGATCCTTTATCTACCTATCCTGCCAGGCAAGGATGGCGCGATAAACGAAGGTTACACGGCGGGGGAAAAGCCCGGGAGACTTGGTGCGCTTGCATCGGTGCTCTCCTGTTCGGCACCCATTACCCCTGAGGACTTCATCATGAGCCCTGCCCGTTTAGCCGCTATCGTACTATCCACTGTCGCGCTGGCCTTCTGCTGTTCGGCCCAGGCGGCCACACCTTCCGCTAAAAAGAATTTCAACGTGTGCTGGTCCATTTATGCGGGCTGGATGCCGTGGGGTTACGCTGAATCGCACGGCATTCTTGAGAGGTGGGCGCATAAATACGGCATTACGATCCACGCCAAGCAGGTCAACGACTACATCCAATCGGTCAATCAGTACACCTCGGGTGGGGTAGACGGCTGTGCGATGACCAACATGGATGCGCTAACGCTGCCTGCCTCCAGCGGTGTGGATTCGACGGCGCTGATTGTGGGTGACTACTCCAACGGCAACGACGGCATCGTGCTGCGTAACGCCAAGCGGCTGTCGGACATCAAAGGGCGCAAGGTCAATCTGGTGCAGTTCAGTGTCTCGGAGTATCTGCTGGCGCGTGCGCTTTCGCTCAACGGCATGACCGAGCGCGACATCTCGACCGAAAATACCTCTGACGCCAACATTACCGGGCTGTTCTCGGGCAATAGCTCGGATGCGCTGGTGACCTGGAATCCGCAGCTGAGCACCGTCGCCGAGATGAAGGACGCCAATGTGGTGTTCACCTCGAAGCAGATTCCCGGGGAAATTCTCGATCTGATGGTGGTGAACACCGACACCCTCAAGCAGAACCCCGACTTCGGGCGCGCACTGGTCGGTGCCTGGTACGAAGTGATGGGCAAGATCGCCAAACACGACAAGGACGCGCTATCAGCGATGGCCGCCGATGCCGGTACTGATCTGTCGGGCTTCCAGCACCAGCTTGATAATACTCATCTGTACACCACGCCCAAGGACGCGCTAACCCTGTACCACAGCAAGCAACTGCTCAAGACCATGCAGAGCATTGCGCAGTTCAGCTTCGATCACGGCTTGCTAGGCGAAGCCGCTCTCTCTGCCGACACCATCGGCATTCAAACCCCGCAGGGCACCTTTGGTGATCCCGATAACGTCCAGTTGCGGTTTGATCCTTCCTTTACCGAGCAATATCTCGAATCCAGCCAATAACGCGACGGTTGGCGCGTGCGCCGACCGTTCCAAACACTGGAGCAATGTGTGAAGAAACTCATCAATATAAAACCGCATCGCGCCACCGCGTGGCTACTGGGCGCGGTGCCGATTCTGATCGTGATCTTTATCTATCTGGGCGTATCGAACGCGCGGCTGGCAGAAAATCCGCATGATCGGCTGTTTCCGTCGGTGGCCACCATGAGCACCAGCTTCGAGCGGCTGGCGACCCATGAAAACGTGCGCACCGGTGACATTACGCTGTGGACGGATACCGCCGCCAGCCTGTCTCGGTTGATATACGGGGTGGGCCTCAGCGCCCTGATTGGTCTGGCGGTGGGTATGCTGTGCGGTGCCATTCCGCTGGCGGGCGGACTGTTGTCACCATTAATCACGGTGGTATCGCTGATACCGCCGCTGGCGATACTACCGATTTTGTTTATCGCGCTGGGCACCGACGAGCTCTCGAAGGTGATGCTGATCGTGATTGGGGTGTGCCCGTTCATTATCCGTGACCTTCAAGCGCACGCCGAGCGTATGCCGCACGAGCAGCTTATCAAGGCGCAAACGCTGGGCGGCAACTCTTGGCAGATTATCGTGCGGGTGCTGTTGCCGCAGCTGCTGCCACGCCTGATTCAGAGCGTCAGGCTGGCGCTGGGCAGTGCCTGGCTGTTTCTGATTGCCGCTGAAGCGATCGCCGCGCAGAGCGGGCTGGGCTATCGCATCTTCCTGTACCAGCGCTATCTAGCGATGGAAATCATTCTGCCGTATGTCGGCTGGATTACGCTGCTGGCCTTCCTGATGGACAGGCTGCTGGTGTTGGCGTCGCGGCTGCTGTTCCCCTGGTACAGCGCCTCGGGAGGGAAGTCGTGATGGCTATTCTTGCGGCGCAACGCCTGAACAAACGCTACGGCGACAATCTGGTGCTGGATAACGTCGCCTTCGAAGTGGAAGAAGGCGAGTTTGTCACCCTGGTCGGCCCATCGGGCTGCGGTAAAAGCACCTTCCTCAAACTGCTGCTGGGCATCGAATCGATTTCGGGCGGCACGCTAAAGCTGGATGGCCGGTCGATCCCCAATGAGCCGGGGCCGGACCGCGGCATTGTGTTCCAGAAATACTCGGTCTTCTCCCACCTGACGGTGCTCGGCAACGTGATGTTTCACGGTGATCTGGCGGCCAGCAAACTGCTCGGCAAAGCCTTTGGCAAACGGCGTCGGGCGCTGCGTGAGGCGGCTACCGCTGCGCTTGAGGAAGTGGGGCTGGGGGCGGCGCTCAACAAGTATCCGCACGAGCTGTCGGGCGGCATGCAGCAGCGCCTTGCGATCGCTCAGGCGCTGATCGCCAAGCCTAGAATCCTGCTGCTGGATGAGCCGTTCGGGGCACTCGATCCCGGTATTCGAAAAGACATGCACGCCTTGATTACGCGGCTATGGCAGGAAGCGGGGGTGACCATCTTCATGGTGACCCACGACGTTCAGGAAGCCTTTGATTTAGGCACGCGGCTGTGGGTGTTCGACAAGAAACGCCACGATCCGCAGGCCCCCGACGCTTATGGCGCCACCATTACCTACGATATTGCGCTGGATAAAACGGGGGATGGCGAACACCTGCGCCGCACCCGTGAGGCGCTTAATTCATCGATGTCAGGAGGACGTTTCGCGTGAGTCAATCATTTGCTTACTCGACCTTTTTGCCCGGCGGCCAGCACTGGTCGCTTAGGGTACGCAAAGGCACGCTTATCGAATTTACCGCTGAGCAGGCCAACACCAACGTAGGGTTGGTGATGTTCAATCCGGAGAATTTACACGAGCGGCTCAATCTGCCGGATTCGCTTAAATGTCAGCACACCGTGGGGCTAACGCGCGGCAACTGCCTTTATTCCGATATGGGGCGCATCTTCGCGTCTATTGTCGAAGACGACCTTGGCTGGCATGACAGCATCAGCGGTTCGCTCACTCGCCCGATGATGGTGCGCAAGGGCTGGCAGCCGCTGACCTTCCAGCAGGCGCTCAACGAGCGTACTCAGGCTGGCTTCGACAGCTTCATCACGGAAATTGCCAAGTACGGCCTGAACGAGCGCGATCTGCCGGCGCCGCTGAATCTATTCAGCAAGGTGGCGGTGGATGAGCAGGGGGGCATTTCCTACGTTGAAGGGCATTGCGCCAAGGGTGCGCGCGTAACGCTGCGCTTCGAGATGGACACCCTGATCGCGCTGCATAGCTGCCCGCATCCGCTGGACCCTGCCGAACAGTATCCGCATCGCGGCGTTAGCATCCGCTTTGCCGAAGCAGCGCCGGTAACCACCGACGACCCGTGCTATCAGCTCTGCGCTGAAAATCGCCGCGGCTTCCAGAACAACCGGCTCTACTCGCTGGGCTTTGGCGCTGGCGATTATCTCTCCCACATTCCTTTCGCGGAGGCTTCAGCATGACGTTACTCGAAAGCACGCTCAGCGCAGAAAACGCCGTTACCCATGCCACCGTTGACGCAGGCGAGTCCTATATCGGGCTGGTGAAGCAAGGCCAGACGCTGCGTATTGTCGATATCGAAGGCAACGAAGCGGCCGACACGCTGTTCTTCAACGCGCAGGATACCTCCGAGCACTACAGCGCCATGGACACCATTCGAGAGCAGGGCAACCTTTATCTTGGTGTTGGCACGGCATTAATGTCGGATCGCGGCCGCCCCATGCTCGAGATTACCGCGGATACTTGCGGCCGCCACGATACCCTTGGCGGTGCCTGCGCCAGCGAGAGCAATACCGTGCGCTACGACCTTGAGCGCCGCCATATGCACTCGTGCCGCGACAACTGGATGCTGGCCATTTCGCAGCATCCCGAGTTTGGCCTGACCAAACGCGATATCGCGCACAACATTAACTTCTTCATGAATGTACCTGTTACGCCGGAAGGGCAGCTTGAATTTGCCGACGGCATCTCAGGACCCGGCAAATATGTAGAGATGAAAGCGGCCATGGATGTAGTGGTGCTGATCTCCAACTGCCCGCAGCTCAATAACCCCTGCAGCGGTTTTGCGCCCACCCCGCTTGGCGTGCTGATCTTCGATTAATCACCACGTGCCAGCTATCGCTACAGGACGACCTGTCGCTACTACGACAATGGCGGGACGACCCGCCCCTATAGCAAAGGTTCAGCGATGTTCAGCAAGGTTTTGATCGCCAACCGAGGGGCCATTGTGGCCCGCATTCTTCGCACCCTTCACGCGTTAGGGATCGAGTCCGTGGTGGTATACGCCGAGGCCGATCGCGACGCCCCCTATGTACATGAAGCCAATCACGCCGTGTCGCTGGGCGACGGTGACGTTGCCGCTACCTATCTTGATATCGATAAGCTGATCGCGATTGCGCGCGAAACCGGTGCTGAAGCGATTCACCCCGGCTATGGCTTCTTGTCGGAAAACCCCGATTTTATCGCCGCCTGTGAGCAGGCCGGCATGGTGTTTCTCGGCCCCACCGCCGAGCAAGTGCGCGCCTTTGGCTATAAACACCGCGCTCGCGAACTGGCGAGCAAGGCGAATGTACCGCTGGTACCGGGTAGCGAACTGCTGACCGACATCGACATGGCGCGCCAAGAAGCCGAGCGGATTGGCTATCCGGTGATGCTGAAATCGACCGCCGGCGGCGGTGGCATTGGGATGCACATCTGCCGTGACGCCGAAGCGCTCGATGCGAGCTTCCACTCGGTGCAGCAGCTGGGGGAGCGCAACTTCGGTAACGGCAGCGTTTACCTCGAGGCTTATTTGGACCGCGCCCGCCACTTGGAAGTGCAGATTTTCGGCGATGGCGCGGGCCGAGTGATAGCGTTGGGCGAGCGCGATTGTTCGACCCAGCGGCGCAACCAGAAGGTGATCGAAGAAACGCCTGCGGCGTGCCTGCCATCGGCAACCCGTGAGGCATTGCAGCGCACCGCGATCGCGCTGGGGGAGTCGATCAACTATCGCAGTGCGGGCACGGTCGAATTTATCTACGACAGCGAGCGCGATGAATTCTACTTTCTCGAGGTCAATACGCGGCTGCAGGTCGAGCACGGCGTTACCGAGATGGTGTGGAACGTCGATCTGGTCGAGTGGATGCTGCGGCTAGGCGCGGGCGAAACCATCGCAGCATTCGAGGCTCCCGAGCAGCTGCAGGCCAAGGGCCATGCGATTCAGGCGCGTATTTACGCCGAGGACCCGCTGTACGACTTCCGCCCCAGCGCAGGACAGCTGACCCAACTGGTGCTGCCGCAGGGCGACAACCTGCGTATCGATCATGCGCTGGTGTCGGACATGCAGATTACCGCGCTGTTCGATCCAATGCTGGCCAAGGTCATCGCCTATGCCGAGACGCGCGAACAAGCCCTGGCAACGTTGGCGGATGCGCTGCACTACACTCAGCTGAATGGGCTGATTACCAACGTGGATTGGCTGGCGGCCATTGTGGCTGACGCGCGTTTTGCCGCCAGCGACATCCACACCCGCTGGCTGGCCGATTTCGCTTGGCAGCCGCAGGCGCTGGAAGTGCTCGATGCCGGTACGCTGACGACCATTCAGGATTATCCCGGCCGCCAAGGCTATTGGTCGGTGGGTGTGCCGCCTTCGGGGCCATTTGATGACTGGTCGTTCCGGCTGGGCAATCGGCTGCTGGAAAACGCCGACACTGCGGCGGGAATAGAAATTACCGTGGCCGGGCCAACGCTGGCCTTCCACCACGCGGCACAGGTTGTCGTTGCTGGTGCGCCGATTGAGGCGACGCTGGATGGCGTCGAGCTGGCGCAGTGGCAGGTGGTCGACGTTGCGGCAGGGCAAACCCTGACGCTGGGCCGCGTGCAGGCGGGTATGCGCGCCTATCTGTTGGTGCGCGGTGGCATTGCGTGTCCGCAGTACCTGGGCTCGCGCAGCACCTTCACGCTGGGCCAGTTTGGCGGCCTGCACGGTCATGCGCTGCGGGTGGGGGATCGCTTGCCGCTTAGCGATGCGACACCAATCGCGCCCGCCACGCTGGATAGCCGGCTGATTCCTGAATTACAGGGCCAGCAGAAGGTGTGGGAAATAGCGGTGATTTATGGGCCGCACGGCGCGCCGGACTTCTTCACCGAGCAGGATATCGACACCTTCTTCGAGCATAAGTGGGAAGTGCACTACAACTCGAGCCGTACCGGCGTGCGGCTGGTGGGGCCACATCCGCAATGGGCGCGCAGCGACGGCGGCGAAGCCGGGCTGCATCCGTCCAATATTCACGATAATGCTTACGCCTTCGGCACCATCGACTTTACCGGTGATATGCCGATCATCCTCGGCCCCGACGGCCCATCGCTGGGGGGCTTTGTGTGTCCTGCCACGGTGGTGCGCAGCGAGCGTTGGAAGATTGGTCAGCTGGCACCGGGCGACAAGGTGCGTTTTGTGCCGATTACGCTTGAAGATGCGGGCGCACTCGAGCGGCGTCAGTACCGCTTGCTCGACAACCTGCAATGGCTGCCGCCTGTTGAGCCGCAGCAAAGCCGCCGCTCGCCGGTTATTCGCAGCGTGGATGAGCAGCAGCCAGATAAGCGTCTGGTGTATCGGTTAGCCGGCGACGACTTCCTGCTGATTGAATTTGGCCCGATGGCGCTGGATATCGCCCAGCGCTTTCGTGCTCATGCCTGGATGCTGTGGTTTGAGCAGCAGCAGATCGCGGGGGTGATCGAAACCACGCCGGGCATTCGCTCGCTGCAGGTGCATTACGATGCGCAGCGACTGCCGCTAATGGAGCTGCTGGCGACACTCGAGACGGCCGAGCGCGAGCTGCGCGATATCGAAGACCTGGAGATCGAAACGCGCGAAGTGATGCTGCCGCTGTCGTGGGACGATCCCGACTGCCGCAAGGCGATTGAGCACTATCATCAGTCGGTTAGGCCGAATGCACCCTGGTATCCCAGTAACCTTGAGTTTATTCGCCGTATCAATGGCTTGGAGGATATTGGTGCGGTGCGCGATGTAGTCTTCGAGGCGGAGTATCTGGTGATGGGGCTGGGCGACGTGTATCTGGGCGCGCCAGTGGCGACGCCGCTCGACCCGACGCAGCGCTTGGTCACGACCAAGTACAACCCCGCGCGTACCTGGACCGCCGAAAACTCGGTGGGTATTGGCGGTGCTTATCTATGCGTATACGGCATGGAGGGCCCGGGCGGCTACCAGTTTGTGGGCAGAACGCTGCAAATGTGGAATCGCTACCGCACCACGCCGTGGTTCAGCGAACGCTGGCTGCTGCGCTTCTTCGATACGCTGCGCTTTTACGAGGTGTCGCACGACGAACTGATGCGCCAGCGCCGCGACTTCCTGCACGGCAGTTTCGAGCTGCAAGTGCGCCATACCACCTTCCGGCTCTCCGATTATCTGAAGCGGCTGGAAGATAACGAAGCGGCCATTCAGCGTTTCCGTGAGCAGCGCGACAAGGCCTTTCAGCAGGAAATCGACGACTGGCGTGCCAACGGGCAGTTCACCTACGCCGCGCCAGAAGTGGTGGAGACCGCTGAGTCAGCGCTGCAGGAAGGGGAAGCCAGCATCGATTCGCCGGTCGCGGGCAGCCTGTGGAAATTGCAGGTGGCGGTAGGCGACGAGGTTGCCGTAGGGCAGACGGTAGCGCTGATCGAATCCATGAAGATGGAAATTCCGCTGGTGTCGCGCAAGGCGGGCACCGTCACCCAACTGCCGGTAGCTGAAGGCAGCGGCCTGAGCGCGGGGCAGCAGGTCATTATCGTTGCCGAAGCGACAGCGCCAACGACTGAAGGAGATCAGCCATGACGACATCAGCACAGCAGCCTTTGGAAACGCTGGGTTGGACGCTGTCGGAGTGGTGCCAGCAGCAGCGAGCCGGGGGCGGGCTTGAGCGCTTGCAGACGTTGCTGGAGGCGCTTAACGAGAGCGACGACACGGCATGGATCACGCTACTGTCGGCGTCTGATTTGGCGGAGCAGTGGCAGCAGCTCGAGCACGCGGATGCGCAGGGTGCCAGGCTGCCGCTGTGGGGGGTGCCCATCGCGGTGAAAGACAACATCGACGTGGTCGGCTTCAGTACCACCGCCGCCTGTCCTGCTGCGGCCTACACGCCCTCCGAAGATGCCAGCGTGATCAGGCAGCTAAAATCACTGGGCGCGATTATCGTTGGCAAGACCAATCTGGATCAGTTTGCGACCGGACTGGTCGGCACCCGCTCTCCCTACGGCGCGGTGCCCAATAGCGTGGATAGCCGCTACGTCAGCGGCGGCTCGAGTTCGGGCTCGGCCAGCGTTGTCGCCCGCGGTTTGGTGCCGCTGGCGCTGGGTACCGATACCGCGGGCTCGGGAAGGGTGCCCGCGGGCTTCAACAACATCGTTGGGCTGAAGCCTACTCGCGGTCGGTTGTCGACCAACGGCGTGCTGCCCGCTTGCCGTAGCGTCGATTGCGTGTCGATCTTTGCGCTGAGCGTCGAAGACGCAGAATTTGCCGCGCAGCTGCTCAGCGTTTACGACGCTGACGACGCCTATTCGCGGCAGAATCCTTATACCGCACCGGTTGACTTCAGCAGCACGCCGCGCTTTGGCGTACCCGATACGCTGCGCTTTTTCGGCGATACCCAGGCGCAAGCCGCCTTCGAGCAAGCGCTTGAGCGCCTGCGTGGGCTGGGCGTCGAGCTGGTCGAGATTCCGAGCGAGCCGTTCGATACGCTGGCCGAACAGCTCTATCAGGGGCCGTGGGTGGCGGAACGCACTGCAGCACTGGAAACGCTGCTGCGCGAGCAGCCCGAAGCAATCGACCCCAGCGTGCGTGAAATCGTGGCGCAAGGCCGTCGCTATAGCGCAGTGGACGCGTATCGCGCAGAGTATCGTCGTGCTGAGTTGAAACAGCGCATCGACACCTTGCTGGCGCCGCTTGATGCGATGGTGGTGCCCACTTCGCCGACGATTCGCACTATCGCTGAGATGGCAGAGCAGCCGATTGCCTATAACTCGCAGTTTGGCACCTACACCAACTTCACCAATCTGGCTGATCTTAGCGCCTTGGCACTGCCTGGCGATTTCCGCGCCGATGGTCTGCCGGCGGGGATCACGCTGATCGCTCCGGCGTGGCACGACGCCGCGCTGGCGGCCTTTGGCAAACGCTGGCAGCGCGCGCTGGCGCTGCCGTTGGGGGCGACGCAGCGGCCTTATACGCAGACGCGCCCCGCGTTGCCTGAGGCGGATGTGGCGTCAGGCGCCGTGACGCTGGCGGTTGTTGGGGCGCACCTGACCGGGATGCCGCTCAATTATCAACTGACGCAGCGCAACGCCACGCTGCTGGAGCAAACCACCACCGCTGCGCGTTATCGGCTCTACGCATTGAGCAATACCACACCGCCCAAACCCGGGCTAGCGCGCGCTGCCGCGCAGCCGGCGGGGGCGGAGATCGTGGTAGAGCTGTGGCAAGTACCGCTCGCGCGGTTCGGTGAGTTTGTTGCCGAAGTGCCGGCACCGCTGGGCATCGGTAACGTTGAGCTGGCGGACGGGCGTTGGGTCAAAGGCTTCATTTGTGAAGCAGTGGCGCAGCAAGACGCTGAAGACATCACCGCCTATGGCGGCTGGCGCGCTTTCCAAGAAAAAGCGTAAGGTCAGCTGGCTGATAACGCGCGCAAGTGGGCTACGGCCTGCCTGCGCGCGTTATTTTTTGCGGAGGGTTAGCCGAACAGGCGGGATCGCGGCCTAGCGCACCATGCAGGGCGTTTTGTTATCGAACCTCCAGTTGGGAATGATGCACTGCATCGCCTTGGCGTCGTCGCGTGCGCCGAGCCCATTGACCAGATAGTGGTGGTTGGCCCGGTGAACGGCCTCCATATTCAGCTCGATGCCCAGACCAGGGCGTTTGGGCACCTCTACCTTGCCATCACGAATGCGCAGTGGGTCGCGGGTCAGGTACTGACCGTCCTGCCAAATCCAATGGGTGTCTATCGCCGTTACCTTACCCGGCGCAGCGGCGGCGGCGTGGGTAAACATCGCCAGCGATACATCAAAGTGGTTGTTGGAGTGTGAACCCCAGGTCAGCCCCCAGTCGCGGCAGGTCTGGGCAACGCGCACGGCGCCCTGCAGGGTCCAGAAATGAGGATCGGCCAGCGGAATATCGACGGAGTGTAGCGACAGTGCGTGCACCAGTTGGCGCCAGTCGGTGGCGATCATATTGGTGGCGGTTGGCAAGCCGGTGGCACGGCGGAATTCTGCCATGACTTCGCGCCCCGAAAAGCCGTCTTCTGCGCCGCATGGGTCTTCTGCGTACGCTAACGTGCCGCGCATGTCCCGACACAAGCGGATCGCATCCTTCAGCAACCAGGCACCGTTGGGGTCCAGCGTTATGCGAGCCTCCGGAAAGCGTTCGGCCAGCGCAGTAATGGCTTCCATCTCCTGTGCACCGTTGAACACGCCGCCCTTGAGCTTGAAGTCTTTGAAGCCGTAGCGCTGCTGTGCCGCTTCTGCCAGCCTGACCACCGCCTCAGGAGTAAGCGCCGGCTCATCGCGCAGCGCCTCCCACGCATCCTGAGCTTGAGCGCCATTCCGGTAATCAAGGCCAGTCATTCGGCGGTCGCCAACGTAAAAGAGATAACCGAGCATATCGACCGCCTCGCGCTGTTGGCCTTCCCCCAGCAGTGCAGCCACCGGCAGCTCGAGAAATTTGCCAAGCAGATCGAGCAGTGCGGCTTCTACTGCAGTGACCGCGTGAATGGTAGTGCGCAGATCGAAGGTTTGGTTGCCACGCCCCGCGCTATCGCGATCAGCGAAACGGGTACGGATGCGGTTCAGCACCTGCTGGTAGTTACCAATGGGCGCATTGATCACCAGTTCGCGCGCGTCCTCCAGGGTTTGGCGAATCGCTTCGCCGCCGGGCACCTCACCGACGCCGGTAGCGCCGCTGCTATCTGTCACGATCAGCAGATTGCGGGTGAACCAGGGGCCATGAGCACCGCTCAGGTTGAGCAGCATGCTGTCGTGGCCCGCCACCGGAATGACATCGATCGCAGTGACGCGAGGCGTTTGGGAAGCTATCGATGCTGACATGGTCATTAGCGGCGATCTCCTATGAGCGCGGTAAGCTCGCTCAGTTCACTTTCGCTCAGGTCGAGCAGCGGTGGACGCACCGGCCCTGCGGGGCGTCCTATTGCGCGCATGCCTGCTTTGACAATCGATACCGCGTAGCCTGGGCAGCGATTGCGCAGCTGGGTACAGGGCAGCACAAAGTCGTTGAGCTCACGGTAGATCTTGGCATGGTCGCGAGCGCGCACCGCGGCATAAAACTCGAGCGCCCATTCTGGCAGGAAGTTGAAGATTGCCGATGAGTAGGTCGTCACCCCCATTTCGAGATAGGGCAGCGCGAAGGTTTCCGCCGTAGGCAGCCCGCCGAGATAGAACAGCCGATCACCCAATCGGCTATAGATACGCGTCATGCGATCAATATCGCCAACGCCATCCTTATAGCCAATCAGGTTGGGGCAACGCTCAGCCACGCGTGCCAAATCATCGGCTTCCAGCTTGCCATTGGCACGGCCGTAGATAATCACTCCCAGCGAAGTCGCGCGACATACCTGCTCGGCACGCTCAGCAATACCAGCGGAAGGGGCTTCGGTCAGATAGGGTGGCAGCAGCAAAAGCGCATCAGCGCCGGCGCGTTCAGCGGCCTGCGCCATCTCGATGGCGATCGCAGTGCCGTAGCCTGCTGCGCCAATCACTAGCGTGCGTTTTCCGGCCACTTCGACAGCGGCCTTGGTCACGCGACTGACTTCCTCCAGCCCTAGCGAAAAGAACTCGCCGGTACCGCCTGGCGCAAATAGCCCGGGGGCGGGATAGCCCGATAGCCATTCGAGGTTGTTGCGAAACGCCGGCTCGTCGAAGGCCAAGGCGTTATCAAAGTGCGTGACGGGGAAAGACAACAGGCCATCGGCCAGCGTTTGCGCAACTTCCTTGGGCGTGTAACGACTCATGAGGGGGCTCCAGCGAGTGGATGATGGAGTGATGGTATGAGTCGATCGATGATTCAGTAAATATTAAAAAAGGTATTGATTGATTCTGTTATTAAATTATTGGTAGATGTTTCTTTTAAATAAATTAGTATTTTAATTAACGAAACTTTCTCGAGACTCCAGGCATGTTCGAACTCAACCAGTTGCGTTGTTTTGTCGCTGTGGCTGAAGAGTTGCACTTCCGTCGCGCCGCCGACCGTCTGAACATGACGCAACCCCCGCTTAGCCGTCAGATCCAGCTGCTTGAGCACCAGTTGGGCACGCTGCTGTTGCAGCGCAACAATCGCTCGGTGAAGCTCACCACCGCAGGGCGAGCGTTACTGAAAGATGCTTACGAGCTGCTGCGGATGGCGCGAACGACCAGTATGCAGATTCGGCGCGTGGGTACCGGCGATGCTGGTAGCGTTGCCATCGGCTTTACCGCCGCGGCCAGCTATCGCTATTTGCCGCAAGCGCTACAGCGCTGGAAGTCGCGGTTACCCGACGTCGATTTTCATCTGCGTGAGATGGTCAGCATGAGCCAGCTGGATGCGCTGGAAAACGGCACACTCGATTTAGCGTTGATGCGTCCGCTGGTTCATCGCAAGGAGTTGGAGCATCGTCAGGTAATCCACGAGCCGCTGGTGGCAGCGCTGCCTGAAGACGATCCGCTGGGGTTGCAAAGGCAGCTAACGCTGGATGATTTCGCCGGCCGTCGGTTTATTCACTATTCGCCTGACGAGGCCCGCTACTTCCACGAACTAATCGAACGACTTTTTGAGCGCTGCGATGTTACGCCGCTTTATTCCCAGTACGTATCGCAGATTCACTCGATTTTAGCGCTGGTCTACGGCGGCATGGGCATCGCGCTGGTGCCCGAGTCGGCGAACAAATTACGCAACGAAGGCATCGTCTATCGACGCGTCGGGGGCGTAAGCGAAAAGCCTTTGGTATCGCTCGATATGGTATGGAAGAAAGGCAACGGCAATCCAGCGCTGGCGCATATTCTCAAGGCTGAGAAAGCGCTGTTTGTGGCCGGTTCCGCAGCAGCGGCGCGCAGCGCATAGCGCCACTCGTTATTGCTGGCTGACCGCCCTGTTAACGGCATAGCGCCGAGCCTCTGATCAATGAGCTCGGCGCTTTTTATTGCCCCCGGTTTTGTGGATGCCTAGCGCGCAGCCGTCGAGCGGGGTCACCCGTTATCGGCAATAAAGCGGGAGCTGCTCGGAAGGCGACGATAGGCGGTGGAAGCGTCCTGCAACAACAACGGCCACAATGGCCAACAGCGCATGCGCGGCCACAAACCACAGCGCATCATCGAATGAATGAGTGAGCGCAACCACATAGCCAATCACCACCGGCGTCAGTACGCCGGATAGATTTCCAATGCCATTAAATATCCCGCTGGCAAGCCCCATTATGTCTTTGGGAGCAGTGTCGGCAATCATGCCCCAGCCAACAGCAGCGAATCCCTTGCCGAAAAAGGCCAGCGCCATTAGCGCGATAACGGCGGGGTCACCACTGACATAGTTGGATAACACCAGCGTTGTCGAAAGCGCCATGCCGATCACAAACGGCATTTTACGCGCCGGTGAGGAGGGCACGCCTCGGCGAATCAATACGTCCGAGAACAATCCACCCAATACCCCGCCAGTACAGCCTCCCATTGCCGGAAGTGCTGCGACCATTCCCGCGTCGACAATCGACATGCCGCGGCTTTGCACCAAATAGATGGGAAACCAGGTAATAAAAAAGCTGGTGAGGGCGGTAATGCAGTATTGGCCGAGATAAATGCCCCATAGCATCCGTGAGGTAAATAAACAGGCAACATCGCGCCACTGAAGGCCAGCACCGTGGCTGCGTCGCTCGGCTTCGAGATCAACCAGAGCATCACCTTCACGCATCCATTGCTTTTCTGCTTCACCCAGCCATTTGTTACGGGAAGGGTCGCTATAGCCAACGAACCACAGAATGCCCAGCACTATGCCAACTAGCCCCATCCACAGGAACAGGTGCTGCCAGCCAAACGCATGCGTCATCCATGCCATCAGCGGTGTGAACAGCACCACGGCAAAATACTGTGCTGATGCGAACAGTGAGGAAGCAAAACCACGCTCCGCAATCGGAAACCAGGTGGCGACAATACGCGAGTTTGCGGGAAAGGTCGGCGATTCGACGATACCTAGCATGAAGCGCAGTAGGAAGAACGCCGCGACCGCATCGATGCCCATGCTTGCGATGCTATCTACTAGGCCCTGCAGCAGAGTAAAAACCGACCACAGGATAATGCTTAATCCGTAAATGCGTTTGGCACCAAATCGATCGAGCAGCCAGCCGCCGGGAAATTGGCCGATCGCGTACGCCCAACTGAATCCCGAGAAGATAACCCCCAACTGCTGCGGAGAAAGCCCGAAGTGCTCGGTAATTTGCACGCCTGCCACCGACATGATCGAGCGGTCGGCAAAGTTGAACACGGTAATCGAGAAGATAGCTGCCAGTACCGCGTAGCGAACGTGCCCGCTTCGCTGTTGGGACACCGCGACCTGTGCGCTGATGGCGTGTTGCTGCGCCGGCAGTCTGTCGCTCATTGCACTGTCCTCCATGACTGCGACGCCGGGAGTATGGAATTTGCCTGTTGCTTCGATCCAACGTGCGTTGTCTGGAGTATTGAAAAATGTAGCGACTATGCCCATCCCGCAGCGGCCTGCATTCAGTCATTGCATGCGGTTATCCAATTCTTGTATCAGCGTACAGCCAGCACGCGCCGGTGATGGAAATGAACGGTAAGCAGAGGGCATGGTGGGTAGCATCGGGGTAGTGTTGCTGCCTTCAGACCTCCGTCTCAGCGCAGGCGACGGCCGGTGTTTGCGTGGGCGTGATAAGTGAAAGAAATAGCGACGATGACCAGGCGCGCCATCAAAATAACGCCCGATAAGCGTTACCTTATCGGGCGTTCTGTTTAGCAGGCTAATTCGCTAACGTTTCCATTACGCCAAGGCGTATTCAGCGCTTTCACTCAGTAGAGCGGCTCGGTTGCTCAGCTGTTGATGAATGGCGTTGAGCACTTCACCGTTCTTGTTGGGACGTACGACGGTGAATCCGGGGCGTGGTGCCATGCCGCGTTTTTCGTGCCAATTGGGCTGCAAGTCGGTCAGCTTCGCATTGCTGAAGGTCGCGCGATTACGGCCGCTATCGGAGAAGGATTCCGACAGCAGGTTATTAGCCTCAATCACGTTGAATGTGTCGAGCTCGATATGCATGTACTGAGCTTCTTTAGCGCTTTCGAGGTAAAAAATGGTGCTGCCATTGAGCAAATCCATTGCGCGCACCAGCACATTATTGACGTACAGGTGGTGCCATGGTGATACCACCATGTCGCGCGATGGTACGTTGTCGGCAATGGCATGCTGTTGAATCATTACCGGCACGGCGCTGAGCTTGGCTTTGCGACTAAATGTGTGGAGATGCTTAATGGTGCGGTGGCCGATCCATTTGATTGGCTGCGCTCCAGCCTCTGTATTCACCAAGTCGCCTTCCGAAAGTGATTCGATAGGCACTTCACCATTAGGAGTGCTGATGAGCGTGCCTCTGGTGAAGCAAGGAACCGGATAGTTCTTGTGCATGGTGTCGTGCAGGTTCTTGAACGAATCCCAGTGGCGCAGGCTGTCGCGGGGATCGCTGTTGCCCTGTTCCACCTGACTGTCAGAGTATTGCTCAATGCTGTTGTACATGTAGTCCGTGTAAGGCTGGGCAAGCTTGGCATATTCCCCTGCCTGATCGAAATCATCGTTTCCGCCCTGAAAGTGAGCGAATTTATTGACGGGACTATTCAGATAGCTTGAATCATTAGGATCCAGTCCCTGTAGGCCACCATGGTTAACGACATTGCCCAGCGTATGGTCAACATCTTTCAAGTTGTAAGGCTTTATCACGCCGCCGGTAGGGCCCGTGCCATTAGTCAAACCGTCCAGACGGTCGCCCATTTCCTGGGCAGAATTCCGCAGGTTGTGTAGCTCTTGGTGGGTGTTTTCGCTTACCCACCAGCCGAATTTTCCTGGATGAATGTTAGAGTGATCCAAGCCCTCATATTCGAGCTCAAAGTGGGAAGGAACGCCGGGAAGCTGATCGAACTCATCCCTGAAAGTACGGTCCGTATCATGCCCGGAAAAGGGGGTAGTGAAAAGACCGAAATGGCTAACGCCTTTATTTAACATGAAGTTACTCATCTATACGGTAGTAGTTGTATTTAAGATTGGATTAATTGATTCCAACAAAAAAATGGTCTAGCAATTCCAACGGCATTGATACCCCCTTATTTTTGTTATTTTCAATCCAGGCCATTAGGACACTTAACCGTAAGATATTGATTAATTATGTTCTTTCTTGTAACTCATACAATGTTGCGCATTTCTCGCTAGCGCCCGGATGGCGCGCCTTTCAGCGTTACGGCAGGTGTTAACCAAAATTGCTTTTTTTTCGGTACATTCGTTACCTAATTTATTTCCCCGTCCCGCTAAAATTAATTAGAAGTTAATTTTATGATTATTTTTATTTAAGTAGTTAACAGTGAGGTGCCGGAATTTAAGTAACAAGATGTCACCATGAGGCGGGTATTATTACGGATTGATCACTCGAAAGTAGGGAAGAGGGTCGCGCTATAAGAAGTGTGCTAAAAATAAGGAGATATCGTTTAGTCGATTACCTTGAGCACTATCAGTGGTGTGTCGTACGCCTTACCTGATCGCGATCAAAAAGAGTGGCCATAGGTGTGGACATGCCGCTACTGCGGCTCTCTTCCGTTGGCAACCGCGATTGGGTTCTTTCTCTATCATCATGCGCTACAGGGGCTTGTCTCGTGGCGGCATTACGGTAGGGCTACACCGCTCTCCAACGCTGAAAGCGCTGCTCGAAGCAGCGCGCAACGGCATCGGCGGCGCGCTAACCGCTATCGTCCCGAGTGCTGACCGAATAGCATTGGTTTAGTACCGCTTCATTCAGGCCGCTGAGCGCTTTTCGGTTTCTCTGGCATGAGCGTGATTCCCCGGCATTGTCTACTCTGCACTTACAATAATTCCGAAAATCACCGGTTTATTATGTGTCTTGGAGCGCCTAACCTAGCGAGAATATAAACCGTAAAGACGGGAGAGATACGATGGGTATGCTGGTTGATGGGGTGTGGCACGACGTGTGGTACGACACCAAGTCGAGCGGCGGGCGCTTTGAGCGCTCGACGTCGCAGTTTCGCCATTGGTTAACGGCGGATGGTTCGGCAGGTCCTTCGGGCGAAGGCGGTTTTGCGGCCGAGAAAGGGCGCTATCACCTGTACGTGTCGCTGGCGTGTCCTTGGGCGCATCGCACGCTGATTGTGCGACAGTTGAAAGGGCTGGAAGACTTCATCTCGGTATCAGTTGTGCATCCGCTCATGCTGGAGAACGGCTGGACCTTCGATAGCGATTTTCACAACGCGACCGGCGACACGCTGTACGGCAACGATTACCTGTACCAAATTTATCTGAAGGCCGACCCGCATTACAGCGGTCGTGTCACGGTGCCGGTGCTGTGGGATAAGCAGCGTGAAACCATCGTTAGCAATGAGTCCTCCGAAATCATCCGCATGTTCAACACCGCCTTTGATGAGCTGGGCGCGACGCCAGGGCACTTCTACCCTGATGCACTGCGTACGCAGATCGACGAGCTGAATGGCTGGATCTACCCGACGCTGAATAACGGGGTGTATCGCTCAGGTTTTGCGACATCGCAGGAGGCCTACGATGAGGCGGTGGTGCAGGTATTCGACACCCTCGATGCGCTGGAAGCGCGGCTGAGCCAGCAGCGCTTCCTTACGGGTGATCAACTTACTGAGGCTGATATTCGGCTGTGGACCACGCTGGTGAGGTTCGATCCGGTTTACGTCACGCATTTCAAATGCGATCGCAAACGCATTAGTGACTACCCGAACCTGTTCGGCTACCTGCGCGACATCTATCAGCACGAAGGCGTAAGCAAGACGGTGGATATCGATCATATTCGTCACCACTACTATCGCAGCCACAAAACGTTCAATCCCACGGGCGTTATCTCAATCGGCCCTGACGAGGATCTCAGCGCGCCTCATGGGCGTGAGGCGTTGTTCACGTAAGGCGAAAATCGAGCGATCGATACGATTTCACGATTTTTTTATCGTAGAAGTGAACTTTTCGAATCGTGGCATGGTCTCAGTTAGTGTTCCCTTGCAATGATTCTTTTATTGATGGCCCGGCTTCCCCAGTCGGGCATTTTTTTGTCTGTTCTACAGAGCGCGAAGTTCCGTACGGTGACCCGCTAACGCTGAACACTTCCTGTGCCCGACCCTGCTGCGTTAGACCATGGCGCGGCATCTTCCCACGCCCCGTTCATCGCCGGTCATCGGCGTGCCATTCGCGCGCTGACCTGCCCGTAGAAGCTAACCCCACTGTCGAATAACGCCGGCGCCCCGCCAGTACGCCGCAGATTATCCTTACCGCAGATGCACACAAAAACGCCCCGGTCATTGGATGACCGAGGCGCTGACGGGAGAAGCCTTCAGCTTATCCGCGTTTGTGCATCATTTGGTGATGACGCGGGCCCATCGGCGGTTTGGTTACGGCTTCCCAGGCGGCTAGCTGTTTGCCGTTGAGTACCTTGGCCAGTTCAGCGTGGCGGGTATCCAAGGCCTTTTTGAATGCGGCGCGCTGCTCAGCAGTAGGCGGCGTCGGTTTTTCACCGCGCGCAGGACGCTGGTGTTTGGGCAGGCTCTGGAAGAAGTGCTGCTCAGCTTTCCAGACCGCGCTCTGCTGATCGCTGCTGAGATTCCAGGACTCGAGCAGCGGCTGATAGCGCTGGTGAAGGAAGCTCTGTGCCGAAGCAGCGGTGGGGGCGGTAGCGCTGTGAGCATGCTCCGCGGGAGCGGCCAGTGCACTGCCGGCAGTAAGTGAAGCGGCGACCAAGGAAGCGACTGCAAGTGCGTGTTTCATGTAGTAATTCTCCGTCATGGAATGAGGCTGTGACATTAACAGCACTCCGATTCACGGAATAGATAGCAGATTTTCTGGCGGGGAATCGAAAATTTCTTCAAAAAGTTGTTATTGAGACATTAATGTCAAAGAAGCTGGAAAAACAGAAATTATATGTCAATCAGACGCCTTCGCTCGCCGCTTGCCAACGTCATTGGAAAGAGCGAGGAAGGTTTTACTCAGTCGGTTACACAGCCTGCATATTTCAGCCACATGGCAGAGCCCCTGCATCGAATGCGTGCTAATCGGCGCCTTCAGGCCGCACCTGCGTTGCTCGACCCCTTAGTGCTTATTCGTTCGCTGGAGCGAGCAGGGCCACTACACTGATGTCGATGTCGAGCTACTTTCGGGAGCGTCATCGTGCTGCTGCGAGTAGTGCGACGAGGATGCGCTATCGTCGTCGCTCAAATGGGACAGCCACCCATTAAGTCCTGACAGTAGCGCGCCATAGAAGATGACCCATAGCACCATCCAGATGAGCGTCGCAATGGCGAAATTGCGCTTGGAGGGTTGGGTACGCTTAGTAAATATCCAGTAAAGGCAAAAGGCGACATTCACCAGCGGTATACCCATGGCAAACACCGTCCAAAACCAATTCATGCAGCTAATGGGCTGTCTTTCTACGGCGGTGGCGGGGGTATTGGCAGTCTGTGCGTCAGTCATGAAGGCTTCTCCGAGCCAAAAAAATGATCGTAGCAAAGATAGCCGCGAGGCGGGGTTTGGGAAAGCTTAATCGAGTGATAGGTCCAATATTTATTGCTCATATAAGGTTATTGGCTCTTTACCTAACGAGTTGCGTACCGCACATTTGATTTTCCCCTGCCGGTTCACGCTGGCTAGGGCTAGAGTCCTTGATAATTCCAACCACAACGACGGTGAGGTCTCATGTCTGCTACTTCAGACGCTCCCGGCCATCAGCTTAAAGGCCAACTGAAAACTCGCCAGGTCACCATGATCTCGATTGCGGGCATCATTGGTGCCGGTCTCTTTGTTGGCTCCTCCAACGCCATTGCCGTTGCAGGCCCTGCCGCTATCCTGTGCTACGCCTTTACCGGTGTGATCGTGATTCTAATCATGCGCATGCTGGGCGAAATGGCCGTTACCCAGCCCGATTCCGGCTCCTTTTCTACCTACGCAGACCGCGCCATCGGCAAATGGGCCGGATTTACCATTGGCTGGCTCTATTGGTGGTTCTGGGTGCTGGTGCTGCCGGTCGAGGCGATCGCGGGCGCGCATATCGTGCATGCGTATTTGCCCGAATTTCCGGTGTGGCTGCTGTCGCTGGCCATCGTGCTAGTGCTGATGGGCACCAATCTGCTGAGCGTGGCGGGGTTCGGTGAGCTGGAATTCTGGTTCTCACTGATCAAGGTCGTCGCGATCATCGCCTTTATCGTGCTGGGAATAGCCGCGGTTGCCGGCGTGCTGCCGGTACCCGATCAGGGCGGCTTCGCGCGTCTCACCCAATTGGGCGGCTTTGCGCCGAATGGTGCCGGTGCGGTAATTGGCGGGGTGCTGATTACGGCGTTTTCGTTCTTTGGCGCTGAAATCGTCACCATTGCCGCTGCCGAATCGCGCGATCCGAAAACGCAGATTACCCACGCCACCAAGCTGGTGGTGTGGCGGATTGCCATCTTCTATCTGGTTTCTATGCTGCTGGCGGTGTGCATCGTTAACTGGAACGATCCGCGTCTGGTAGAAGTCGGCACCTTCCAGCGTGCACTGGAAGTGCTGCAAATTCCTCGGGCACGGCTGATCGTCGACATGATTGTGTTGACTGCGGTCACCAGCTGCATGAATTCCGCGCTCTATACCGCCTCTCGAATGATGCTGTCGCTGGCATCGCGCAAGGATGCCCCCGCGCTGATGGCGCGAATTTCGTCCAACGGCGTGCCGCGCCGTGCAGTGGTTGCTTCTGCGCTAGTGGGCGTTATTGCCAGCCTCTGCAACTTCCTGTTTCCCGAAGATATTTTCAGCACCCTGCTGGCGTCTACCGGGGCAATAGCGATGCTGGTGTATCTGGTGATTGCGGTGTCACAGGTTAGGCTTCGCTATGCCATGGCCGCGCGCGGAGAGACGCCGCAGCTGAAGATGTGGCTGTTCCCGGGGCTGAGCTATCTCACTATTGCGGGTCTGTTGACGGTGCTGGGCTATATGCTGATTTCGCCGGATTTTCGCACCGAATCGATCATGACCGGATCGGTGGCCTTTGTCGTGGTGGCCGCGGGAATCTGGAACAGCGCCCGCTTGAATCGTGCTCGGCAGATGCAGCAGGCGGTGTGGTCGTCGTAATACCTCGCGTGGCGATCGCGATGGAGGAACACTCGAGCTCATTCCATCGCGCGCTTCCCCTCACTCCAACGGCGCTATCGCATAGCGCCGTTTCATTTTAATGGTCTGCCAGGTAAGCCATACGCCCAGCAGCGCAATCAGCGTTGCGGCGAAGCCAAGTATTCCGATGCCCCACTGGGCCACAATGGCGCCACCTATCATCGAGCCCAACGCGGTGCCGCCGTTGGTCGCAGAGACATTCATGGTGCCTGCCAACGCTTTGGCACGCTGGGCGGCGGCTACCACTCGCACCTGACACACGGGAAAGAGCGCTGTGTAGGCGATTCCCCACATGGCTAAGGCGATCCATAGCAGTATTGGCTGCGATGCCATCAGGGTGCTTAAGGTCATGCCGCCGCCGAGCATGGATAAAAAGAAGATCGTGGTGCGCAGTAGGCTGCGATCGAGAAATTTGCCGCCCAGCCAGTTTCCCACCAGACCAATGGCACCGAAGCCCAGCAGCCACCAGCCAACATCGGCATCGCTTACCCCAGCGACCTTTTGCAGGAAGTGGGCGAAGTAGGTGTATGCGGTAAACATCGCGGTAAATACCACCACCGACAGCAGCAGGTTGATCAGGAAGTACGGCTTTTTAAGAATGCCTAACTGCTCTTTCAGCCTGAATTTCAGCGGTTTCTCCAGCGTGGGCATGTAGTAGTAGTGCGCGGCGGCGGTGATCAGCGATAGCAACGCCAGCACGCCAAAAAGCGCACGCCAGCCCAGCAGATGCGATATCAGGGTGCCGAATGGAATGCCGATGAGCAGCGCGCAGGCCGACCCCAGATAGAACTGCGCCGACGCGCGCCCCGCGTTACCGGGTCCGGCCAGCTGCACGGCTGTTTCACTGGCAGTGCCCCAAAACACCGGCAGCGCTAGCGCTGGCAGGATACGGGCAATGGCGAGGGTGGCGAAATTGGGCGCCAGCGCCGCTATCAGATTAGCGACCGCGTAAATAACCATTACGCTAATAAATAGCGGCTTGCGCTTCTTGCCTGCCAGCAATGCCGTCAGAAATGGCCCGCTCAGCATGACCGTCACCGCGAACAGCGTCACTAGCTGACCGGCGGTGGTGGTCGACACGCCAAGCCCCTGCGCCAGCTCGGGCATAATGCCAATGATGCCGTATTCGGTGGTGATCGCGACAAAGGCGCTCAACGTCAGCAGCGCAATCGGCAAACGGTTGGGCAGGGGAGCGGTGCGGGGGCCGGTGGTATCGGTGGCGGTGTTCATAGGGCTTCCCCCAGGGTAAGCGGTCGTGTGCGTTGAAAAGGCGCGCATAATGCGCCGGCAACGCGCCGCTAGACAAACGACTTCTAATCACTGACAGTTGAGTTATTGTTAATCGAAAGGACGGCGCATCGTCCTGCTCAGGACCCCTTCTCCATGCAAGAAAGCCGTCTGAAGCTGCCGCCACTCAACGCCCTTCGTACGTTCGAAGCAGCAGCGCGTCATCTTGGCTTCAACAAAGCCGCTGAAGAACTTTTCGTTACTCCAGCTGCTGTCAGTCGACAAATAAAGGTGCTGGAGGCCTATTTCGGCGTAGCGTTGTTCAAGCGCACCCATCGCTCGATTGAGCTTACTGAAGCAGGCATGCTGCTCCAGCCCACCGCCACTCACGCGCTACAGCAGTTGGCCAGTGTTTCCGAAGCGCTGGTGCAGCGGCGCCATCGCGGTTATCTAACGCTTGCCATTTCGTCTGCATTTGCCCAACTGTGGTTTATGCCGCGCTTTGCATCGCTGAATCAGCTCTATCCAGAGCTTCAGCTGCATATGCTGAGCCGTGAAGGTAACCCGAGCCTCGACGAAGAATTCGACGCGGCCGTCTTTCTGGGGCAGCCGCAATCACCGCGCTATGTGGCCGAATATCTGTTTTCCGAAGAAGTCTTTCCGGTATGCACACCACGCTTTCTTGATCAGCATCCAGAAGTAGCCACGCTGGAGGGGCTGTCGCAGGTGACGCTGGTGGATCTAAGCGCCCGTCACTGGGCGTCACAGCTATGGACACCCATCGATTGGGACTTCTGGTTTGAAGCGGTAGGTATCGAGCGCCAGCGCGGTCACCGCGAAATGCAGTTCAGCCAGTTTTCGATGATGATCGATGCGGTGCGTCAGGATATTGGTATCGGGCTGGCATGGCGGCATCTGGTGGAACCGCAGTTGGCAAGCGGCGAGCTGGTTCGGCCGCTGGAAGAGCGTTATATGGCAAAAGAGCGTTGCCACTACCTTGTCTACGACAGAAGGCGCGCAAACTCGCCGGATATTCAGGCATTGAGTGAGTGGTTGCTCGCGGAAACCGCTCCTTTGCGCGAATAACGTGGGGCGCTTTGGCGGCGAATATCATGCTGCGTGAGCACACGGTAATTAATTGATTTATTTGTAACTTAATTATCGGTGAGTAATCGTCATAATAAGATAAAAGTAGCGTTTTACCCGTTGCTTTGCGCTCTATACTGCGCCGGTCATCTCCCACGCAAGGCATCCGCTCGTGTTTCACTTCCTCCGCGAGGCCCCTGATCAGCCGCTGATTCAGGATCAACAGCAGGTTGATCACCTGTACCGCTACTGGCGTATCAATATCCTAATCACCACTTATATTGGCTACGCCGTCTTTTATTTCACCCGCAAGAGTTTTAACTTCGTGATGCCCTCCATGCTTGAAGACCTCGGTTTGAAGGCAGCGGATATCGGTATGCTGGGCACGGCCTTCTATCTGACCTATGGCGTATCCAAGTTTGTGTCGGGCATTCTGAGTGACAAAGCGAATCCCCGCTATTTCATGGGGCTTGGCTTAATAGCCACCGGTGTCATCAACATTTTCTTCGGGCTCTCGTCCTCTTTGCTGGCGTTAATGACGCTGTGGATTCTGAACGCCTTCTTTCAGGGGTGGGGATGGCCGCCGTGTTCACGACTACTCACCACCTGGTACTCGCGCAAGGAGCGTGGGCTGTGGTGGTCGATCTGGAATACCTCGCACAATGTCGGTGCGGCGCTGATTCCGCTCTTGGCAGGCGTGCTGGCGGTGCACTGGGGCTGGCGCTACGGCATGGTGGTGCCGGGCGTTGTGGCGGTGCTGTTTGGTCTGGTGGTGTGCTGGCGCGTGCGCGACAGGCCGCGCTCGCTGGGGCTGCCGAGCGTGGGCGAGTGGCAAAACGATGCGGCCGAAAAAGCGCAGGAGCAGGACGGCAAAGGGCTGCCGCTGAAAGACGTGCTGTGCCGCTACGTGCTGCTCAATCGCTATGTGTGGCTGCTGGCGTTTGCCTATGTGCTGGTGTACGTGGTGCGTACCGGTATCAACGATTGGGGCAATCTGTTTTTGATTCGCGAGCACGGCTATTCGCTGATTAGCGCCAACTCTGCGCTGTCGCTGTTCGAGCTGGGCGGGCTGCTCGGCACGCTGGTAGCGGGCTGGGGGTCTGACAAGTTGTTCAAGGGCAATCGCGGGCCTATGAACCTGATCTTTGCGATCGGTGTGGTGGCGTCGGTGGCGCTGCTGTGGTGGCTGCCGACGCAGAACTTCACGCTGCTGGCGGGCAGCTTTTTCCTGATCGGTTTCTTCATTTTCGGCCCGCAAATGCTGATTGGCCTGGCGGCTGCGGAGGCTTCGCACAAGGAAGCCGCGGGCGCGTCCACCGGTTTCGTCGGCCTGTTTGCATACATGGGTGCCGCCCTTGCCGGTTATCCCATTGCCCGCGTGCTCGACGTGTGGAGCTGGACGGGCTTCTTAGGCGTGCTGGCAGTAGCGGCTGCGCTGACCGCGCTGCTGCTGGCGCCATTAGCCAAGGCGCGTGTGGTGAGAGCGCCATCGCGTTAACGTTAGCACTTTCCCATGCTAACGGCCGCATAATGGGTCGTTAGCGTGCAGCGGAGGCAGCGGTAAGGCGACCATTTGCTTAACCGCTGGTTCCTGCTATCTTGACTGATTCTCTTAACGGCGGACGCTGCATCACTCAATGCACGTCCTTTTTTCTTTTCATGCGTGCAGTATCTGGCTGCTCTCCCGGAACTCAATCATGGCCTTTAATCTCAAAAATCGCTCGCTTCTGAGCCTTATGCACCATTCGCAGCAAGAGATCGAATTTCTTGTCGAGCTATCGGCTGAGCTGAAGCGCGCCAAGTATGCGGGGCATGAGCAGCAGCGATTAAGCGGCAAGAACATTGCGCTGATTTTTGAGAAAACCTCGACGCGCACCCGCTGTGCCTTCGAAGTAGCCGCACGCGACCAAGGCGCGGGGGTCACCTACATGGAGCCGTCGTCGTCGCAGATTGGTCACAAGGAGTCGATCAAGGATACTGCTCGCGTGCTGGGACGGATGTTCGACGCCATTGAGTACCGTGGCGATCATCAGAGTACTGTGGAAGCACTGGCGAAATACGCTGGGGTGCCGGTGTTTAACGGTCTGACCGACGACTTCCATCCCACCCAAATGCTGGCAGATGTACTGACCATGCGAGAGCATCGCGATGGGCCCTTGAGCGCCATTAGCTACGCCTACTTGGGCGATGCGCGTTTTAACATGGGGCGTTCGCTGCTGATGATTGGTGCCAAGCTTGGCATGGACGTGCGCATTGGTGCGCCGCGTGCGCTGTGGCCCGATGAAGCGTTTGTAGAAGAATGCCGAGCCTTTGCAGCACTGAGCGGTGCCCGCATTACGCTTACCGAGGATGCGCACGCGGCAGTAGACGGTGTGGACTTCATTCACACCGATATCTGGGTGTCGATGGGCGAGCCCGCAGAGGTGTGGGATGAGCGTATCAAACTGCTGACCCCTTACCGCGTCGATGCGGCCATGCTGGCGGCCGCCAACAATCCGCGGGTTAAATTCATGCACTGCCTACCGGCGTTCCACAACACCGATACTGCGGTAGGAAAGCAGGTCGCAGAGCGCTATCCGCAGTTTGCCGATGGTATAGAGGTAACCGAAGAGGTCTTCGAATCTGCGGCTAATGTCTGTTTCGATCAGGCTGAGAACCGACTGCACACCATTAAGGCGATTATGGTGGCGTCGCTCGGCTAATAGGCTGATATCTCCGCGCAATCGCAAAACGGGCCGCCCATCGTGGGCGGCCCGTTTGTTTGGTAATGACGCTGGCGGCACGTGGCGGCGCCGAAGGAAAAGCGCTCGTTACAGCGTTTGTGCGCTAAGCGTATCGCACTGATCGATATCGCCGCTCTTCAGGCCGCGAGTAAACCAGTTAACGCGCTGCTGTGATGTGCCGTGGGTGAAGGAGTCGGGCACTGCGCGCCCCTGCGACTGCTGTTGCAGGCGGTCGTCACCGATGGCGTTGGCAGCGTTCAGGGCCGATTCAACATCGCCATCTTCCAGCCAGTGATGGCGCTGTTGGGCATGGTGTGCCCACACCCCCGCGAAACAGTCGGCTTGCAGTTCCTGCCGTACCGACAGACCGTTAGCGCCCTTCATTGGCTCACCTTGCTGTGCCAGTTGCTGAATTTTGCGTGAAATTCCCAGCTCGTTCTGCACATGGTGTCCAATTTCGTGGGCAATCACGTAAGCATTGGCGAAATCGCCGCTAGCCGAGAACTGCTGCTTCATTTCATCGAAAAACGACAGGTCGAGATACACCTGGCGATCGGCCGGGCAGTAGAAGGGGCCTGTTGCCGTCGAGGCGAAGCCGCAGCCGGAGTTAACACCGCCGCTGAACAGTATCAGCTTCGGATCGGTGTACTGCACGCCGCGCTGTTGTAGCAGTTGCTTCCAGGTGTCTTCAGTATCACCCAGGATGGTTTTAACGAAATCGACCTGTTGCTGGCTTTGTTCGTCGTTTTTGGGCGGCGCGCTCTGTTGAGAAGCCGATTGCGACTGCCCTGACATGCCCGACTGACCAATAATCTGGTTGAGGATTTGCATCGGACTTTCGCCCATTAGCCAACCCACTAGCGCAATAACGGCGATGCCGCCGATGCTGAGCTTGCCTTTTCCTCCCAGCGACATGCGGCCACCGCTGCTGCCCCGCTGATCTTCTACGTTATCGCTGCGGCGCCCTTTATCCCATTTCATGAGTGCTGCTTCCTGTTAAAGCCGAAATCCGAAGGTTGTATTGGCACGGTATTTGGCGTGGTGTGCGTGCGAGGAACGGAGTTTAGCAATTTTTTCAGTTTATTTTCAGATTTTGGGAGACGTTACCGAATAGCCCGTTGTTGCCTCGCCGGACGGCGTGGGGCGATCAGGGATACCCGCACCGCTTTACGGGGCGGCATTACCGCTATCGTAGCGCAATGTGGGGAGGCCAAAGACAACAGCAGCATGCCCCGCTAATGCGGCGGGCGCATGCCACGTTGTCTGGCGGACAGAGCCTGTCCGCCGTGTTAGCGGGTTTATTTAGGCTCGAGTACCCACATTTGACCGCGCTGTTTGGTTTTACCGGCGATCTCGCCTGCGGTATCACCGCGTCCCCAGAAGAAGTCGGCACGCACCGCACCCTTAATGGCGCTGCCGGTGTCCTGGGCCATCATCAGGCGCTGGATAGGTGCACCGGTGCCAGGATGCGTGGTCGACAGGAAGACCGGCGCGCCCAGCGGCACCTTGGAGGGATCGATCGCAATACTGCGCTCGGGCGTTAGTGGTACGCCAAGGGCGCCGATTGGGCCGCTATTGTCGTCAACATCCTCGATCGTCATCTCGCGGAAGTAAACATAGCGCGGATTGCTATTGAGCATCTGCTCGACACGGGCGGGATTGCGTTTGGCCCATGCGCGAATACCCGGCAGCGTCGCCTGCGCATAGGTGATTTCGTGGCGGTTGATCAGCCAGCGAGCGAAGGAACGGAAGGATTGGTTGTTGGTATCGGCGAATCCGATGCGCATCGCTTTACCATTATCCAGCTTCACCAGCCCTGACCCCTGAATTTGCAGGTAAGCGGCTTCGACGGGATCGTTCACCCACACCAATTCGTGCCCTTTCAGCACGCCGCTGGAGAGCAGCTGCGCGCGAGGACGATTAAGACGCCAGCGACTCACGTTGGCGGGTTTGGCGTGAATGGGCGTTTGGTAAGCGCCATGGCGAGTGAGAGAGCCCTGCAACTCGGGTTCGTAGTAGCCGGTGATGGTGCCCGACGAGGTACCGTTGCCATTGGTGAGCTGATACGGCGTAAAGTGGTCTTCAAAGAAGCGCTTCACCGCCACATTGTCGAGCGGATCAACGCGCTGGGAAGCGCTGCATACGCTGCGCCATTTGGGTTTCGAGGCGAGCGCTAGACAGCTGGAACGGAAAGCGCCCCATGCCGACGTGGGATCTTCGCGTGACCAGCCCGGCACTTGTCGCCATACGCCCGGCGTCATGCGCGGCGGCGAAGAAGGCTCAGGCGGGGTAACGGGATGCACGCCTGCTCCCGGAGACGTAGCAACGCCGGTATCAGTCGTGTCGGTATTGCTATCGCGTCCTTCGTTGGAAGGCGAGCTTGAACAGGCGGCGAGCAGCGAGAGAGTTGTCAACGTCGCGATAATGCCAACGGAGCGGGAAAACCTGGAAGTGATAAAGTACAAACTTGTTCCTCTTTCGCCTGTGTCTACTGCATCAGGATAAACGTTGTGACCTATAGTACGGGTGACAAATCGGCCACTATGAACACCGCTACGATGTGCGTTAGCCAATACTGCGATGCGCACGCATTATTCAGCCAGCCTGATCATGACGGTGGTGGGCAGCGGCAGTAAATGACATTTAGCGAACGAATGGTAGTGCACAATATGCAAGCTTTAAAGGCTGCGTTTATCCAGAAGGGATAATTTCCATGAATCTTTCTGATGGCGCACTGTTTACCGGTCTCCCCATGTGGGCGAATCCCGATTGGCGCGGCACCTTTTATCCTTCCCACATGTCGATGCGCGATAGCTTGTCGGAATACGCTGGCTGGTTTTCGGCGGTAGAGGGCAATACGACCTTTTATAGCGGAGCGCCTTCCGTAAATACCATTCGACTGTGGCGAGACGCTGCGCCCGCGCATTTTAAATTCTGTTTCAAGCTGCCGTCGGCGTTTACCCACGATGCCCGATTAACCAATGTGGACGATGGTATAGATGAGTTTATTGATCGTATTGCACCATTGGAGGAGCGTTTAGGCCCTGTAATGGTTCAATTACCACGCAACTTTGGCGAAGCCGAAATGGATCGTTTACACCATTTGCTTGATCGCTGGCCTTCCCATATTGGCTGTTCGGTAGAACCGCGTGATCCCATCCTGTTTGCAAAAGGAGCGGTGGAAAAAAACTTTAATCGATTGTTGATAACTTATAATACCGATCGAGTGATGTTGGATACCCGCGCACTTTTTTCAACGCCTGCTAATAATGATTCGGGATTATCGGTGGCCCAGTCCGAAAAACCGCGACGCCCGCTACACGTGATTTCGACTGGACTGCATCCTATTATTCGTTTTATAGGGCACAGCGATATGGCGATTAATCATCAGTGCTTTACGCCATGGATTGAGCAGCTTTGCCTGTGGATAACTCAGGGGAAAAGTCCATTTCTCTTTGTTCATACACCGGATAACCGCCACGCGCCAGCGCTTGCTCGAGCGCTGCTTCAGCGCCTTGCCGAGCACCTTCCCAATCATTCCATATTGCCTGATAACACCGAGTTTCCCGCCGAGCGGCAGCACTCACTGTTTTAATGTGAGGGGCTCGAAAGCGTATATCCAGAATAGCGGTAGCTGCGGAAGGAGGGGGTATCGATAACCGCGCCCAATAGGACGCGGCAGTAATAATCGCTTATTTAATAGCGGGTGCGTCGAGCTAAAGGATGTCGGCTTCTTGCGCGAGTCGTCGTCTTTCCCAATGTCGTTCTATTCCCTGACGTGCGTTGCGATAACGGTAGCTGGCGAGTCGTTGGCGTTTGGCGCTGGCGAGGGCTTCTAAATGAAGAACGGTGGAGATGAGTTTTGCTTCGGTCGGAAAGTGCGACGCGTGTTGAGGCATTCACGAACTCCTTACATATCGAAAGCAGTGGCCGGGTGCTGTCTGAACAGTGCACGGGCGGTGATGTAAATCGATAAAAGAGCGGTGCTTCTCAGCAAACTAACGCAGTCGTCGAAGGCGTTGTTTGCATGTCCAAGTTACCCCTCGCACGCTGTTCAGACAACACCCAACGGTAATCGACGCACATTATTAATGTGTTCGACTACCTGTATAGAGTGATATCGCAGCCCGATGACACTGTGATGAATGTTTTAAATAGTGATTACCCGCACCCTTTAAAGGCCGATTGGGCGGTTATAAAAATCGATCAATACGGCTGCCGAAGAGCGCGGTGGCGCTATCCGATGCTTGTCAGGTAAATAAAAAGATAAACATGAAGAGCAACCGCGGGTGTGTAGACGACCTCGACGCCAAGGTGTCGAATTGCTTTATAAAGAAGCGTTAAAAAAGTGCGGCCATTTGCGCGCCGAGATCGTGCCGCGCAGTGCGTCAGTAGCTCGGGTCGAGCGCTCGGTTATGCTAGAATAGCGCCAATTCACGCTTATTTTTTTCGGGTATCTCTGTGACTTCCGACCACCGTCTTCTCGACAGTTTGAACGACGCACAGCGTGAGGCGGTTAGTGCGCCTCAGGGCAATCTGCTGGTACTGGCTGGCGCTGGTTCCGGCAAAACGCGTGTGCTGGTGCATCGTATTGCCTGGATGATCGAAGAAGAGCATCTATCGCCGTATGCCATTCTGGCCGTTACCTTCACCAATAAGGCGGCGCGCGAGATGCGCACGCGTCTCGACGGGCTGCTGCACCACTCTGCGCGCGGCATGTGGGTCGGCACCTTCCACTCGATTGCCCATCGGCTGCTGCGCACGCACTGGCAGGATGCGCGCCTGATCGAGCATTTTCAGATTATCGATGGCGATGACCAACTGCGGCTGGTGAAGCGCCTGCTGAAAGATCACAGCATCGACGACGAGAAATACCCGCCGCGTCAGGTGGTCAACTTCATTTCGGGCTGTAAGGAAGAAGGGCTGCGCCCCTCCGATGTCGATGCAGCGGGCGATGCCTATTTGCAGCAAATGGTCGAGCTTTATTCGCTCTATCAGGCTGCGTGCGAGCTATCGGGGCTGGTCGACTTCGGCGAGCTGCTGCTGCGCTCGCTGGAGCTGCTGCGTGATACGCCGGCCTTGCTAGAGCACTATCGTGAGCGCTTTGGTCATATCTTGGTCGACGAGTTTCAGGACACCAACACCCTGCAGTACCTGTGGCTTAAGCTACTGGCAGGCGAGCGCGCGCGGCTGACGGTAGTCGGCGATGACGATCAGTCCATCTATGGCTGGCGTGGCGCCAAGGTAGAAAACCTGGAGCGTTTTCGCAGTGAATTCGCTCAGACTCAGGTGGTGCGTCTGGAGCGTAACTATCGCTCCACGGAAGCCATTCTGGAAGCCGCCAACTCGCTGATTCGCAACAATGCAGGGCGCATGGGCAAGGAGCTGTGGACCGATGCCGGCAGTGGCGAAAAAATCTCGGTCTACGCGGGTTTTAACGATCTCGACGAAGCGCGCTTTATTGTCGATACCATCGCCCATGCGGTGAAGGAAGACGGCATGGCGCGCCGCGATATCGCCATTTTGTATCGCTCTAACGCGCAATCGCGCGTGCTCGAAGAAGCGCTGATTCGTGCCTCTATGCCGTACCGCATATATGGCGGGCACCGTTTCTACGAGCGTCTCGAAATCAAGAATGCGCTGGCCTATTTGCGCCTGCTGGTCACACGCAACGATGACGCTGCCCTCGAACGCGTGATCAACGTTCCGGCGCGCGGGATCGGCACCAAAAGCATTGAGCGTTTGCGCGCTCACGCCCGCGATGAAGGCACCTCGCTGTGGGATGCGCTCCACGATGCGGTGGCGAAAAAGGCCATCAGCGGTCGTGCGGCCAATGCTTTGACCGCATTTGCCAACCTGATCGACGAGTTGGATAACGATACTGCTGGGCTGCCGCTCGACGAGCAGTTCGATCACGTGATCAAGTCATCTGGCCTGATTGAGTATCACCAGAATGAGCCGGGCGAAAAGGGTCAGGCGCGCGTTGAAAACCTGCAAGAGCTGGTCAGTGCTGCACGCGCCTTCACCCAGGAAGATAGCGGGATTCGCGGTACCGACCCAGCCGAGCCTGAAGGCGAGGCTGCCGGCGAGGCGTCGTTGCAGCGCTTTTTGGCAGAGGCTGCGCTCGATGCAGGCGAGCAGCAAGCCGACGAATTCGAGGACGCAGTGCAGATGATGACGCTGCATTCGGCCAAGGGGCTCGAGTTCCCGCTGGTGTTTATTGCCGGTGTCGAGGAGGGGCTGTTCCCCCACAAAATGTCGGTAGAAGAGCCGGGCCGTCTCGAGGAAGAGCGCCGCCTCTGTTACGTGGGCATCACCCGCGCGATGGAGAAGCTGTACCTGACTTACGCCGAGATGCGTCGCCTGCACGGCAAAGAGACCTACCAGCGTCCGTCGCGTTTTATTCGTGAATTGCCAACGCAACTGATCGAAGAAGTACGGCTGCGCGGTCAGGTATCGCGGCCCATGGCCGATCGTTCCGGGTATGGCGGCGGCTATGGCGGGAGCTTTAGCGGCGGCTCTACCAATTATCCGGCACCGCGTCCGCGCACCGGCCTCTCGCAGCAAACCGATACCGAAGGCAGCGGCCAAACCCTGTCGTTAGGGCAGCGCGTTCGCCATCCAATGTTTGGCGAGGGCGTGGTGGTCAACGGCGAAGGGCAGGGCGATCGTGCACGCGTGCAGGTCAGCTTCGAGGAGCATGGCGACAAATGGCTGGTGCTGGGCTTCGCTAAGCTGGAGGCCTTGTAGCCAAGGGGGTGATGCAGTGATGGATTTTCCGTCATATGCTCGTCACACGCGGGTGAAACAATGCGAGTAGCATGGTCGTCTTCCGCATATCGCATAACCGTCTTTGAGAGCAGCCCATGGATACATTGAGCGGGCAACACAGTCAGCATATCTCCCGTCAGTTCAATCAAGAGCTGGAAGGGCTTAAGACCCATTTAATGGCAATGGGTGGTCTGGTCGAGCGGCAGCTGGGCGATGCGCTTGATGCGCTGCAAAATCGCGACGGTGCGCTGGCCGAGCAAGTAAGCAAGCAGGATCACGACGTCAACGAAATGCAGCTGCAAATCGATGACGAATCGACCGAGATTATTGCGCGGCGTCAGCCGGCAGCGTCTGATCTGCGGCTGGTGATTGCGGTGATCAGGGCCGCGTCTGACCTTGAGCGTATCGGTGATGAAGCCGACAAGATTGCGCGCCATGCGCAGGCGCTGATGGGGCAGACAGAAAGCGACCGTGGACTGGTCGAAATTCGCCGTATCGGTGCGCAGGTAAAACGCATGGTACGCGATTCGCTGACCGCGTTTGCCCGCTTCGATACCGGTCTGGCGCTGGAAGTGCGGCGCGCCGATCAGGACGTCGATAGCGACTACAAGAGCGCGCTTCGCGCACTGGCTACCTTCATGATGGAAGATTCTTCTTCCATTACCAGCGTTATCGACGTGATGTGGGTGCTGCGAGCGCTGGAGCGTATTGGCGATCACGCGGATAACCTTGCCGAATCGGTTATTTATCTGGTGAAGGGGCTGGATTTGCGCCACACCCACCTGCGCGATCTGGAAGAAAAGGATCTCGACGATATTCGTTAGTTCTTATTCCTTCACGCGCGGGTGATTAAGCGGCGTCGCGTCGCTCTGACTAGTTAAGTGATACTGCCTTTAATACGTTATCAGTCAAAAGCGCCCTCGTGGCGCTTTTTTCGTGATAAGCGGTTAACGTGTGCGACGGCATGCTCGGATCACGATTCGACTATTGTTGTGTCTGTACAGTCGCGAGATAATCCTTACCTCTTGGCCTTGCCTAACCGCACATTGGCGCAGGTTTTTCGGCCTGTGCGACGCATCGAAGGCGGTCGCTCGCGTGGCGATAGCGTATTGGATTCATGTGCGCCACAGCGGCTGCGGTGCCAGACAACGCCAATCACTTCCTCTTGTTACCGTTAAGGGCTGCGCTGGTATGCTCGATGGTTTTTCTTCGCTGGGCGAGGGTATCCGGCTGGTACTGAAGCCGGGCCTGCGTCGCTATGTCATTGTTCCAGTGATCATTATTTTGCTGCTGTACGCGGGCATGATTGCGCTGCTGGCCACGCTGTTCTCTGGTTGGCTTGAGCATTGGATGAACGCGGTGCCAAGTTGGCTGCAGTGGCTCGATTTTCTATTGCTGCCGCTGTTTGTGTTGGCGCTGATTGTGCCGGCGCTCTATACCTTCACCGTGATGGTGAACTTACTCGCGTCGCCGTTCTATGGCTTTCTGGTAGAAGCCGTCGAGCGCCATTTGGGCGAGCCGCCCGCCGAGGATTCACGCAGCCTGTGGCGGCAGTCGCTGGATGGCGTGATACGCGAACTGCAAAAGCTGCGTCATGTGGTGCCGCGCATGCTGGTGCTGCTGATATTGGGATTTGTGCCGGGCATTAACGTGATTACGCCGTTTTTATGGCTGGTGTTTTCGGCCTGGAGCCTGGCAGCCGAGTATCTCGACTACACCATGGATGCTCATGGCGTTAGCGTCGCTCGCATGCGTGAGCTATTGCAGGCGAAGCGCTTTCGCACGCTGTCGTTTGGCGGTGCCGTTAGCGTACTGATCTGGATTCCTGTGGTTAACCTGTTCGTGATGCCGGGCGCAGTGGCGGCGGGCGTTATTTTGTGGCGTGATCATTATCGTTTGCTTAACGAGACCTTGCCTGGCAAGGCGGTAGAGCATCACCATTAGCAACTTGAATGATTAAGTTGTCGCCTTTTGTTGGGGGATGCCCAACGTTTTGCTGTATGCAGCACTTCATCTGGAAACACTCATGATAAAGCAGTCGGTTATTCGCCTTTCAGGCATCCTCGCGGTGGTAGCGCTAATCGCAGGCTGTGCCGGTAACAAGCCGCGCCCCGAAGCCGCTCAGCCAGCAGCGGCGGTAAACGCAACGGCTGCCAAGGCGCTGACCAGCGATGTGCCGGTGGTACAGGATCGTCACGCCAGCAAGATCTATTCGGCAAGCGAAGGACGCCAGTTGGAGCGTCGTAACGGCTACCGTGTCGATCACTCGCTGCATACTCAAGGGGCCAACGAGCGAATTCAAACGCTGGTCATTCACTACACTGCTGAAAACGATCAACGCTCCATTGATGCGCTCAAAGGCAACACGGTGGGCGTGCATTATTTAGTGCTAGAGCAGCCAGGGCGTTATCAGGGCCAGCCGGTGGTGATGCAATTGGCGGACGAATCGAAGCGCGCCTGGCATGCGGGGCGCAGTAGTTGGGATGGCAAGAAGGGGCTGAACGACACCTCTATTGGTATCGAAATCGTCAACATGGGCTTCAAGCAAACGCGGGATGGAATGGTGTTTTCACCTTTCTCGATGTCGCAGGTGGCGCTGGTAACCGCGCTGGCCAAGGATATTGTGACGCGCTACCACATCGATCCGACCCACGTGGTGGGGCACTCTGATATCGCACCGGGGCGCAAGCTCGATCCGGGTCCGTTCTTCCCGTGGCAGCGGTTGGCGCAGGCAGGCATAGGCGCGTGGCCTGAGGCGAGCACGGTGGCTTACTACCGCCAGCGCTTTAACGCACGACTGCCAACGGTCGCGCAGTTGCAGCGTGCATTGGCCAGCTACGGCTACGACATTACCGCAAGCGGTGATTTTGACCAGTCAACCAAACGCGTATTGGCCAGTTTCCAGATGCATTTCAGGCCCACTCGCTACGATGGCACTTACGATGCTGAAACCGCTGCGATTCTGTTTGCGCTGGTCAGCAAATATCGTAGCCCGCGGCAGGCTGCGCTACTGCTCTCGCAACACTGAGTCATCTTGATGCAAGCGCTGTGCTGGGAAGCTCAGCGTGAAGCATGAGCCCCTGCCGAGGGTCGATTCTATATCGAGTTCACCCTGGTGGCGCAGCATCACGTGCTTGACGATCGCCAGGCCCAGGCCAGTGCCTCCGGTAGCGCTTGAGCGGCCTTTATCGACGCGGTAAAAGCGCTCGGTCAAGCGTGCAAGGTGGTGGCTATCAATGCCCTCGCCGTCATCTGCAATGCTCAGGCGTCCTTCCCCGGCAGCTGTTTCATTCCAGCTCAGCGTAATGTTGCGGTTATCTCCCGCATAGCGCACGGCGTTACTGACCAGATTCGTTACAGCGCTTCTGAGTTGCTCTTCATCACCCAGTAACTGCTTGTCGCTGTCGAGCGTGAGGGTAAGATGCTGACGGCCCTGTGACAGCGCGACGCCATCTTCGTAGGCGCGCTGCATCAGGCTGGTAACGTTAACCGGCGTTAGTGGCGAGAGCGTTTGCTCGTTCTCAAGGCGCGACAGCATTAGCAAGTCGTCAATCAAATGCCGCATTCTGTTGGCCTGCTGCTGCATTTGCTCGACACCCTTCGACATGCGCGGTGGCAGTAGCGTGTCGGCGTGCGCGGCCAAGGGCTCGAGATAACCGGTGAACACCGTTAGCGGGGTGCGCAGTTCGTGCGACACATTGGCGACAAAGTCGCGTCGCATCTCCTGCAAACGCTGCAAGCGCGTGATATCGCGGACCACCATCAAACGCTCATTGTTGCCGTAGGTGATGATCTGGAATTGCAACCAGCGCGATTCGTCAGTGGGGGATTTGATCACTAAGGGGTCGTCGAAGTTGCCGGTGGCAAAGTATTCGACAAACAGTGGGTGGCGCAGCAGGTTAGTCACATGCTGGCTGCGGTCGTGAGGGTATTTGAAACCGAGCAAGCGGCCAGCGGCGGCGTTCCAGTTATCCAGCGTGTCGCGCTGAGTAATCACCACCATACCGTCGCTCAGTGCTTCCGACAGCCGGTCGAAGCGACCAATCACCTGGCGCAGTTGCTCCTGGCGTCGGCGCTGTTTGCGCTGATAGCGGTAAAGGTGATCGAATACGGCGCCCCACTGAGCGGGCGCATGGGGCGGTAGCGCGCGATCAGGGTGCTTTGCCCAGCGATCGAGTCGCCACAGTTGCAGCAGGCTGTACGCAAGGTAGATCGCCAGCGCAACGGCAACGCCTGCCAGCCACTGATGCCACAGGCTAGCGACAGCGATGCCCAATAGCGTTGTGAGTAGCAGAATCAGTAGTTCACGAATCCAGCGATGCACTGCCATCTCTCATTTGGCCCTCAGCGGTTATACAGCGTACTGCGTTGGGCAGTGAGTGGTTTAGCGTGCGGCCTCTCAGGCGTGCCTCATACTGCGCGAGAGCGCTGGTGTGAGAATCGATACCCGGTGCCGCGAACGGTCTGAATAAGGTAGTCGTGTTTTTCACCGAGTGCTTTACGCAAGCGACGAATGTGAACATCAACGGTGCGTTCTTCAACGTAAACAGAAGCGCCCCATACCTGGTCGAGCAACTGTGCGCGCGAATAGGCGCGTTCCTGATGGGAAATAAAGAACGCCAGCAGTCGGTACTCGGTCGGGCCCATATCGATTGGCTCGCCGTCGATGCTTACGCGTTTGCTGTCGATGTTAACTGACAGCCCGTCAACTTCGAGGATGCTCTGGCTGGCCGGCGTGGCGCGGCGCAGTACCGCACGCATGCGAGCAATCAGTTCACGAGGCGAGAAGGGCTTGGTGATGTAATCGTCGGCGCCTGCCTCCAGCCCCTGCACCTTGTTGTCTTCTTCGCTTTTGGCGGTCAGCAAAATGATGGGGATTTCCTTGGTGGTTTCCTCGCGCTTCAAACGACGCGCAAGTTCTACACCACTGGTGCCCGGCATCATCCAATCGAGCAGAATCAGGTCGGGACGCTCATCAACGGCCAGCGCCAGCGCCTTCTGCGCGTTTTCCGCCTCAAGAACGCGAAAGTCGGCCATCTCCAAGGAAATAGCAATCATATCGCGAATGGAAGGTTCGTCATCTACGATCAATACGGTTTGAGTCATGTCAGCTTAATCTCATCACCATGAGGTAGCGGATTCGTGGAGTTCGCTATTGATAAGCAAATGCCGCTTTGTGGCGTTTGCATGACAATTCAAACGCAAAGTAGTGACAGAATGGTGACAGCCCCGCGGGAGTTTTTCACTTCGTTCGCACAGCGCGGTTGGCGTGTTTATACAACTCGCTACACGGGCCACAGTGCCAGCACTACGCCGCTGAATAGCAGCACGCCCACCCAATGGTTATTGAGAAACGCCTTGAAGCAATCATCTCGTTCGCGTTGGCGGGTCAGGTATTGCTGGTAAACAAACAGCGCCAGTATGCCCAGTAGCGCCAGCCAGAAGAACGCTCCCAGCATGAAGTGCACGCCCAGCCCAGCCAGCAGCACCAGCACAATCACTTTCAGTAGTGCCAAAACGGCCAGGTCCATGCGGCCAAATAGGATGGCAGTAGATTTGATACCGACGTTGAGATCGTCGTCGCGATCGACCATGGCGTATTCGGTGTCGTACATCAGCGTCCATACCACGTTGGCGATGAACAGCCACCAGGCGGCAGTGGGTATGGTCTGATTAACGGCCATAAACGCCATCGGAATGCCCCAACTGTAGGCGGCGCCTAGCACTACTTGCGGCAGATGAGTATAGCGCTTCATGAAGGGGTAACAGGCCGCCAGCGCCACCGCAACGAACGACAGCAGCACCGTGGAGGCGTTGGTAAAGCACACCAGCACGAAAGCCACTACGACCAGGCCCAAAAACAGTAGCAGTGCCTCCCACGAGGCAATTCGCCCGGTCGCCAGAGGGCGTTCTTTGGTGCGTTTGACGTGCCCGTCGAGCTTGCGATCGGCGAAGTCGTTGATGACACAGCCCGCCGCGCGCATGCAGTAAACACCCGCAATAAAAATAAGCAGCAGCGACAGCGGCGGCAGTCCGTCTGAAGCCAGCCATAAGGCGCTCATGGTGGGCCACATCAGCAGCCAGGTGCCGATCGGGCGATCCAGGCGCATCAGGCGCATGAAGTCGGGAAGACGGTGGCAGATACGTTGCCAAGGTGCAGAGTTAGCAGTCATGACGGCTCAACGGATAACAAGTAGACCGGCAGTGTACCATCGCCACCCGCGGCCGTGCAGACGCTGGCCGGCGTTCGTTTGGCTTCGTTCAGCGGGCATCGCCACGTTATCTCAGGCCCCACCGGCGCCGTGATAAGGTGGCAGCACCATACTCTCTGAATGGGTAGCGGCGTGTAGCCAGCTCCCCTATTGGGCGCGGTTCTGCGTTTCAAAGATTGCGGGGTCGCACGACGTGATTGCCGCTTGGTTTACGCTTTATTTAGACGATTAGTTGGCAATAATGTGCTTAAGGTAAAATTGGGCCCTCATCAATAAGTGGTTTGCCCGCTTATGAAAGTACAGCCCTACTACCAATAGCCCTAGGCATACGCGATGAGTGTTGCTAGCATGACATTGCCGCCTTTATGCGGGTTGTCGTGCGGGCTGCGGCAATTTGCCATTAGGTAATCGAAAAACCGGATACGCAAATAGGTGGTAAAGTTGCCGTTGCGTATTCAATCGGGCCTGAAGTATCTGGCCGAGGATTGATGGGAACACGTCGGTCCTTATAAAAATGTCCGGTCCAGCCGGCAAACATGCCATTCAAGGCATACCCAGGAGATAACTATGCGTAAACCAGAACTCGCCGCTGCCATTGCAGAAAAAGCAGATCTTTCCAAAGAAAAGGCAGGTCAGGTCCTGAACGTCATCCTCGACGAAATCACTTCCAGCGTTTCCAAAGGTGAAGACGTCAGCCTGGTTGGCTTTGGCTCTTTCACCGTACGCGAGCGTGCGGCACGTACCGGCAAGAACCCACAGACTGGCGCTGAACTGAAGATTCCTGCCAGCAAAAACGTTAGCTTCAAGGCTGGTAAAGGCCTTAAAGATGCTGTGAAGTAAGGCATCTTTCAGTCGGCGCTCGCATTTCAGGCTTCACCATCAGCGTGCTGTCTTCTCCCTTCCGAGCGCCGATCCTCTGCCTACCCCGGTAGTGCTGCGTTACTTTCCCTCCTGAATATCCCTCCGCGTATTGGCGGCGTTTCCTGATAGTCACGATTGGCGTCACCGAATTTATTCGCTTTACTGGATAAGTGAGTGAATTTTCTGGTATTTGTTATCCACACTCCAACGAATCTGCGCTCAGGAGCGTTATCCACATGTATATCGCGATGAATCGTTTCAAGGTACGTCCCGAATCCACCGATGCGTTCGAAAAAATCTGGCTGGAGCGCGAAACGCATTTGCAGACGTTGCCCGGTTTTGTGGAGTTTAATCTGCTGCGCGGCCCAGAGCGTGACGATCACGTACTGTATGCATCGCATACGATCTGGCGTTCTCACGATGACTTTATTGGCTGGACGCGTTCGGATGCGTTCCGTGCTGCGCACGCGAATGCTGGGAAGGTGAACCGCGAAGCCATTTATCTGGGGCCACCCGAGTTCGAGGGATTCGAATCGCTGCAAACGGTGAAGGCTGATAGCACTGAATAGCGACGCTTTAACATGAATTGCCGCTGTAGATCTTGCGCCGCCCTCTGTCCATTAGCGGGAATGGGCCAGCGCTGAGCACAACGACGAGGACCAGCAATGAGTTTTGGCGTGGATCATCCGGTAGTAGCTGTATCCGATTTAGCATCAGCACGAACGCAGGCCAATGCTCTGGGATTTCTGGGAGGCATTCATTATGTGCATCCTTGGGGTACCGAAAATGAGCTGATTCTCTTCGGCGATACGTTCATCGAGCTGATCGCCATTACGCGTCCGGCATTGGCTGGCTTCGGCGATGCCAACGGTTTTCGCTTCGCCCGCTTGATTGAGGCACGCAACAGAATGGGCGGCGGCGTTGCGATGGTCGCGCTGCATAGTAAGGATATGGAGCATGACCATGCTCTGATCGAAGCACAGGGGTTCGCTCCGTGGTCGCCGATTACCTTCGAGTGGCAGGCACGTAACGACAATGGCGAGCTGTTCGACTCAGGCGTTATTCTCGATTTCCTCCATGACCCCGCGCAGCCTTTTCTTACCCAATTCTTGTGTCAGCAGCTTCATCCCGAGCTATTGCGCCCCAACGGTTATTTTCCTGAACATCCTAATGGCGTTTATCGAGTCTCGGCACTGTGGTACGTCAGCGATGAGTTGGAGCGCGATATCCACTTTTTTCGCATCATCCACGGCGAAGATCGCATTAGCGCCGTGGATGGCGGCTATCACATTGCCACCGACAAGGCAGATATCTGGCTGGTTAGCCCTGCTCAAGCGAGTGCAAGGCTTCCCAGCCTTGGCAGCATAGCGGCCTCACCGCCCAGAGTGGTTGCCATCTCACTGGAAACCACTGATCTTGAAGCCGCCATCCAAGGATGGCAGCGCAACGACGTGGCGTTCGAACGCATTTCCTCTCTCGCGGCAGAAGTGCCTGCCGTAGTGCTGGGGAACACGCTGTTAAGGTTCGAACAGTGCGAAGATTGCCTGTGGTAGGGCGGCGGGCAACTTGCGATATCGCTCACACCACGGCGTATTGGTTGGCTTCTTCGCCCAACCAGCGGCGAATTAAAGGGTCGCGCATCAAGATGTTTCACGACGCTTTCTCAACCAACTGCGTGATTTATAAGCTAGTAGCGAAAAGCCAAAAATCGTCATCAACACACAATAAAGAAATAACACCCACACGCCCGCGGTAGACGTAGCTTCGCTTGATGCTCTGTGAGTTATAATAAAAAAGAAAAGCGCGGAGGTGAGCAACGAACCAACCGCACATATCGCGAGCAAGCTTCCCGGTATATGGTCGATTCGTCGCGTGATGCGCTGTAATAGCGTCAATTCTGGATAGGGCGAAGGCGTCAGCGTTTTAACCATGGCGTTATATCGCTTAGCATACCACATCATGCCTATTACCAGTGCAATACCAAATAATATAAGCATCCAAGGATAAGTGGCGTAATTCCGGCCTGCGATGCCTCCCAATACAAATCCTGGAATCATCAAGCACCAACACGTCATCTTCAATGTCGTGAAGTAGCTCACCTGTTCGGGGGTAACCAGATACTCCGTTCCCCTATAAAAATGCGCGCAAAAAACCACATCGCCGTTTTCCATGGTACGGAACCGGCTACCTTCCATGCGTGATATTTGCTTGTAGAACAACATGGTCGAAGACCTTTTTCGTTTTTCGAAATGGTTTCTAGGCCATTAGGATGTTATATCCACAGCAATAGAGCCCTTCATCAAAATAGCTAAAAGTATCTGTGCGCTATCATCAAATCGGTACATATCACTATATCTCACCGGCTTATACCAAGAGAGGGGAAATAAGCAGATACCACTATCCGCTGAGTGTTCTTTTCAAGAGAAGCGTTGCCTAAAGCAACTTAGAACTTTGTATGCTAGGATGAGTAAAAAATAGATTTCCATTATCAGAAATAGTAAAAATACACATATTCCTGCTACATCGTCATATCCATCAGAGACCATTTTTCTAATGCAAAAAAAGTTTATCAATGAAAGAATAGCTAGAGAAAATGACAGCAATACCCACGAAACATTTCGGCAATAATCCTTGAGTCGTGAGGTAAAGGAATGCTTGGGATAGGGTGATACGCTCAATTTTTTGACGATGTTTTTATACTTAAAATATAAAATTACCGACACAAGGATACCTGCCACTATTATTGTCCAAAAAGAATCATGATAGTGACCGAGAGCCGCGATACAAGGTCCCGATAGAATCGCTAGTTTATTAAGCTTATTTATTTCATCGCGATCTTTTTCGGACACCAGGTACTCCGGACCCCACCATTGTCCAAGGTAAACGATGTCTCCATTGTCCATTTTTCTAAAACTGCTATTCAGCCCTTGCTCTAGCATAAAGTCCTCTACTTCTCGTCATTGTATATAATCGGTAGCAGCGTTTGAGATACTACCGGTAATTTGAGCAAAGGAACCCTCGGACGGGGCGCTGGAGAGCTGGGTATCTTCCGCATCAGACTTTACTTGAAAATCTGGGCCAAAGGGATCCATCGGTCCTCCACCCCTTCCTGCGGTATACTTCAACTCAGTATTTTTAAAGGAAAAAAGATAGTCACCGTCTCCATTACCATCTACATCAAGTTCAAACATTAAATCATCAGTAGTGGTAATTAAAGTATGCGGTCCTTTTTCAAGCCCCGGCGCCTTATCATCAATATACTCAAAATAGTATTTCTCAATATTATTATTTCCGAATATAGAATTTAGCTCATCTTGAGACACTCCCTCTACAGAATTAGCGTGGTCTGAGTAGCTTAATAATCTAATTTCAGGCCCTGTTCCAGTGAAACCACCGCCTCTCACAATTGAAAAATCATTAATGTTAGTCAAATTTACAAAAACCCCATCTTTTTGCATTTCAAATAATGTTTCCTCATTGCCCTCAGTTAGAATCTGATTGAGGGTGATGGAGTATTCTCCCTGCTCTCTAAAAACAGAGTTCACGACGCTTTCAATAGCAAATCGACTCTCTGAATATTTATCTGGATTATGAATCATATCATATGAAAGGGCATATACGTCATACTCGGAAAAGCTATCTTTAACCTCCCCATTTATTGAGAATAATTCTTTCATTTTCTCTTTAATTCCACTGTCGCTTAACACATAGTCGATTGAATCATAAACGATAATACCTCCTATAACTGCAGGTATAGTAACAGCGCCTGTACCGAATACCATGCTAGTTAAACCGAATGACGCAGCGGCAGTTAGTGTCATGATTGTAGCTTGATAGGCGATGGAATGATTGAAATCGTTTCCCTCAGCGATCAAATCATTAACACTCGAGACGAAATCAAAGGCACTACTTACTATTCCAAATTTATCACCAGATTTGTGTAATGCGTTTAGCTCATCGGGAGATAATTTATTGCTGAATAGTTCCGCCGATATATGGGTAATATTCTTCATATTGTCAAGTGTTTCCGCATCGGCTTTAATTACGACGTTGAGATCACTGTCGTTATTTGAGCCTCCAGAACTACCAGGAGTCCCGCTACCACTCTCTGGGGAGGCCCCTCCGGAACCGAGGTCTGGCGGAAATATTGTGGGTGCTATTGGTGTAACAATCAGCTGACCGTCTTATCCCACCTCGGATTTTTGCCAGAAGCCACCGCTCGGCATATCAGGAGACATAACGAATTGATAAGTAGCCATAAAATTCCTCTTTATTGATTTTTATTGTTTAGGCATTAACAGCTATGGGGCCTCACGAATCAGATCACTTATACATATGATGTGTAAACTCCATGTACGTCAACATTTTTATTGTTTGGTGCCAAAAAAATTAATTTATGGGGATCTGATATTCTGATAAATGATCTAGTGTATTGTTATCTATAGCGTTTTTAATTATTGATCATGAGGCGCTTGGATGCTCAGTGTCTCACTGTGTAGGTTGCAAACAAGAATGAGCGCGAAAGGTGATGTTGCATCAGACCACGTGTGGGTAGGCGGAACCACGCGGAGCCATATCCGCGGCACGCTAGAGCTGTGATGGGTGTGCGTGGGGCAGTAGGTGCAGCTCACACCACGGCGTATTGGTTGGCTTCTTCGCCCAACCAGCGACGAATGAGCGGGGTGGCGTGTTCTGGCTGCTGCTGCATCAGCGTTGCACTGAGGCGGTGAACCGGATCGAGAAGGTCGCGGTCGCGGGTAAGGTCGGCGATCTTCATGCCGAGCAAGCCGGTCTGGCGGGTACCGAGCACTTCGCCGGGGCCGCGTAGTTCGAGGTCTTTTTCGGCGATCTTGAAGCCGTCATTGGTATCGCGCATCACGCTGAGGCGTGCGCGAGAGCTGTCTGACAGCGGCGGATGATACAGCAGTACGCAGAAGCTTTCGGTATCACCACGCCCAACGCGACCGCGTAGCTGGTGAAGCTGGGCCAGGCCAAGGCGCTCGGGGTTTTCGATAATCATCAGGCTGGCATTGGGCACGTCCACGCCGACTTCGATCACCGTGGTCGCTACCAGCAGATCGATATCGCCCTGCTTGAAGGCGGCCATTACCTCGCTTTTTTCTTTTGCCTTCATGCGCCCGTGTACCAGCCCCACCGTGAAATCAGGTAGAGCGTCCACCAGCGCGGCATGGGTGGCCTCTGCGGCCTGGCTCTCTAACACTTCCGACTCTTCGATCAGAGTACATACCCAATAGGCCTGGCGTCCCGAAACGCACGCATGATAAATGCGCTCTACCACCTCGGCCCGGCGGCCATCGGCAATGGCCACCGTTTTAACAGGGGTACGACCGGGCGGTAGCTCGTTGATAACGGAGAGATCAAGATCGGCGTAGGCACTCATGGCGAGGGTGCGGGGAATGGGGGTGGCCGTCATCACCAACTGGTGGGGCGTTACGCCCGCGGCTTCGCCTTTTTCACGCAGCGCCAAGCGCTGGTGCACGCCAAAGCGGTGCTGTTCATCGACAATCGCCAGCGCTAGTCGATGGAAGTGTACGTCCTTCTGGAACAGCGCATGAGTGCCGACCACCACCTGGGCTCGGCCGTCGGCAATTGCGGCCTTGGCATCAAGCCGCGGCTTGCCCTTCAGTTTGCCTGCTAGCCATGCCACTTCGATGCCCAGCGGTTCGAACCAGGCGCAGAAACTGCGGAAGTGCTGTTCGGCCAGCAGCTCGGTAGGGGCCATAACGGCGGCCTGATAGCCTTGCGCGGTAGCGCGTAACGCGGCGGCGGCCGCTACCACGGTTTTGCCTGATCCCACATCGCCTTGCACCAAACGCAGCATCGGCACATTGCGCTCTATATCGCGGTCGATCTCCGCTAACACGCGGCGTTGGGCACCGGTGAGCGAGAAGGGCAAGGCGGTCAGGAAACGCGCCTGCAGCGCATCGCCGCCGCGCAGCACGGGCGCTCCGTCTTGCTGAATGCGGGTGCGTACTTCCTTGAGACTGAGCTGATGTGCCAGTAGCTCCTCGAAGGCCAGCCGCCGTTGGGCAGGATGAGTGCCGGCTGCAAGTTGATCGACCGGCGCATCTGCTGCGGGATGGTGCAGCTCGCGTATCGCATCGTGCAGGTGAATGAGTCGAAACTGCTGACGTAGGGCGTCGCTTAATAGCTCGGGTAGTGCGCTGGGGTGTGCATCGAATCGCTTGAACGCTTGATCGATCAAGCCGCGTAAGCGCAGCTGAGTAATGCCTTCCGTAGTAGGGTAAATCGGCGTGAGGCGATCCTCGACGGAGTGCGCATCGTCCTCGGTGCTAAGTAACCGGTATTCGGGATGATAGATTTCGAGGCCGGTGCTGCCGGTACGGGCCTCTCCAAACAGACGAATGCGCTTGCCACGAGTGAACTGCTTTAACTGGGCAGGCGCAAAGTGATAGAAGCGCAACGACAAAACACCGCTGCCATCCTTAACGCGCACCAGCAGGCTGCGGCGGCGCCCCTGAATAATGTCTGCAGCAGTGATTTCGCCATCGACGACCGCTTCCTGGCCGGCACGCAGCTCGCCAATGGGGGTAATTCGAGTGCGGTCCTGATAGCGCAGCGGCAAGTGAAACAGCAGGTCGGAAATTGAGCTGAGCCCCAAGCGCGCCAGCTTGGCGGCCATGGCATCACCGACGCCAGCTAGTGCCGTGATCGCCTCATTCAGCGCGCTCATGCGGTTTCCTTGCCGAGGTTAGCGTGATTCATCTATCGCTACGCTGTAGGGCTCAGGCCAAACTGTCGGAAGTGGACTTGGCTGGCTGCTGCGAATCGATATGCAGCTGGCTAGGGTCGATGGCATTGGTAAGCGCATCGATTGCCTTGGGGCGCGGGAAGCTGGCGCGCCACGCAATGGCGACGGAGCGCGAAGGCTGCGGCCCGCTAAATGGACGTGTTTCGAGCATGCCATCTTCGTAGTGACGGATACCGGTGGCGGAGCGTGGCAGCACGGTAATGCCTAGCCCAGAGGCCACCATATGACGAATGGTTTCCAGTGAACCGCCCTCGGCGACCAGCCCACCTACTGGCGAATTGATCTGATGGCTAAGTGCGGGGCAGGTTTCCAATATCTGATCGCGGAAACAGTGGCCTTCGCCCAGCAGCAACAGTCGCTCGTCCAGCAGCCATTCCCGCTCGATCTCTTTCTCTTTCAGCCACTTGTGCCCTTTGGGCAGCAGTACCTCGAACGGCTCTTCGTAAATCACCTTGGTTAGCACGTCCGGCTCGGTAAAGGGCAGCGCAACAATAATAACGTCGAGTTCGCCGGAGCGAAGTTTGCGGCGCAGCTCTCCGGTGAAGTTTTCTTCGATATACAGCGGCATCTGTGGTGCTGAATCGGTTAGCGCTGGGACCAAGTGCGGGAAAAGATAAGGGCCGATGGTGTAGATGGCACCTACGCGCAGCGGGCTGGAGAGCTGATCCTTGCCTTCGTTGGCAAGTTCCTTGATAACGTTGGCCTGTTCGAGCACCCGCGAGGCCTGGGCGATAATACGCGCCCCCATTGGAGTGACTTGCACGGTAGATTTACTGCGCTCGAACAGTGCGATACCCAGCTCTTCCTCCAGCTTCTTCACGGCGACAGAAAGCGTGGGCTGGGAGACAAAACAACGTTCGGCAGCGCGGCCAAAATGGCGTTCTTGGGAAAGCGTTACGATGTAGCGAAGCTCGGTTAACGTCATCTTCTCTTCCTTTGATTGCTGCCGCGCGGTACCGACCCCTCAAATGCCATCCTCACGTAAGGATCGGTTGGGGCCAACGTAGCAAAGCGATATCCCGTGCCGAGAACAGTATGCAAGACGCCTGTGCATGGTTCACACTCTGTGGCTAAAAGCGTCTGTTGTCATTCTGTTTGCCAGGGAGAACCCAATGGCGTCTCGCACCATCCTGATTGTCGGCTGCGGTGATATTGGCAGCGCACTAGGCTTGCAATTGCAAGCACAAGGCTATCGCGTTATCGGAGCGCGCCGTGATTCCCGCAGTGTGCCTGCTTCCTTCGAAGCGATACAACTCGACGTTGGCGATAACGCGTCAGTGTCTGCGCTGCCCGATGCCGACGTCCTAGTATACGCTATCAGTGCAGATAAATTCGAAGAAAGCGCCTATCAAAGCGCATATTCGCAAGGTTTAGATAATATTTTAAGTGAATTCGAACAGCGCCCTCAGCCGCCAAGGCAGGTATTGTTCGTATCATCGACGTCTGTTTACGCCCAGTCGAGCGGCGAAGTGGTCGATGAAAGCAGTCCCACTACGCCTGACCGATTTTCCGGTCAGATCATGTGTCAGGCCGAGCAGCGGCTGATAAACAGCCCCTTGCCTGGCTCGGTGGTGCGGCTTTCCGGTATCTATGGGCCGGGGCGTGAGCGGTTAATCAACCAGGCGCGCGATGGCTATACGGTGCCACAGAACCCGGCGGTCTTCACTAATCGCATCCATCGCGACGATGCTGCCGGTGTGCTGGCCTTCCTGATCGAACGGTACCAGCAAGGCGATGCCGTGGATGATATCTATCTTGCTTCCGACGACGAGCCGGCCACGCTTTACGAGGTGATGACGTGGCTCGCCCAGCGCCTTGACGTAACGCCTTCCCAACAACTCGATGCATCTGCGCGGCGGCGCTCTAACAAGCGTTGTTCGAATGCACGGCTGAAAGCACAGGGCTACCGTTTTCGTTATCCCAGCTTTCGGGAAGGCTATGCTGACGTGCTGGAAAATCTTAAATGAAGATAAAAGCCGTAATCTGATTCTTCTCCGATATTTTCGGGAAAATGCGATGGTTGCGGCCACGTGAGTCAGCAGCAATACGTCAGCAAGCAATGAGCCCCCGCGAAAGTGCGTTTTCGCGGGGGCTCTTGTCAGGCGGGCCTGTAAAGGGCGTGGTCAGCTTGAAACGTATTGCGTGGGCAATAATCAGTCGCCGATCACTAGCACGCCTTCGGCTTCTACCTGCGCGCCTTTCGGTAGCGCTGAAATGCCTACCGCAGCGCGCGCGGGGAAGGGCGCCGAGAAGAATTCTTCCATCACCTTGTTTACCTTCGCAAAATTGCCAAGGTCGGTCATGTAGATGTTGAGCTTCACGATCTCACCCAAAGAACCGCCGGCGGCTTTGCAGACCGTGTCCAAATTGGTGAATACCTGACGTGCCTGAGCTTCAACGTCTCCCTCTACCAGTTCCATGGTGGCAGGGTCGAGCGGAATCTGGCCCGACAGGTAGATGGTGTTACCTGCTTTAACCGCTTGTGAGTATGGGCCAATGGCCGCAGGTGCATCGTCGGTTTGGATGACAGCGCGATTGCTCATAGGGGATCCTGAATAACGTCGATTGTTTAAGCACTGATTTCACCACATTTGGTGAAGAGTGTCTTTAGCTTCATCGCGATTGGTCGGCAGGGCATCGACAGAGCGTTGTGGACGCTCGGCTTCTGCCGAAAAGCGATGGGAGATAAGGTGTTCAGCCCGCCCGCGAGGGGTGCGAGAGAATATTCAGCCTGCGATAACGCGACGCATGCTTTCAAGCTGAGACAAGTTGCGCATGCGTTTCATGATGCGTGCCAGATGCACACGATCCCGAACGTCGATCACCAGAGTGATAATGGTCAGGTGGCTGTCGTTTTCTTCGGTGTCGATGCGCTCAATGTCAGCGCCCGCGTCGTCGAGCAAGGCTGCAATTTGAGCAATCAGCCGCGCGCCGGTTTTGATTTCAAGGCGCAGCGAAGAGGGCAGCGAAACACTTAGATCGTCGGGCCAGTCGATATCGACGCTCTGCTCACCCTTCGCCAGCAGGCCAATCGCGTTGGCACATTCGCCGCGGTGGATCACCACGCCATCGCCGTGGGTCAGGTGGCCAACAATGCTATCGCCTGGCAGCGGGAAGCAGCAGCGGGCAAAGCTGATGCTGTTGTTGCCCATATCGATAGTGAGCGGCTGAAGCTTGGGCAGCGGTGCAAGATCACCGCCGCTATCGGTTCGAATCAGGCGTCTGGCAATGCTATAGGCCGTTTTGGCACCTGCGCCGATCGCATGAAATAGATCGTCGGTGGTTTCGAGGTTCTCATCGTGCAGCAGCGCTTCCATCACCCCGGGCGCAAGCTGGTCAATGGAGCTATCAAATACGCCCAGCGACTTGTTGAGCAAGCGCCGACCAAGGCCTACGCAGTCGCTATGCTGCTGGTGCTTGAGGAAGTGGCGAATAGCAGAACGGGCCTTGGCCGTACCGACAAAACTCAGCCAATTGCGGTTGGGGGTAGCGCCCGGAGCCGTGATGATCTCGACGGTTTGACCGCTACTTAACGGCATCGACAGCGAGGCGAGGTGTCGATTAACGCGGCAGGCAATACAGCTATTGCCGATATCGGTATGCACGGCGTAGGCAAAATCGACCGCTGTCGCATTGCGCGGCAGCTCCATGATTTCACCTTTGGGCGTGAACACGTAGATATCGTCGGGGAACAGGTCGTTTTTGACGTGTTCGAAAAATTCGAGCGAACTGCCGGCCTGACGCTGCATCTCCAGCAGCCCCTGCACCCACTCGCGCGCACGCTTGTGACTGCCAGAGACGATGCTCTGATCGGTATGCCCGGCCTTGTAAAGCCAATGAGCGGCGATGCCATTGTTGGCCATTGCCTCCATGGCACGGGTGCGTATCTGCACCTCGATGGGATAGCCATCGACGCCAAATAGCGTGGTATGAAGGCTTTGATAGCCGTTCGATTTGGGGATCGCTATGTAGTCCTTGAAGCGTCCCGGCACCGGCTTATACAACTGATGCACCTTGCCCAGAATGCGATAGCAGTCGTCGACACGGTCAGTAATGATGCGGAAGCCAAACACGTCCATCAAATCATTGAACGATTTGTGCTGGTCACGCATTTTGCGGTAGATCGACAGCAAATGCTTTTGCCGGCCTGTCAGCGTACCGGGCAGGTCCGCGTTATCGAGCGTTTCCTGCAGACGGTTCTGGATTTGGCGCACCAGTGAGCGGCGATTACCGCGCGCGTGGGCCACGGCGGAACGAATACGCTCTGCGCGCATGGGATGAATGGCTTGAAAGGCCAAATCCTCAAGCTCGACACGAATGGTATTGATACCCAATCGATTCGCAATGCGGGCGTATATATCGAGGGTTTCTCGAGCAATGCGGCGCTTCTTGTCGGGGCGCAGCGAGCCCAGCGTTCGCATATTGTGCAGGCGGTCGGCAAGCTTGACGATGATCACACGGATATCGCGCGACATTGCCAGCACCATCTTTTGCAGGTTATCCGCCTGCGCCACCGCCTTGTCTTCGTAGGCTATCTTGGCAAGCTTCGAGACACCATCGACCAGGTTGGCCACCTCCGCGCCGAATTGCTCTTCGAGCGCTTCACGGGTAACCGCGGTGTCTTCAATAACGTCGTGCAGCATGGCCGCCATCAGGCTCTGCGGGTCCATGTGCATATTGGCAAGAATATTGGCGACGGCGAGGGGGTGGGTAACGTAAGGCTCGCCCGAGCGCCGACGCTGGCCATCGTGGGCCTGCTCGGCGTAATAATAGGCGCGCCTTACTTGACGGATTTCATCCTTGGAAAGATATCCGTCGAGGCGATCAGCAAGATCATCAATTGCGAACATGCAGTAGGCTGACCGAGCGCTCGAGCGAAAACCCCCAAGCGCTGTAGAGTGAGTCGATTAATTGATCACACATCAAATTCGGGCTGTGGCTCTGGGCGAATGCGCGGTGCGGGTGCTTCCACGGGCTCATCCAGAATCGACTTGTCTACCTGACCCGCCGCGATTTCGCGCAGTGCCATAACGGTGGACTTGTCGTTTTCCCACGCGAGCTCGGGAGTGCGAGAGCCGCGGGCCAGTTGGCGTGAGCGACGGCTCGCGATCAACACCAGCTGAAAGCGATTATCGACATTTTCGAGGCAGTCTTCGACGGTAACGCGCGCCATAATTATCACCTGTTGTGGTGTGAATAGATAAAAGCAGCAGGGCCAGCGTTTGGCCGAATGAAGCCTGCGGCCTTGATTGCCCCTACTTTAAGCGATTCTTCGCTGGAAGAAAAAGGGCAAGGAGTTTACTCCGCCTCGCTTGCTGCTGGCAAGAGTGCTGCCAGCGTATCCTGATAGCGCGCCTGCGCTCGTGCTAACACACTACGCTCGGCGCTGATGATCGCCGCCAACTGATCAAGGGCATCGTCAAACTCTCCATTAACGATCACGTAATCGTACTCGTCGTAGTGCGACATCTCGCTAACGGCTTCGCGCATGCGGCCGGCAATAATGTCGTCGGAATCTTGTCCGCGACGGCTAAGGCGCTCGGCCAATGCGGTGCGGCTGGGCGGCAGAATGAAGATAGAGCGAGCATCGGGCTCAAGCGCTCGCACCTGCTGTGCCCCCTGCCAATCGATTTCAAGGATGACGTCTTCGCCTAGCGCCAGCCGACGCTCTACTTCTGCTTTGGACGTGCCGTACAGGTTGTCGAATACCTGGGCGTGCTCGAAGAAGGCTTGTTCGCCCACCATCGCGTTGAATTCATCGTGGTCAACAAAATAGTAGTTAACGCCATGCTGCTCACCCGGGCGCATCGCGCGGGTGGTGTGGGAAACGGACACGCCAATTCCCTCGACGCGTTCAAGCAGCGCTTTGATAAGACTGGTTTTGCCAGCACCGGAGGGCGCTGAAACGATAAAAAGTGTGCCGCGATCAACTGGTGAGGTCATGACTCCAACCCTTGGATTAGCAAGCGGCAAGTATCGCATAAGTACGCGACGGGTGTCTTTGGCTGTTTCGCGCAGGCGCGGCAAGCAAAAAAGTAGCAAAAGAGAGCTTATTTGATTAATTTATTCTGAAGATTTAAAAAACGACGATTATGCAGCGTTACGTATTGATAACGATTCCGCCTTATTTCATATTAAACGTTTAAGAGTATTGAAAGGTTCTTGCATAGTTTAACCACTTTTCCTCAATACCCTGTGATGTTTAATCGATGTTATCTATCACGCTAAAATTCTTTCTTGCAAGGAAATATATACTTTCCTCTCAGGCTATAGTTGCCCCGCAGACGGGGCAGTATACTCCGCGCCGCTTCCCAATATGGCGCGCCCCATTCGGTATTGGGCTCCCCCATCACATGGGAAGTTTCATATCTGTCCTGCCATTGTTTTTATTTGAATGAATGCTCGATAGCGTCACGATCGACCAATAGATGCTTCTGCTTATTAATTATTAACCGCGCATTATTCTTGGCGAATCTGATACGCGTAGCAGAAACAGCGGCATGACCAAACCCGTCCATTCGCAAATAGCGCTCACGCGTTAGAACTTCGTGCGCGTAATTCGTTAGTAATGGCGTCATTAAATATTGATTATTTGCAGGGTAAGCTCATGAAAAAATTTACACTCTCTAGTGTGGCAGTGCTGTTGGGCGCACTTGTTGCTGCCCCCCAGGCCATGGCTGCGGCCGGCATCGTCCATTTCACCGGTGAACTGGTGGAATCGGCGTGTAACGTTTCCACTGACTCTCGGGATCAAACCGTCGATATGGGGCGCTGGCCCACTAGCCAGTTCTCAAAAACGGGCTCAGTGAGCGCCTTCAAGGCGTTCAAGATCAATCTCTCAAACTGTGACGAAGGCAGCTACACCATCCGCTTTGATGGCAGCAGCCCAGCAGGTCGCCCTGATCTTCTTGCGCTCAAATCAGGTGGTGCAGAAGGCGTGGGCATTGAGCTGCTCGATTTGAGTAACTCGGTATTCCCGATCGCTCAGGAAATCAGCGACCCCGCGCTGGTGCAGGTCGATGAAAACGGTAACGCCTCTGTCGATGTTAAGGCGCGCTACAAGTCCTATCAGGATGAAGTTAGCGCTGGTCGTGCTGACGCCGATGCGACATTCGCTATCGAGTATCGATAAGCGCCGCTGCCGGAGCTGCGGCTCCGGCATTCCAGTTACGGGGGCATATTCATGCGTTATATCAAACATTGTATCGCCATTGGGCTGGCACTCATTGCGGGATGGGCAATCACCGGTGCCGCTTACGGCGCTATTCAGTTACAAGCTACTCGCGTGGTGTACGACGGCAGCATGAAGGCCGCTACGCTGGGCCTCAAGAACGACGCAACCCGTCCCTACATGGTGCAAAGCTGGCTCGACACCGGCGATCAAACGCAAATGCCGAAGCAATTGCCGATCGTGGTAACGCCGCCGTTAATGAAGTTAACACCGGGGCGCTCGTCTTCGCTCCGCTTCATTTATTCGGGCAGCGGGCTGCCCAGCGATAAAGAGTCGCTGCTGTGGATCAATGTGCAGGAAATCCCGCCAGCGTCTGATCAGGAAAATGTACTTCAAATCGCGATTCGCTCGCGTATCAAGCTTTTTTATCGCCCTGCCGGTATCGCGACTGATCTCGACAAGGCGGCGCACTCGCTCGAATGGCATCGCCAGGGGCATGCACTCGTTGTGCATAACCCCTCAGCATTGCATATCACGTTCGCTGCCCTGAAGCCGGGACACGGCGCGACGGTAAGCGCGCTGAGCAACGATATGGTCGCACCTGGCGCCACGGTCAAGGTGCTCGAGGGTGGTGTTGTCGATAGCGATTTTGCACATCCCTTTGGTGTCGATTACGTCAATGATTATGGCGGCTATTCCCATCTTGACGGGGTGTTAGCCGCTCCTCTTTAGGATCGTCTCCAATGAAGCAATCGAGTATTGCGCGCACTGACCTCAGGTCGCGTGCACGCTGGCTTGCGCTCGGCTTGTTGGGGGGGAGCGCCATATTTCCGTCGTTGCCAGTGCAGGCCGAAGAAAAATTCAACGCCTCCTTTTTGCGCGCGGGCTCCGGACAATCAGCCCTCGAGGCAGTGCAGCACGGCGACGATATCTTGCCCGGCACCTATCCCTTCAGCCTTTATCTGAATGGTGAAGAAGTCGAGCGCGCAGGAATTACGTTCGTCCGCAATGCCGCTGAGGAAGTCGTTCCCTGTTTGACGCCATCGCGGCTGCGTGAGCTGGGCATTCGCCTTCCAAATGAAACGCCGCAGGAGCCGGAATGCGCGGCATTGGAAACCCTGTTGCCCGATGCACGTACCTCTTTCGACGTAACGCAGCAGCGCGTGGATTTATCAGTACCGCAGATCCACCTGGACCGTTTGCCTCGTGGTGCTGTACCCCACTGGTTGTGGGACGAAGGCGTAACGGCAGGCGTACTCGATTACAGCCTCACGGCAACGCGTAATGAATACGACGGCCTGCCGCATCAGGATTACTACTATTTGGGGCTGAACAGTGGTTTTAACCTGGGCGCATGGCGTTATCGCAATCGTGCTGTTGCAAGACGCTATACCGGCAATGGATCGCACTGGCAGACATTGGGCAACAGTCTTGAGCGTGACGTGATCGGTTGGCGGTCAAGGCTGCAGCTGGGCGACGCCTACAGTCGCAATGATGTGTTCGACAGTATTCGCTTTCGCGGTGTGCAGCTATCCAGTGATGACGAGCAGTTGGCATTTAGCATGCAGCAATATTCGCCGGTGATTCGCGGCGTGGCGTCTACTAACGCGAGAGTAGAAGTTACGCAAAATAACCTGGTGATTTATTCCATCAATGTGGCGCCCGGCCCGTTCGAAATCAACGATCTATCGCCTAGCAGCCTGAGCGGTGATCTGCTGGTTAACGTGATCGAAGCTGACGGCTCAGTACACAGCTTTACGCAGGCGTACTCGGCGGTGCCCAACATGCTGCGCGATGGAATTTGGCGCTATCAACTAACGGCCGGGGAATTTCGTAATGGCGGGTCGCTCGATGATTATCATCCCTCGTTCCTGCAGCTTACCGCCAGCCGTGGACTTTCCAACGATACAACGCCCTACGCGGGGCTGCTGATCGCGGAGCACTATCGCGCTGCCAGCGTTGGCATAGGAAAAGGTTTGGGGCAATGGGGCGCTGTGTCGCTCGATGTGACGGGGGCTATAACCGATATCGCCGCCGGAGATCAGGCGTCAGGTATCAGCTCACGGTTTCTATATTCGAAGTCTCTTAATAGCTGGGGATCCGAGTTCCGCTTGCTGGGCTATCGGTACTCGACATCGCGCTATTACGATTTTGCCGATGCGGCGGCTGAGCGCGCGCAGTGGCAGCAGGGGCACTATCAGTACGAATACGATGACAATCAGGCCCAGGGATTGATTGGCGTACCCGATTGGTCCGACCAACGGCGCCGCTACGCCCAAAGCGGTAGTTTCTATAACAAGCGCTCGCAGTGGCAGATGTCGCTTACCCAGCAGGTGTGGAACAGCGATCAGCTGTATGCCAATTGGAATGCCCAAAGCTACTGGCACGGTGGACACAGCCAGCGTTCGTGGCAGGTGGGATATAACGGTCGCGCTGCCGCATATAACTACAGCCTGTATTACCAATATTCGACCGGTCGCTTCACCTCGAGCGAGCGCACGATTGGAATGAGCATCTCGCTGCCGCTTGGTTCGTCCAGCAGTTCGCCCATGTATGCGAACGCTTATGCCAGTCACTCCAATATCAGTGGCAACTCGATTCAGTCGGGCTTAAGCGGCTCAGCGCTTTCTGACAACCGACTCAGCTATAACGCTAGTGCCGGTCATAACGGCGGCGGCGGTAATAGTGCTGCCGTTAGCGGCAGCTATCAGGGGGCTGTGGGAAGCGCCAACGCGGGCTACACGTATGGCAATCACTATCGCCAAACGTCGCTTGGTGTGTCGGGCGGGGCGGTTGTTCATAGTGGCGGCGTAACGCTTGGGCAAGCCTTGCAAACCACCATGGTGCTAGTGGATGCGAAAGAGGCGCAGGGTGTGGGCATTGAGAATCAGCAAGGCATCACGGTAAACCGCAGCGGATATGCGCTGGTTAGCGGTAGTGCACCTTACCGACGCAGTCGCGTGGCGCTGAAAGCCGAGGATATCGGCGCCAATCTCGAAGTGACCAACACGTCAACTGAGGTGGTGCCAACCCGCGGAGCCGTTGTCCGCGCCTACTTCGACACCCATGCAGGGCGCAGCGTGTTGATCGATGGGCATCTTGCTGACGGTACTCCGTTGCCGTTGGGTGCGGCTGTATATGCGATGGATGGTCGCGAGCAAGGCATTGTCGGCCCTGATGGGCAGGCGTTTGTGACAGGTATCGAAGAAGGGCAACGGTTAACGGTGCGCTGGGGTGAGGCCAACCATCAGCAGTGTGAGCTGCGGGTTGTCGGGCTATCGCCGGACAGTGAGTCGTCATTGGGATACGACCGTCTGGCTGTTCAATGTCAGGCCGATAGTGAGATAAGACATGAATAAATTCGTTGCAGTCGCTCGATGGTGGTTAATGCTGATGGTGTCACTGTGGTCGGCATCGGGTTGGGCAATGCAGTGCTATGAGGGGGGCTATGGCGGTAATACACGGCATACCACCATGATCGATCGCGAGATTGTCGTTCCCGTCAATGTAGCGCCTGGCACGGAACTGTGGCGCTCTCCAGAGTATTCGGCCACGTTGACGTGCTATGACACTGAAGAGCGTGGTGATCCCGAGGACGCCTTTATGTACTGGGATCCCCGCGGTGAGCTGAAAACGCTGCCCAATTCCATCGAAGTGGTGGTGCATGCTCAGGGGATGGATTACGACCCTCTTACTCGACGGGAAGATTGGGTCGCCAGGGGTACTAGGCGTCCCACCTCAACCTCGTACTGCATCGGCCCAACCCAAGAGGAGTCGTTCCTGCTTGTGTTCAAGCGTGAGAAGCGTTGCGCTAAACCGCAAACCTTTACCCTTACCTATAGCATTTCGATAAACGCCACAGGTAACCCGCCACCCCCCAGCGGGCGTTTGCCATCCTCTGGCACGTATGATGTGTTCCAGATCGATGGCCCGCTGGGAATTAACATGGAGCCTAATGCCAATTTCTCTGAATTTCTCGGGGGGCTAAACAATATTCGCTTTACTACCTGTAATCCGCGAGTTTATGTGGAGGCCAATCGTGGCAATACCGTCGACTTTGGAAGGCTGGCGATTCCGCGTGACCCACAGGTAGGTCAGGTGGAGAAAGTTGTCGGGTTTACCGTGAATACATCACTCGAGTCCGAGGAAACCGGCCGGCAATGTGCCGGCAAAGCGCTGGTGGCAAGCTTCTCAAGCGGTAATCCGGTCATTGACGAAAGCGTTATCATGCCTACCAGCGATAGTGGTTTCGGCATCGTTATAACCCCGGGAGATTCAGCGACGCCCATCCTGATGAATCAGCCTGTTACGCTGGGCACGATCGACGGCTCAACGATGCGCACTCCGTTTCGTGCGGGCCTGAAATGGCTTTCCGATAAACCCAGGCCGGGGCGCTTTAATGCGACGGCGACAATAGATGTCACTTACCAGTGATGATCCAACAATGCGCACATCCCGTGGATGTTCCTCTTCACCTTCGATTCTTTTAGCGCTCGGCATCTCGCTGATGGGCAGGGGGAAAAGCGTGTCACACGCTGAGGGCAGCCGGTGTCCGATGGCGACCGGTTGTCTCGAGCGGTTGCAGTCGTTCATTGGTCGGTGCAATGATCATCGGATGGCGCAGCGTTTCGGCATTAGGTAATCATTAATCACAATAAGAGGCATGGCAGGCATGGCGACTTCGATAGTGCTTGGGGCAGGCATGGTAGGTGTATCAACCGCTCTGGCACTGCAGCAGCGCGGTGACGATGTGCTGCTGGTAGACCGTAAGGGGATTGGCCGCGAAACCAGTTATGGCAATGCGGGCGCCATCCAAACGGAAGCCTGCGAGCCCACTGCATTTCCGCGTTCCGTGGGGTTCCTGCTAAAAGCCGCTACCAAGCAGCACAACATGATCAACTGGCACCCCCGGGCGGTGATCGAGAATCGCCATGCGTTATGGGGCTATTGGAAGAACTCCGCGCCAGCTCGACACGCTGCCATCAGTCAGTGGTATGCGCGCTTCACTGCGAAGGCCGAAAAGCACCATGCGCCACTCGCTAAAGCTGCCGACGCAGAACATCTGATCCGCCGCAGTGGCTACATCGCCGCTTTCCGCCAAGCCAGTACCTTGGAAAGTCACATGAAAACGGCCGAGCGCCTCAAGCAAGGTTGGGACGTGCCGGTTGTTGAGCTTAGCGATGCTCAGGTACACGAGAAGGAGCCGGCGCTCAACGTGTCGCTGGCGGGCGGATTATGGTTCAGCAATGTATGGACCTGCCAAAGCCCAGGCGCGCTTACTAGTGCCTACGGCGAGCTATTCAAACAGCGCGGCGGCGGCATGGCCTATGGCGATGCCATGAGTCTTGCCGCTACCGAAGACGGTGGCTGGTCAGTGATGACCGAGCAGGGGCGCGTTGAGGCCGAACGCGTTGTGGTAGCGCTGGGGCCTTGGTCAAGCGAGCTGACAGAGCGTTTTGGCTACCGCATTCCGTTGCTGAGAAAGCGCGGTTATCACCGCCACTTCACATCATCAAGCGGCCCGAACAACGCGATGCTCGATGTCGACAACGCCACCTTTATGTCGCCCATGAATCAAGGGTTGCGGGTATGCACGGGAGCAGAGATTACGCAATTCGACGCGCCCGCCGATCTGCGCCAAATCTCCCGCGCCGAGCAGGCCGCACGCGAATTCTTCGAACTGGGGGAACGCGTCGAAAGCTCCCCCTGGATCGGCCATCGTCCTTGCTTGCCCGATATGCTGCCAGTAATTGGCGCCGCACCGCGTCACAAAGGACTGTGGTTTCACTTCGGTCACGCCCACCAAGGCTTTACCGGCGGCCCCGCCGCCGCGCAGCTGCTGATGGAGCTAATGGTCGATGGCAAATCTCCCGATTGGGCCCCTCACTTCAGCCCGGCAAGGTTTGGGTGATGGCAATACGCGCGTGCCGGAAGCGGTGTGCACTGATATTCCACCTCACTCCACATTCTGCACTTGCTCTCTGATCTGCTCGATCAGCACCTTCAGCTCGACGGCGCGGTGGGTGGTTTCCTTGACCACTGATTTCGAGGCGAGGGTGTTGGCTTCGCGGTTCAGTTCCTGCACTAGAAAATCGAGACGACGCCCTACGGGTTGCTGGCTGCCAAGCTGGTGACGAATTTCGCTAACGTGGCTGGTTAGGCGGTCGAGCTCTTCGGCGACGTCGGCGCGCTGTACCAGCATGGCTACCTCTGCGCCCAGCCGATGTTCATCGAGGTCCAGTGATGCGGCGTTGGCTCGCTCTACCAATAGCTGGCGTTGGCGTTCGATAATTGAAGGCAGCAATGCTCGAATGGCCGCGACTTCCTGCTCGATAGCGCCGAGGCGTTCCCGGATGATATCTGCCAAGCGTGCGCCTTCGCGCTCGCGGGCCTGTTCGAGTGCTTCAAGCCCTTGTTGGAACAGTGCTACAGCGCCTTCTTCTAGCGCTTGCGCATTAGCGGCGCTGGAAGCAATAACGCCCGGCCATTGCAGCACATCCAGTGTGGTGGGCTGTGCAATGCCAACAATGCGCTGCTCAACTTCTTCCATAGCTCGCTGCAAATGCTCAAGCCGATCGCTGTCCAGGCGCAAGGCGCCTTCTTGCTGCTCGGGAAAATAGCGCAGCGTGATATCCACCTTGCCACGCTGAATGCGGCCGCGCAGCTGTTCACGGAAAGCGGGCTCGAGCGAACGCAGCGGTGCCGCGAGCTGGAAATTCAGATCGAGATGGCGCTGATTGACGGTGCGCAGCTCCAGTTCGAGGCGGCCCCAGTCGGCGCTGGCATCTTCGCGAGAAAAGCCGGTCATGCTGCGCATTTATTGATCTCCCCTGCGGCTGATGGATATTGGTTATCAAGTGCGGCGACGCCGGTGGTTGGCGTCGCCCAAGGATGACGCATGGCGTCGCTGGCAGGCGCTGTTCGATGGCGGCCATGCCGTTCGAGCTTGGCTGAGGTAAGCGAGTGCTTCATAAAGCCCGCTCCACACGATTTCTTATGGTACCTAAAAGCGCCGAAACATGCGGGCAATCGCTTTTCCCGCAAAAGGCGATCACTCTATGGCGATCGTGCACCAGCAGGCGAGCACTGAGGAGTATTGAAAGTCGATTCGGCCCATCTCGCCATTCAGGTTAGAATAGGGCCATCCTCCGGCGCCGACGCCGGTTTCCCTATCCAATGAGTCAAGAGTTTCTATGCTGCGTCCCAGTGGAAGAGAGGCGAATGCGCCTCGCGAAGTGCGTATCACCCGCGAATACACCATGCATGCTGAAGGTTCCGTGCTGGTTGAGTTCGGCAATACCAAGGTACTGTGCAACGCCAGTGTCGAAGAAGGCGTGCCGCGCTGGCTGCGGGGCAAAGGGCAAGGCTGGATTACCGCCGAATACGGCATGCTGCCGCGTGCCACCAACACTCGCGGTGGACGCGAGGCCGCACGGGGCAAGCAGAGCGGTCGTACGGTGGAAATTCAGCGCTTGATTGGTCGTTCGCTGCGCGCAGCGGTTGATCTCAAGAAGCTGGGCGAGTTCACCATCACCATCGATTGCGACGTTATCCAGGCCGATGGTGGTACTCGTACTGCTGCCATTACCGGCGGCTGCGTGGCTCTGGTCGATGCGCTGCATTACCTCCAGCGTAACAAGAAGATCAAATCTGACCCGCTGCGTTGGCTGGTGTCGTCGGTATCGGTGGGCGTATACAAGGGCACGCCAGTGGTTGATCTCGATTATGCCGAGGACTCCAACGCGGATACCGATCTCAACGTGGTGATGACCGACGAAGGCGGCCTTATCGAAGTTCAGGGAACGGCCGAGAAGGCACCGTTTTCCCGCACTGAACTGAACGCCATGCTAGATCTGGCTGAAGGCGCAGGCGCTACGCTATTCGAGCAGCAGCGCAAAGCGCTGGGCCTGATTTGATAGTTGTTACTGGTAGGGAGGGATTGCATGACGTCGCCAGCTAAAGCGCTGTTGTTGTACAGCACCACCGATGGCCATACTCAGCGTATTGTCGAGGTCATTGCCGAGTCGCTTGCTTCGAAGGGCATCGATGCCGATGTTGTCGATATCAATAGCGGCGAGCCGCCTTCTCCTGAACACTATGCGGCGGTGCTGATCGGTGCATCGATTCGCTACGGCAAGTTCAAGCCGTCGGTTGCACGTTACGCATCCACCTATGCAGAGCAGCTGAACCGCAAGGTATCTGCTTTCGTCGCGGTCAATCTGACGGCGCGCAAGGAAGAAAAGCGCTCGCCGACGACCAATGCCTACACGCACAAGTTCCTCGAAGCGACCCCTTGGCAGCCGGGGCATTGTGAAGTGGTCGCAGGGGCGTTGCGTTATCCGCGCTATCGCTTGTTTGATCGTCTGATGATTCAACTGATCATGAAAATGACCGGCGGAGAAACCGATCCTTCCAAGGAGATCGACTACACCGACTGGGAGCGTGTAGCGGCATTTGGTCGCGAATGGGGCGAACAGATTTCCCGCCAATAAAAAACACTCGCTGCGCTGTGTGCCCGGTGTCGAGCGTAAGCAGCGTGGCGAGTGGTTTTGCGCGGAGGGGAAGTAAGCGAGTTGGCTAGATCTCGATATCGTATTCGACAATCAGCGGTGCATGCTCGGAGAAGGTGGCGTCAGTGTCGATCCAGGCATTAACGATGTTGCGCTGCAGGTTAGGGCCTACCACCTGATAATCGAGTCGCCAGCCGTCCTGTCGGTTACGCGGCACTTCTTGATCGAGTCGCGGCCACCAAGTGTAACGCTCGGCCTCGCGATCGATTTCGCGGAAGGTATCGATGAACCCTAGCGGACCGAATACCTGATCCATAAAGGCGCGTTCCTCTGCGCGAAAGCCGGGCGCAATTTGATACTCAGCCCAGTGACGAACATCAATGGTCTTGTGAGCAATTTGCCAGGTACCGCAGATGATGTACTCACGGCGCTTTCGTCGCAGCTTGTTCAGGTAGTCGCTGTAATGCGTAATGAACTTTAGCTTCGCTTCAGGATCTTCTGGCATCAGAAAGGAAGCAACGCTGAATTTATCGTAGTCAGCTTGCAAAAAACGTCCTTCGTGGTCGCACTGCTCAAACCCCAGCCCGTACATGATGGCCTTGGGGATATGGCGGCAGTAAATGCCAACGCCCGACATGCCGTCCTGCTCGGCATCGAGGAAATAGCCTTCGAATCCTTCCGGATAGAGGATGTCATCGCTCAATTCGAAGCTTTTAACCTTGAGGTTCTGCACGCAAACGACATCGGCGTCCTGCTGACGCAGCCAGTCCAGGAAACCGCGTTCTACCGCGTTCTTGATGCCATTGACGTTGATGGTGGCTATCTTCATACATGGTCCCTTAATTTCCGCGCGTGTATGATACCCGAGATTTCTACTTTTTAGTTAACAGCGTCTCTACTTACTCGCTTAAGTTCGGCGCATGTCAGGGACACCCGCCATGTACGATTACCAACGTCACTTCATCGAGTTTGCGATTGCCGAGCGCGTTCTCTCGTTTGGTAGCTTCACGTTGAAATCGGGCCGAGTGAGTCCGTATTTCTTCAACGCGGGGCAGTTCCAGAGCGGTAAAGCGCTTGCTACGTTGGGGCGGTCGTACGCTGAGTCAATAGAACGTTCAGCGCCAGAATTTGATGTATTGTTTGGTCCCGCCTACAAAGGTATTCCTCTTGCTGCGGCCACAGCGGTGGCGTTGTCCGATCATTTTGACCATAGCGTTTCGTATGCGTTTAATCGCAAGGAAGCGAAAGATCACGGCGAAGGGGGCTCGATTGTAGGTGCCGCGCTTCAAGGCCGTGTCTTGATCATAGACGATGTTATTACGGCTGGTACGGCAATTCGCGAATCAATTGAGCTAATTCGCGCCCAGGGGGCAACACCCGCAGGTGTCGTGGTTGCCCTTGACCGTCAGGAGCGGGCGGGAGACGAGCACTCTTTCAGCGCTATTCAGGCGGTAGAAGACGAATTTGGCATCCCGGTCATACCGATTATTGGCCTCGACAGCATTCTCGATTTCCTCGAAACCGCGAGTCATTCGGACCTCGACCAGTACGCGCCTGATATCCGCGCTTACCGCGATCGCTACGGCGTTTAAGGTCGATTTGTCCTTGAGCCAATGCCCGCGAAGCGCTTAGTATTCGTTTAACAAAACACTGTTTCCGATGAGGCTTAGCCATCCGCGGCCTCAATTTTTCGAGCGTGGTCGATAGCTGCGCCTCCCGTTTTGCATAAAGAGCAACACAATGTTCACACGTATTACTACCATCGCATTGGCGTCAGCGGGTTTGCTGTTCGGTGCGCATCAGGCTTCAGCCTTTAGCGTGGCCGCTAACGGCGGCAAGGACACCCAAGGGATTAGCGCCACTCAGAACCTGGCACCGATGATTAGCTCTGAGTTTGGTTATCAGCATTCCGATTACCACGATTCTGACGCGAATCTTTATTCCGCAGGTCTGATGGTTCACCCGTGGTGGACGCCGATTGCTGACGTTAGCGCCGGAGTGCGTTACCAATATCAGGACACCGATTACGGCGGCGGTGGCGGTGTAGGTCTGGTGGTTGCCGGATTCACCAAGACGCCTATTCCGCTGGTGTCAGTGGGTGCCGAGGGTAGCTACACGCCTGACGGTCTGACTCACGGCAACCTGTCCAGCAGTTGGGGCGCTTCGGCTCAAGCGCGTGTCACGCTGATGGCCCGTACCTACGGCTATGTGGGTTACCGCGTACAGAAAAGTAAATTCAGCGGTGAAGGTAATCACGAAATCTTCAGCGGCCCCATGGTTGGTGTAAGCGTCGGCTTCTAACGGCTGCCCCTGCTGCACTTCAGACGGCGCCTTCGGGCGCCGTTTATGTTTGGGGCTGATATTCGAATCGGATACCTGTCAGGTGGGCGGCGCCTGACCCAACTCCGGCGATCAGGTATCATGTCGAGCTGTCTTCTCACTTCATTCGCGGCCAGTAAGCTCATGCTTGATATCGTGCTGTTCGAACCGGAAATCGCGCCCAATACCGGTAACATTATTCGTTTGTGTGCCAACACCGGGTTCAGATTGCATCTGATCGAGCCGCTGGGCTTTGCATTGGATGATCGCCGCTTGCGCAGGGCCGGGCTTGACTACCATGAATGGGCCGATATGCAGGTGCACCCAAGTTATGCGGCGTTTATGCAGCAGGTCGCGCCCAAACGCGTGTTCGCCATTACCACCAAAGGCCGCACCTATCACCATGCGCCTGACTATCAGGCCGGAGATGCGCTGATGTTCGGCCCTGAAAGCCGTGGTCTGCCTGCTTCCATCATCGAGTCCTTGCCTGCCGAGCAGCGGCTGAGAATTCCAATGCGCGAAAATAGCCGCAGTCTTAATCTTTCGAACGCTTGTGCGGTGATGGTCTATGAGGCGTGGCGACAGCTGGGCTTCGACGGTGCTTGGCTACCTGACAACGCGGCGTTGGAGGCGGAGTAATCAATGAGTGACGAGATCACCGCGCAGATCAGAAATCGCGTTGCCAAGCTTAACCCGCGTCAGCAGGAAGCCGTGCGCTATATCGATGGGCCCTGTTTGGTGCTGGCAGGCGCAGGCTCTGGTAAAACCAGCGTTATTACCACCAAGATTGCTTATCTGGTGCTTGAGTGCGGCATGAGCGCGAGACGCATCGCGGCGGTTACCTTCACCAACAAAGCCGCACGCGAGATGAAAGAGCGTGTGAGCAGCATGTTGCCAGGCAAGTCGGGCCACGGGCTCACGGTGTCGACCTTCCACACGCTGGGGCTGAATATCATTCGCGCCGAGCTGAAACAGCTGGGATACCGCTCAGGCTTCTCACTGTTCGATCCCGAGGATGCGCGCGCGTTGCTGCGTGATCTGATGCACAAGGATGCTCAGGTCGACAAGGACCAGATTCAGCAGGTACAAAACCTGATTTCGACCTGGAAGAACGATCTGGTCTCGCCGGGACAGGCCGCTTCTTTTGCCGACACCAAGGATCAGGAGTTCGCTGCGCATGTGTACGACGCCTATGTGCGGCACCTGAAAGCGTATAACGCTGTCGATTTCGACGATCTGATCTATCTACCGGCGACGCTATTCGAGTCCGATCCTGAAGCACTGGCGCGCTGGCAGAAGCGCATTCATTACATGCTGGTCGATGAGTATCAGGACACTAACTCGAGCCAGTATCGTCTGGTGCGGCTTCTGATGGGCGACCGCCAGACCTTCACCGTAGTGGGCGACGACGACCAGTCGATATACGCATGGCGCGGTGCGCGGCCCGAGAATCTGGTGCAGCTGGGCGAGGATTTTCCACGCCTTAACGTGATCAAGCTGGAACAGAACTACCGCTCTACGGCACTGATTCTTAACGCGGCCAACACCTTGATCGCCAACAACCCACACGTCTACGAAAAGACGCTGTGGTCGCAAATGGGCGAAGGTGAGGCGATTCGCGTGCTGATGTGTCGCAATGAAGAAGCCGAAACCGAGCGGGTGGCCAGTGAGATTCTGACTCGTCGTATCAAGTTGAACGCTAAATGGCGCGACTTCGCGGTGCTGTATCGCGGTAACTTTCAGGCGAGGCTGCTGGAGCTGAAGCTTCAGCACTACCAGATTCCGTACAAGCTTTCGGGCGGTACTTCGTTCTTCTCGCGTAACGAAATCAAGGACGCAATGGCCTATCTGCGGCTGTTGATTAATCCCGCCGACGACAACGCCTTCCTGCGTATTGTGAACGTGCCACGCCGCGAAATTGGCCCGAGTACCATCGAAAAGCTCGCCAATTACGCCGCCCAGCGCGAAGTCAGCCTGTTTGCCGCCAGTGGAGAGCTAGGGCTAAACGAAGTGCTGTCGGAGAAAGCGCTAAAGCGGCTGGAATGGTTCTGTCGCTTCATCGAAGGCGTGCGCAAGCGCATGGACCAAGGCAACGCGCTAAGCGCCATTCGTCAGATGTTTGAAGAGATGGATTACGAAGCCTGGCTGCACCAGAACGCCAGCGCGCCCATCGTCGCTGAAAAGCGCATGAAGAATATCTGGACGTTGATTGATCAGCTCGAGAAGTCGGTACAGCGCCATCAGGACGACGAACTTGGCGCGGACGAAGAAGGCGAAACCGACGATGTTGAGTCGGCGATCTCACGTTTGGTGCTGCGCGATATCCTTGACCAGCAGGCCGAAGAAGACGACACCGACCGTGTACAGCTGCTAACGCTGCACGCTTCCAAGGGGCTCGAATATCCGCACGTCTATATCATGGGCCTGGAAGAAGACCTGCTGCCGCACCGCAACTCGATCGAAGTGGGCACCGTCGAAGAGGAACGTCGACTTGCCTATGTTGGCATCACCCGCGCACGGCGCACCCTGACGCTTACGCTTGCCAAACAGCGCAAGGCGTTTGGCGAAATGATGGAATGCGCGCCCAGTCGCTTCCTCGACGAACTGCCGCAGGATATTCTCGAATGGGAAGGGCGCGCCGATAAGGAAGATCCCGAGAAAAAACATCAGCGCGGCACTAGCGCCATCGCCGGACTACGTTCGCTGCTGGGATAGTAAGCCCTTCGATTAGGTTATCCACACCCACACTGCATCGCCTGCTGCATCCCCTTGTGGATAAGCTATTCGCCCTCAGCAGCGGCCGCCGCTCTGGACAGCCGACCTCGCACCACGTAGGATACGGCGCAGTTTATTGGTCGCTGTTCTCGCAGCCTTACCGCCAATAGCTCCCACCGCAACGCGCCTGTAGCTCAGCTGGATAGAGTACTGCCCTCCGAAGGCAGGGGTCATGGGTTCGAATCCCGTCAGGCGCGCCATTTTCTTCCTAACTCCATGCCTCTCCATCTGCTTGCCGCTATCGCCCGCCCCTCGACACTCGCAACTCGAAAAACGTGCAAATAATTAGCAGGCTATCTTAAGTGTGATCCGATTGTTCCTATTGGCCTCATCTATCATATTGGGGCGTTTGTTTCAGTAGGAGGTCGGGCCCATGCTATCGGAGATATCGTCGCTGTGGGGGCAAGGGGCTGAGTGGCTGGGGCAGCATGCGGTGCTGCCGGTGCTCAACTTTTTACACGTGACGCAGTACACCGATCCGCCCCAGGATATTGCTGCCACGCTGATGGTGGGTGTGCTGCAACTGCTGATTATCGCCTGTCTATTTCGCCCGTTGGAAAACCTGTTTCCGGCAGAGAAGTGGGAAGATCGCCGCTACGCGCGGATCGACTTCCATCTAACGTGGCTGATGTTAGTGGGGCTGTTTCCGCTGTTTGCTTTCCTCATTATGACGCCGACCATCAACTACCTGAGCGGGGCATCGGCGGCTGTCGATATGTCGCCTAGCGCGACAGACGATGCAGCCTGGAGCATGCGATCGCAGTTCCCGTGGCTGAATGCGCATCCGTGGGTGTTCTTCATTCTTTACTATCTCACCTACGACCTGGTGTATTACTGGATGCACCGCACTCAGCACGTCATTCCCTGGTGGTGGGCGATGCACAGCTTCCACCATAGTCAGCGGCAAATGAATTGTTGGACCAACGACCGCACCAATTATCTGGACGGCATGGGGCAATCGTTCATTTTGGCCGGCGTCGGTATTTTCTGGGGTGTGTCAGGTGAAGAGTTTGCGTGGCTAATGCTGCTGGGAGAGTTGGTGGAGAATTTCTCCCATGCCAACGTGCGTGTCGGGTTCGGGCCGATTTTCGGACGAATTTTTGTCAGCCCCGAATTCCATCGCCTGCATCACATGAACTTCGTGCCCGAGCGGCCCAATCTGCACAACTGCAATTTCGGTCAGGTATTTGCCATCTGGGACGTTATTTTCGGTACCGCGCTCTTTAATGAGCCGGTCCACTCCACCGGCGTTACCGGCGATAAGATGGTCGATATCGATAACAGTAAAGGCATCATCGGCGTACAGGTTGAGTCGCTAAAACGCTTTTGGGGAAGCGTTACCTGCCGGGATGGGTGGCGTATCGGCGGCGTCGTCTTTAATAAGAAATACCGCCCCATCCACATGAAGAAGAACGCTGACAAACCCAAAGGTACCAACAAGCCGCCACGCTAGTAGGAACGAGCGTCAGACGCAGCGATAGCGATTTGTACTGTTGCTTAAGCCAGAAACCGTCTGTCATGTACTTCTCGGTGTACCGCGGGCTTTTCGGCGGTTATCGCACCGTTATAGCGACAACCAGTTTACCCAAGCCTAAATTTCCTTCCTTGCCCGCCGTTAATAGCAGCGTAAGCAGTGCGGCAAGCGCTGCTGCGTAGCTGTTTACCAGCTGCAAACTCACGAGCGTACGTAAGGAGAAAATCATGGTTCGTTGGTTCATGCTATCGGTGATGTCGTTGATGATGGCCTCGGGTATGGCCTATGCGGGTGAATACACGCAGAAAGGCTTCATTGTGACGGTGAAAGCCAATAATGTTGGCAATCACTGTTTCCTTCAGGTGGCGAAAACGCCCACGGGTGCTCCTATCCAGGGTGGCATCTGGGACTGCGGTAGTCTGGCGGGATCCAATATGCTGTCGTTAGCCAAAACAGCCAAGGTGCTGATGTCTCCTGTTTCTATACTGATGGAAGGAAACGGCGCAGAGTACCGTCCCGTTTATGCGATTGAGGTTGGAAAATGAGTTCGGGTAAGGTGCTGATGGCTCGTACTGAGATATTTCGAGCGAGTGTTCAGCGTCTCCTCAACCATGGGTGGTTTTGCTTGGTAGCTGCCTCGCTGATTGTTTCGGTGCCGTTAGCACAGGCCGCACAGTACGATGCAGAAGGTTATATCGTCACCACCTCAATGAAGGGCAACGGTGAGCGGTGCTTGCTTACCGTTGCAGGCGATGAAGAGGGCAGTGGTAGCCATGTGGGAAGTTGGGACTGCCATGGAGAGATTGGAAAGAACATGCTTGCTCTGGCCGACTTGGCCAAGGAGATAAAAAACCCGGTCAGGATTACCTTTTCCGATAGCGCGCTTATTCCCTCTCCAGTGCTATCCATTGAGCTTCTGAAGTAGCGGTTGCAATGCCATGTGGTCACTCAAGGGCGGTGTGCGAAGAGCACATCGCCCTTTCGCCATGGATTTAACCAATCGGAGTGATAAAAAGCCTTTAGCTATCGTGTAACCGCCGCACTTGCTGCCTTTACAAGGGAAAGCGGCGTTGGTGTGGTTGACCGAGAGGTGAATTGTTAGGAATACACGAGTACCATGGGATCATTCCCAATTTTTAATTATCAAGGTTTCCCCATGAGCATTTTGGAGAGCATCCAATCGCGCTACACCGCCAAGGTGTACGATAAAACCAAGCAGGTGCCGAGCGCACTGGCAGAGCAGTTGATTGAGGCCACTCGTCTTGCGCCATCGTCGGTTAACTCGCAGCCGTGGCACTTTGTGGTGGTAGAAAGCGAAGAGGCCAAGCAGCGTCTGGCAACGGCGATCGGTGAGGACTTCGCGTTCAATAAGCCGAAGATTCTGGATTCGTCGTTTACGATTATTTTTTGCGCGCGTCAGTCGCTCTCCGACGACTATCTTGAGCACATCACCGATTTGGAAGAAGCGGCTGGCCGGCTTCCGACAGCTGAGGCCAAAGCCGGTGTAGACAAAGTCCGCAAGTTCTTCACTGGCCTCCACCGTGATGCAGGCGATGTGCCCGAGTGGAGCGCGCGTCAGCTGTATCTCGCGCTGGGCGGCGCCATGTACACTGCGGCGGCGCTGAAGCTCGATTCCACGCCCATTGAAGGGCTCGATACGCACAGCGTAGATGCTGAATTTGGTCTGGCCGACAAAGGTCTGGCGTCGCTGGTGCTGCTTACCGTGGGCTATCATAGCGACGAAGACTTCAACCATGGCGTGGCGAAATCACGCCTGCCTGCGGAAGAAGTAATTACTCGCCTCTAACGCTATTCGCGAGCGTGTGAAATAAAAAGCCGCGGCAACCTGATATCGGGTTGTCGCGGCTTTTTATGTGTTATCGGAAGGAAATGCCGTGCGCCAGCGCCGCCGGAGGCGGCCCAAGCGCGCTGCGCATCTATCCCTTTTTCTTGGCCGCGCTGGTTTTGGCGGAGCTGGCCTTGGGAGCATCGGTGGCGGTTTCCACCAGATCGGCCACCGAATCGATCACCTCTTTGGGGCGGAAGGGATAGCGTTCGATCTCCTGCGTATCCGAAATGCCGCTTAGCACCAGTACGGTATGCAGCCCTGCTTCCATACCCGAGATCACGTCGGTGTCCATGCGGTCACCGATCATGCCGGTATCGTCGGAGTGCACGCCCAGTTTGTTGAGCGCTGAGCGAAACATCATCGGGTTGGGTTTGCCGACAATATAGGGTGAACGGTTGGTCGCTTTGCTGATAAGCGCCGCCACAGCTCCAGTAGCGGGTAGCGGACCGTCTAGCGTGGGAGAGGTGGCATCGGGATTGGTGGCGATAAAACGCGCGCCGTTGTTGATAAGCCGCACCGCCTTGGCAATCGCCTCGAAAGAATACGAGCGCGTTTCGCCCAGCACCACATAGTCGGGGTTGGTTTCCGTCATGATCAGCCCGGCTTCGTGAATCGCCGTGGTCAGGCCGGCTTCACCCACCACATAGGCCGTGGCGCTGGGCTTTTGATCGGCAAGGAAGGTAGCGGTCGCCAGCGCCGACGTCCAAATACGCTCTTCCGGAATTTTCAGCCCCATATGCTGCAAGCGGGCGCTAAGATCGCGAGGGGTATAGGTGGAGTTATTGGTCAGCACCAGGAATGGCGTGTCGGTATCTTGCCATTGCTTGATCAGCTCGGCTGCGCCGGGAATCGCCTTGTCTTCACGAATCAGCACGCCGTCCATATCGGTCAGCCAAGAAGTAATCTTTCTGTCGCTCACGTAGCTCTCCTAGCGATAAAAACTCAAGAATAAGCAAACACGCTTGTTTAATCGGGTCGTCACCACCACAGTCAATGGGTAGAGGCTTCTTCCTTACCGCGAAAAACCTGTGCGGCGTACAGTGCGCCGAAAGGGATGAACGCCGCAACGATCAATTTGGCCAGTTGCGCGCCATCGATGCGCAGCATCGCACGCGAGCGCAGCAGCTGTACGATATAGAAAATGAACGCGATGCCATGAATCGGGCCCATAATCGACACCGCCTGAGGCATTCCGGCCAGATGCTTGAGTGGCACCGCGATAAACAGCAGTAGCAACAGCGTTGTGCCCTCGATGAGGGCCGCGCGGCGCAGCGTCGAAAGGCGCTTGATAGCAGTAGCGTCGAAGGGCATGCAAAAGGTCCACAACTGAAGGGCAATACGTTGTCTCATCATAACGAATTGCCTCTCGGGATGCGCTGCAATTAGCGTGCAAGTTACTCCAGCAAGCAACAAACCAACAGGAGATCGACATGAAGGTATTGGTAATCGGTGCCGGTGGTCACGTCGGCAAGCATATTGTGAAGGCACTCCAGGCGTCGCCAGACACGCCCATCGCGCAGGTGCGTCATACCCAGCAGGCCGATGAATATCGCCAGCAGGACGTCGACACACGGTTAGTCGATTTGGAAGCGCCGCTGGAAGATATCGCGGTCGCAATGCAGGGCGCCGATGCGGTCATCTTCTCGGCAGGCTCGGGTGGCAGCACCGGTGATGATAAAACCTTGCTGATTGATCTGGATGGTGCGGTGAAAAGCATGCAGGCCGCGCAGCAGTTGGGTATCAAGCGCTTCGTTATGGTCAGCGCGCTGGGTGCCGACAAGCGCGAGCGCTGGAGCGATGCGCTCAAGCCGTACTACGTGGCGAAGCACTACGCAGACGAATGGCTGAAGCAAAGCGGCCTCGATTATACCATTTTGCGGCCGGGCTCACTGAGCGACGACGAATCCACACAGCGCATTTCGGTGGGTTATCCCGAGGAGCGTGAAGGCAAGAGTATTCCGCGTCGGGATGTGGCGGTCGCCGCTGTTGCTGCGCTTCATATTGACCAAAGTATTGGTAAAGAGCTCGACTTTTTGAGCGGCGATCAGGATATGCTGGAAGTACTCAAGTCGCTCTAAGCCAGTGACTACCTGCGACAGCGCTAGAGGAGTAACGCCATGCTTCGCGACATCGTGCGAATGGGGGATGAGCGGCTTCTGAAAGTGGCCGAACCGGTGCCCGACGACATGATCGGCAGCCCCGAGCTAAAGCGTTTAGTAGCGGACATGTTTGAGACCATGCGCGATGCCAAGGGAGTCGGGCTGGCGGCACCGCAAATCGGTGAAAACCTGCAGTTGATGGTTTTCGGTTTTGAGGCCAGCCCGCGCTATCCGGGGCGTGCTCCGGTGGCGCCGAGGGCGCTGCTGAACCCGATTGTGACGCCGCTGGATAACGTGCGTGAAGCCGGTTGGGAAGGGTGTCTGTCGATTCCTGGCCTGCGTGGGCAGGTGGAGCGCTATAAGCGGATTCATTATCAGGGCATCGATCCGGATGGTCAGCCTATCGACGAATCGGCAGAAGACTTCCACGCGCGCATCGTTCAGCATGAATTCGACCATCTGATCGGGCGCCTGTACCCCTCCCGTATTACCGATTTCCGCTCGTTTGGCTTTACCGATGTGCTGTTTCCGGAAGGGCTGTAGGGCGCTGGAATGCGGTGAGGAGTGTTTATATCGGACCCACAGGGAAGGAAGGCGATGCACTACGGCTATCTGGACAGCCCGATAGGAAAGCTACTGCTGGCGGCCAGCGAACGTGGGCTGACAATGATTCAGTTTGCCACCGCGCGGAAGCCGCGCGAGGTAGGCGCGGAATGGCACGCCGACGTCACGTTTCAGCATCCTGTGCTGGCGCAGGCCAGCGATGAGCTGCAGCGCTATTTCAACGGCGAGCGCGTTACGTTCAGTGTGCCGCTTGCTGCCGAGGGCACTGAGTTCCAGCATCGCGTTTGGCAAGCGCTGAGCGACATTCCCTACGGCGAAACGCGCAGCTACGGACAGCTCGCGGCGCACATCCACTCACCCAAATCGGTGCGAGCGGTGGGTGCAGCCAACGGACGCAATCCGTTGCCGATTATCGTGCCCTGCCATCGAGTAATCGGCAGCGACGGCAGCTTGACCGGGTTTGCGGGAGGTATCGACGTGAAACGCAGGCTGCTGGCCCTTGAAGCCTGCCAGCAAAGCCTGGCGCTGGACTAGGACTCTGCCAGCAGCGATGGCGCGCTGTTTAATTAAGCGCGCGGTACCAGCGCTATTTCCCTTCGTTACTCGCTAGCGAGGCGCAGGCAACGCGATCGCCAGAGCCGCCGATCGGCTGGCTTTGATAGTCGTCCGGCTGAGCGTGAATGACCAGCGCCGAGCCATCGCTATCCAACAGTGCAGGCCGTGAGTTCTTGCCTGGCGTTAGGCTAACCAGCGGCGAGAACACTTCCACGGTCGCGCTGCCGTCCTTGTGTGCGTACAGATTGGGCAAATCGCCGCTATCGTTGGCCTTGGCGTTGCGTACGCCGTGCACCACCTTATCGGCGGTATGTACGTGGGCACCGGAGCTTTTGAAGTCAGGCCCTTTGCATTCTGCCTGTTCATGGAAATGCATGCCGTGCCAGCCCGGCGTCAGGTGCTGTGCTTCCACCCGCAAAATAACCCCGCTGGGTATTGCGCTCACCGTTACCTGACCAATATTGGCATTGTGCTCATCGAGCAACGGCGCCTTGATATCCTCGGCGGCGAAGGCGGTAGAGATTCCGGTGGCCGCCATCAAAGAGGCGAGCATCAGATAACGTTTCATAGCGTGTTCTCCTGCGCGGGAAGTTTTCGATAATGAACAAACGCCACTCAGACACTAGCAGCTGAGCCTATTACTAGACATAGGCTGAAAGTCGCTCAAACGCAAAAAGGGCTGCCATATGGCAGCCCTTTCACGTTCAGTCTGAGTCGCGTGGTAGTTAGGCGACGTCAGGGAACGACTTCTTCATGTCGATCACGAAGCGATATTTCACGTCGCCTTTTTGCATGCGCTCCCATGCTTCGTTGATCTGATCGATGGTAATCACTTCTACGTCGCAGCCGATGTTGTGCTCGGCGCAGAAGTCGAGCACTTCCTGCGTTTCAGGCATACCGCCGATCAGCGAGCCTGCCACGACCTTACGGCTAGTTACAAGGTTAGCAGCGTTCAGCGGCGGCTCGATAGGCTCGATCAGGCCGACCAGAATGTGGATACCGTCGAACTTAAGCAGTTGTAGGTAAGGGTTGAGGTCATGTTGCACCGGCACGGTATCGAGCAAGTAGTCAAAGTAGCCGGCGTAGCTTTCCATTTGGCTATCGTCAGTCGATACCACCACGTGGTGCACGCCATGGCGTTTTGCTTCTTCGATCTTGTTCTCGGAGCGGGTGAACAGCGTGACTTCAGCGCCCATTGCCAGCGCCAGCTTCACGCCCATATGACCAAGGCCGCCCATGCCGATAACGCCGACCTTGTGGCCTTCCTTGACGCCGTAGTGCTTCAGCGGCGAATAGGTCGTGATACCTGCGCAAAGCACCGGCGCAGAGGTAGTGAAGTCGAGGCTGTCGGGCACATTCACCACGAAGCGCTCTTTAACCACTACCTGCGTGGAGTAGCCACCCTGAGTAATGGTGCCATCGACGCGGTCAGGGCCGCCGTAGGTGGGCGTCATGCCTTCAAGGCAATACTGCTCGAGGCCGCTTTCACAGGCACTGCAATGCTCGCACGAATCCACCATGCAGCCCACGCCAACGATTTGGCCTTCCTTGAATTTGCTGACCTCAGGGCCCACCGCTGTCACGCGACCGATGATCTCGTGACCCGGCACGACTGGCCAAGTGCCATTGCCCCAATCGTTGCGCGCAAAGTGAAGATCCGAGTGACATACGCCGCAGTAAAGAATCTCGATCGAAACATCATCGGGGCGCGGCTGGCGACGATCAAACGCGAAGTGCTCCAACGGTGACGTCGCGGACTGTGCTGCATAGCCTTGAGTATTAGCCATCTCTGAGTCTCCTTGACCAAATAGGGAAGCCGGCCCATTCACGATGCCGGCATAACGATATTCAGTGTGCAGGAGCGAGTAGCAGATTGCCACGCGGATTCTGTGTGATAGTTGCCTAATCCTGTGAAATTCCCGATTTCAGCGTTAAAATTTCGCAGATTTCATGCACAATGTTATTTTATAACTAAAGTCCGGCGCACTAGCCTGGCGCCTTTCTCCGTTTATCTGGATATCGCTGCCTTTATGTCGATCTTGCCGCGTACATGTTCGGTTCCTTCAACGTCTTCAGACGCCGACCAACCTCCAAACCACTACGCCCGAGCGCTAGTTGAGCGTTTGCGCCCGTTGAATTTGCCGGAAGGATTTTCTGCTACCGGCGTTCCCGGGGTAGAGCTGATGTTCAGCGGTTGCCATCGCCCACGCGAGCCGTTGATATACGAAGCGGGCCTGAAGGTGGTGGTGCAGGGCGGCAAGCTGGGGTATCTGGGAGATCGTGAGATTTACTATGGCGCTGGTCACTATCTGGTGCAGGCCATGCCGCTGCCGTTTGAATGCGAGACGGTGGCATCGGCGGAGGAACCGCTGCTGGGTATCAGCATCACGCTGAATCGCCTGATGTTGGGAGAGCTAGTGGCGCAATTGCCGAGCGAACAGCGCGGCAAGGGTGAACTCCCCACGCCGATGGCGGCGGTGCCGATCGACGATAGCTTTGGCGAAGCGCTGCTGCGGTTGGCCGAGTGCTTCAGCGATCCCGTCAAAAGCCGCGCGTTGGGCAGTGGGCGGCTGCGTGAGGTGGTATTTGCAGCGCTATGCGGGCCTCAGGGAGAGTCGTTACGGCGTTTGATCACCGATCAGGGACATTATTTGCGCATCGCGGAAGCGCTGCAGTTTATGCACGAGCACTTCAAGGAAGCGATCACCATCGAGCAGTTGGCGCGTTCAGCCAGCATGAGCGTGTCGCACTTCCATCATCACTTCAAGCGCACCACCCAGCAATCGCCGTTGCAGTATTTGAAGCGATTAAGGCTGCTTAAAGCGCGCGCCATGCTGATGGGTGGAGATCAGCAGGTCGCTCAGGCAGCGCTGGCGGTAGGCTATCATTCGACCTCGCAGTTTTCCCGCGAGTACAAGCACTATTTTGGCAGCAGCCCAGGCAAGACCGCTACGTTAGCTTAAGCCAGCTACCTATGAAGCCGGCCAATAAATGGCTACCCTTTGTGAAACGACTCACATCGAAGGGGGTAACATGGTGGGAAAACACGCAGCGGCATGGGCACTCACGCTTTTAGCAGGTATTGCCTCGCTGAATGTATCGGCTGCCGAGCAGCCCGCGAAATCGCTGGCGGCGCACTATGGCATTCCCGATCCTGCCGCTATCGCCCACCGTGGTGATTCGTGGAACGCACCGGAGGAGACCCGCGCGGCCTTTATTCTGGCCCGCGAAGAGGGCGCTGATTATTTGGAAGCTGACCTGCAGCGCACCAAGGACGGCGTGTTAATTGCCCTTCACGACACCAATCTGAAACGCACCACCAACGTTGCCGAGCGCTTTCCTGATCGCGCTGATGCGCCGGTCAGCGATTTCACGCTTGCGGAATTGAAAAGCCTTGATGTCGGCAGCTGGTTCAACAAGGCGCATCCCGAGCGTGCGCGTTCGTCCTTCAAAGGGCTGAAGATTGTCACCCTCGACGAGCTGATTTCGATTGCTGAAGGCGGCAAAAACAAGCCGGGGCTTTATCTTGAAACGAAAGAGCCGAAGCTGTTCCCGGGCATCGAGAAGGATTTGCGCGACAAGCTTGCCGAGCGGGGCTGGTTAAGCAAGGGCGCTAAAGGCGATGGCGACGTGAATGTTGCCAGCACGCGCGGGCGAGTGATTCTTGAAACCTTTGAGCGCGACAGTCTGGTCAAGCTGAACCACGAGATGCCTGATGTTCCCAAGATCCTGTTGCTGTGGATCGGTGATGGCTATATTCCCGCAGCGAAGCAAGCACCGCGTGCCGAAGGCGAGAGCGACGCTTCCTATTATGCCAAGTCGACAGTGCGTTCACGCGATGACTACTATCAGTGGCTCGATTTTGCCAAAGCGCACGGCGCTGAGGGCGTAGGCCCCGCTACGCGCCTTGCCGACGGCGGTGAGTGGAGCTACATGGACATGACGCAGCCGTGGATGAATGAAGCAGCGCACCAGCGCGGCCTGCTGATTCATCCCTACACCATAGACAAGCCGGTCGACTTCAAGCGCTTCCAGCAGTTGGGCGTCGATGGCATGTTCGCTAACGACATTCGCGCGCTATTAAGCTTCTATAAGCGGCCAGCGCAGCAGTCGGTTGACCAAATATTGAAGGCTCAAGGCTTCTAAACCGACCGAGCTCCATACCTCTAAAAAAGCGGCGTCGCAGATTACTGCGGCGCCGCTTTGTTGTGGAGCAATACTTGCCTTAAGTCGTTCAGGCTTGTGGGTTGCTGGCCTGCGCCTGCTGTTTGCCCCAATATTTCAGCTTCGAGGTTTGACCGATGCCAGGGTTAAAGCAGTTGCATGGATCAAGCTGCTGATAGTGCTCGGAGAGGGCCGGTTTGGCGTGGTACAGATGCCCTACGTTGTGCTCGGCGGGGTACTCGGCACCGCGCGCGTCCAAGCCTTTCCACATCGCGTGCTCGACGTCCATGCAGTCGTGGCCTTTCTTGATTACGTAGTCCTGGTGCATCACGTGGCACAGGAAGTGGCCGTAATAGAGCTTTTTCTCTAGCTTGTCGTCGATCTCTTTGGGCAGATGCTCGAACCAGTCGGTATCGTTACGACGCAGTGCGACATCGAGCGCCACCATGCCTTCGGCAGTTTGCTTGTGCACGGTGCGATAGCGAATGGCTGCACCCGCAGCAGCAAAGCGATGCAGGAAGGCCTTGTTGCCCTCATCTTCGGTGCATTCGAAGTAATCGCCATCACCGTCGGTAAACAGCTCTTTCAGCAGCGAACCGGTTGCCTCGAATTGATCACTCGCCACACGCAGCATCAGGTGATGCTCGTATTTGTCGCGGTATTCACGCATGCGTTTTGGCAGATGATCGGGGAACAGGTGCGACATCCACTGGCTAACGCGATCAGTGAAGCCGTGGATGTTGAAGCGTGAGAAGAAAGCATCAACGCTGCCTTTGATCGCGAAGATTTGCGGCATTTTGTCGGTGCCGAACTTCTCGATCATCACGAAGGTATCCTTGCCATAAACATCGGCAACATCGAAGCACTCGCGATGCATGTACTCGCCCGCGATCGGCAGTTCGCGTCCTTCCGCCAGCAATTCGCGACGCAGCTGCGTTAGCTTGTCGATATTGTTGGTACCGACATAGAACACCTTCGAGGATACCGCTTCGAAAGTGTCCAAACGCACCGCAAACAGCGCCAGTTTACCGGCGTTGCCTGAGGCTTCATGCAAACGCTCTGGGTCAGCATTAAAGCGCGCGGGCGTGTCAGCGTCGACGTGGCGAACATGCTCCTGATAATGGTGGTCAGAAGCGGCACCGTCGTCGGAGATATCGCTTTCGCTGAAGTCGCCGTTTTCCAGGCGAGTGAGAATATCTTCGGGATCGTCACCCAGCGAGATGCCTAGGTGGTTAACCAGCCGTAGCTTGCCTTCGCTATCGCGCTGCGCGTAAATCGCGAACTCGGTATAGGCTGGGCCACGTCTTACCAGCGCGCCGCCGGAGTTATTGGAAACGCCGCCAAATACCGAGGCGCCAATACACGAAGAGCCAATCACGGAATGGGGCTCGCGGCCCAGAGGGCTGAGTGCTTTCTCAAGGTTATAAAGCGTTGCACCGGGCAGGCACACCACTTGTTTGCCGTCATGAATCAAATGAATACGATCCATCCGCAAGGTGCTGATAATCACGATATCGCGATCGTAATCATCGCCGTCTGGGGTCGAGCCGCCGGTCAATCCGGTATTGGCAGCCTGCATGATGACGATCACATCGGCTTCTTCACACGCTTGCAGCACCCGCCATTGCTCTACCAGCGAGGCAGGCTGCACAACTGCTAGCGCGGGGCCATCGCCGAAGCGAAACCCTTTGCGAAAGCGACTGGTGCTGCGTTCGTCGCTAAGTGTGTGCTTTTTGCCGACAATGCTGCCGAGCCGTTCGATTAATTGCTGACGAGCCTCGTTTGACAATTTCGAGGCGGATGCCTGCTGTGTACTCACGATGAATGCTCCGCTGGATCTGAAATAAGTATTAAGGTCCTATTAGCATGGACCCATATTTAAAACTTTTCAAATTTGCCTTTCTGATACTAAAAAAATATTAATCTCGACGATTCCGCTATCGTCGCTTACCCTTCGGTTCTCATATCACAGTGGTTAGGTGAACGAACACGTCGACGATAGGATAAGGGTTGTGGCGATAGATCAAAGACACCATCAGCGTAGCATTGTAAAACTCGCGGCGATCGCTGGTGGCGCCATATGGCTATCCGGTTGCTCCATATTGGGTGGCGGCGATAGTGCGACGGTAGGTGACGCGCCGCGGCCGGCATTCGCTAGCCCGAACCTGGCCAATCAGGCCAATGGCGCGGGAACGCCTGATCCCTCTGCGTTTACGCAAGAGGTCGATGTCACCATTAATGCTGCAGATACCAGCGCTTGTGCGCCGCTAACGCTGAAGCGCGACCAGCGTGTCGCGGTGCGCTTGCCAGCCGACCCTGATAGCAAGCTGACCTGGCAGCTCGATGATCGGCCCGATGGTTTGCGGCTGCTAAGCCCGCCGCGCGCGGAGAATGCCAGTGAAGACGATCACACCGATCAGCCGCTGGTGTTTGACTGGCGTTTCACCGCCGATGGCGCCAGTACAGGCACGCTGCGTCTTGTTTACCACGACGCTGACGCCCAGCAGAAGGCGCCCGAGCAAGTGTTCGAGTGCCCCATCCGTATTCAGTAACGAGGCGCTGTGCGCTGAACAGCAGCAAGCCTTTCGTGCCTGATCGTTACTGCCCAGCGGCTAACCTAAGATGGCACGCTTAGCCTCATGCCGCTGGCAGTCTGCGGTGATGGGCATCTTGTTTAGTAATCCCTCGAAGGATTGACCACCGTCCTTCGGGGGCTATGCTGGCCCAGCCCAGCCCAGCCCAGCCCAGCCCAGCCCAGCCCAGCCCAGCCCAGCCCAGCCCAGCCCAGCCCAGCCCAGCCCAGCCCAGCCCAGCTTCAGCAGTGCCGGCCAAAGAGAGCCCAGCCGCTCGCGGCTATGGGCAGATTACGCCGACGCCGGCTTCCATCCTAGATCGTTGCTGATGGTCGTAGTGGTAGCAATCAATGCGGGCAGATGTTGTTTAAGCGCTGCGATATCTGCTTGCGAGCGAAACGAGGTAATCGACACCGCTCCCACTACCCGTTGGCTGTGATCACGCACCGGTGCGGCAATGCAGTTCGACAGCGCATCGTATTCGCCATCATCGTAAGCCCAGCCTTGCTGGCGTACTTCTTCCAACGCCTGATCGAAAGCAGTCATGTTGGTAATAGTGCGTTCGGTATAGCGCTCGAAGGTGGCGCGCTCAAGGATCATGGCTTTCTCGCGTTCAGGCGAAAACGCCAGAATCGCTTTAGCGACGCCTGCCGTGTTAATCACCACGTCGCCGCCAATAATGGTATTCAGCACAATCGAGTTCGCCGGTTCGATCTTGTCGACGTAGGTAATCCGATCTCGATTGGGCACCGCAAACTGCACGGTCAGCCCCAGTTTTGCGCTAAGGGCCGCAAGAGAAGGGTGCGCAATGGCACGTAGATCGAAGTTCTCCATTGCCGAGCGAGCCAGCGCCGCCAGCCGAAAGCCCGCGCCGAACACGCCGGGCGATGTCTGACGCACCATTCCGGCGTCCTGGAGTGTTAGCAAGGTTCTTAGGATCGTGGTGCGGTGAACGCCCAGATCGGCCGCGATATCTGCTGCCGTTCTGGGGAGCGCACTGCAAAGCTCAAGGATTTGGATTGCGCGGGATACGGTGGAACTCATAGGTGTGTTAAGGCCAGAAAGCGGGTCAGGAAGGTGTTACGCCGACCCTCAGAATAGCATTCGCAAACCTGCGTGTATCCCCGGTTACAATGCATAAAGCGACATCGGCCGAGCGCGTGAGCGCGGTAAATTCCGCGCGCGTCACGGCCGTTTGCTCAATACCTTCGGGAAGTTTATCCGCCACCTGCTGCGCCACCGCACCCAGCGCAGGCTCGGAAGGCTGCATGGTGGTTAGCCCTTCGATCATGATGGTGTTGGCTACCAGCTCGACGACCTCTGGTACCAGCGGTTGGCCCGGTTGCAGCGCGGCGTGCACCACTACCGCGTGGTCTGCGATAGCGGTGGCGGCGGCGAAATGAGCATCCGCAATGACCACCAGCGACTTATGGCCCGCCGACGCCAGCGCGGAAAGCACCTGAGGATGAATAATCGGTGTCGTTAACATTAGCTGAAATGCTGCCCGCCGTTGATATCGATAATCGTACCGGTAACGAAGGACGCGCCTGGCGAGGCTAGCCAGCTGACCGCCGAAGCAACGTCGTCAGGCACGCCGGCACGCCCGAGGGGAATGGTGGTGATGGTGTGCTGTTTGGAGGCTTCCGTGGTGAAGGTGTCGTGGAAGGGCGTCGCTTCGATAAACCCGGGAGCGACCGCATTAACGGTAATCCTGCGGTCGGCCACTTCCTTCGAGAGCCCTCGCGTGAAACCGAACAGCGCAGCCTTGGCGGTAGCATAGGCGGTGGCCCCAGGGTGCCCGCCAGAGCGGCCTGCCAGCGAGGCCACAATGACGATGCGTCCTTCTTCGGGCATCAGCGGGATAAGCCGCTTGCTCAGCAGGAACACGCTGTCGACATTCAGCGTTTGCACGTGGCGGAACAGCGTATAAGGCATCTCTTCAATGCGCGACCGCTCAACAAGCCCGCCTGCGTTGTGGACCAGAATATCCACCTTGCCTACCTCACGCTCGATCTCGCTGCCAAATTCTTCGACGGCGCTCTCCGAGGTCAGGTCAATGGAATACGCGATGGCCTCCTGTTGATCAGGTGTGCGCAGTGCATCCAGTGCTTGCTGGGAAGGCGCATGACTATGATAGGTGAAGACAATGCGCGCTCCACGCGCTGCCAGCGATTGGGCAATAGCGGCGCCAATGCCTACGGCTCCCCCTGTGACAACTGCAATTTTTCCGTTCAAGTCCTGATTCGACATGGGTAATCTCCTTTCTAATGGGACCTGGTGGCGAGTGACGTATTGCCTTCTGGCCTTCGGCCAGCGTAAAGCAGCGTAACGAGTCCGGTAAGTGCGAGCGCAGCCGCGAGAAACCAAAGGCCTGCGCGGGTAGAGCCGGTGATATCGGTGAGATAGCCAACCGCAAAGGGTGACACGAAGCCGCCAATATTGCCGATGGCATTCACGACCCCGATGCTGGCAGCGGCAGCGGCGCCGCTAAACAGACTGGCAGGCATGGAGAGCATCGGGCCGATGGCCGTGAAGATGCCTACCGCCGCCAGCGACAGCAGAATCAGCGCCAGTATCGGCGTCAGGCTGAGCGTGTAGCCGGCGCCAAGCAAGCCGAACGCTGCCAGAAACAAACTCATCGCAACGTGTAACGCGCGCTTGCCGGTTCGGTCGGCACGGCGGCTCCACCAGATAATGAAGCAGGAGGCGGCCAGGTAAGGCATAGCTACGATCAACCCAAGGGTAAGATCACTATAGTGGCCCATTTCGCTCACTACTGAAGGCAGCCAGAAGCCAAGCCCGTAAATCCCCATCACCATGCCAAAATTCAGCAACGAATAGACGAGTGCGCGACGATCGGTTAGCGTTTGCAAAAAGGTTTTGTCGCCCGAGCGCGTAATTGCTGCGTTGTCCTGATCGATGGCGCGCTGCAAGGTGTATTTCTCTTCCTCAGAGAGCCATGTCGCTTCGGCAGGCCGATCGGTCAGCAGCACCGGAGCAAGGAAGCCCAGAATAACGGCGGGCAGCCCCTCAATCAGGTAAAGCCATTGCCAGCCGTCCAGCCCGGCAATGCCGTGCATGCCAAGAATCAGTCCGCTCAGCGGCGCACCGAGCATATTGGCAATGGGCTGAGCGAGTACGAAGATGCCCAGAATAGCGGCGCGCTGCCGCACCGGAAACCATAGCGTGAAGTAGAAGATAACCGCCGGGAAGAAGCCCGCTTCTGCCACACCCAATAAAAAACGCACGGCGTAAAACGATTTGGTTCCGGTAATGATTGCCATTGCCATGGCGAGAAATCCCCAAGGAATCAATATCCGCGCAATCCATTTGCGGGCGCCGAAACGGTACATGCCCGCATTGCTGGGAATCTCAAACAGCGTGTAGCCAATAAAGAAAAAGCCCGCCCCTAAACCAAATACTGTCGCTGACAGATTGAGATCAGCGCTCATCTGCTCTTTGGCGAATGAAACATTGCTTCGGTCGAGATAGGCAATGAAATAGAGCAGCGCAATAAGCGGCAGAATCCGCCAGCGCACTTTGGACAACGCCCGTTCCAGCACTTCGGAACCCTGAAGTGGTTGAGACATCCTGCTCTCCCGCTGATAATGAATGATATACATATAATGCACATCAAGTGCAATATACACACAACATTGGTATCTGCGACGATGGTAGGAAGGTGTTCGCCTGCGCTTGGGTAGCGGATTTTGGCTGGGCCGACAGAGTTCCAGCGTCGGTGGAGTGGGGCATCTGCTATCGAGAGGGAAATTGGCAACGTTGGGCAGGAATGATGGAAAAAGCTGCAAAAACGCTCGCTAGCTCACATCCGGTTACTTTTTAACTACCAAGAAATGACGATTTAGTTAAATTTTGGGGTAGTGTTTAGGATTTTTGGGACTAAAGTAGAGTTGTACTGCTGGTGTGAGCAGCAGACGCTGTAATGTTAGTTATTCTTATTTAAGTCAGAGGTGATGTTATGGTCATTGGTTATTGTGTTGTTCCCCATTACGTCGAAGCTGAACCCACCCGAATTGACGGCTGGTGCGTGGTCGAGCGCTCCAGTGCTGCCGATACGTCGTTGGGATGCTACCCAACCCGTGAAGAAGCGGAGGCAGTATGCCACCGCATGACGGCATCGCTGCACAACCACGTCGCGTAATCCTACGTGCGTCAACGCGCTAGCGGCGTTGACGTAGAGTGTTTCCACGCTGTCCGAAGGGTTGAGGCTTCTCCCATCATCTAACCGTATTCGCCTCACGGTCAGCGTTGAGCACTAACAAAGAGCGCCCCCAACCATTTCCGGTTGGGGGCGCTTCCCGTTGCGGGGGCTGAACCCGCCAGATGCATCACCACGATGGGCGTCGCGCTCATCGTTTTGCGGTGCTGAGGCCTTCAGCAATGTGCGCTACTCGCGGCGCCATTTGGCTGTCGGGCTAAGCCAATGCCCTACATTCCGCTGTTTAAGCGCGAAGCTGCTACTCAGACGGCTGATTGACTTGCAGTGCCGCAATACTTTCCTCGCCGTAGGCGTCCACCAGCGCATGGTGTAGCGCCTCGCTGGCGGCATCGAACGCCTCGGTGGGCGCGTCGTCCAGAGTACTGAAAATGATCGCCACGCTGCTTCCGGCCGCGGTAATCGCCGCGCCGATCTCGTCATCATCAGCGTCTTCGCCACCCAGTGTCTCTCCTAGTGCCTGCTTGGCCGCATCGACTTCAGCATCGCCCAGTTGATTACGTAGCCATGTTCCCACTGCCTGTGAGAGGCGCGCTTGCTGATCGCTGTCGAGCGGAAAGCCTGCTTGTTCGAGTGCTTCGAAGGCTTTGCCAATAGCGAGCGCGGCGAAACCGACCGAAGCGAGCTGCGAAGGTGTAGGAGCAGTCATTGCAAGATCCTGTGGTGAGAGTAGAAACGGCGGCTATTTCAGCATGGTCAGCGCGCGAAAGATAGCATCGCGATAAGCTGGCGAAGCGTAACCGCACGGCAGACGCGCGTTGGCAGCCGCGCTCAATCGCGTCGCGTTAGTGACTTAACGGTTGGGTAACCCGTTCGAGCCACTCGCTGACCTTGCCTTCCAGCTTGGGTGCCAAGCGTTCTCTGACTTCTGCATGGTAACGGTTAAGCCATTCGATCTCTTCTGCATTCAGCAGTGATGGTTCGATGGGGCGCGTGTCGATGGGGCATAGCGTTAGCGTTTCGAAGGTGAGGAATTCGCCGAACTCGCCATCCGCGCTTTCCAGAGGGCGATTGGCGACCAGGTTTTCGATCCGCACGCCCCATTGATGGGGACGATAAACGCCGGGCTCGATGGAGGTGATCATGCCGCTGCGCATCGCCCGTTCGGGGGTGGGAGGTGCGCTGTAAGCGATTACCTGGGGGCCTTCGTGGACGTTCATGAAGTAACCCACGCCATGGCCGGTGCCATGGCCGAAGTCGATGCCTGCCGCCCACAGCGGTGCACGCGCGATGGCATCAATCGCCCCCGATGAAACGCCTTCGGGAAAGCTGGCCCGCGAGAGCGCAATGGTCGCTTTAAGCACACGCGTGTAATCGCGTTTCTGAGCGTCGCTCGGTGTGCCGATGGCGATCACGCGGGTAATGTCGGTGGTGCCGTCGAGGTATTGAGCGCCGGAATCAATCAGCAGCAGGCCATCGCCGCTAATCTGTGAATATTCCTGCGGCGTAGCGCGGTAGTGAGGCAGAGCGCCGTTGGCGTTGAAGCCGGCGATGGTAGGAAAGCTCAGCGAGACGAAATTGTGGCGCGCCGCACGACGCGCTGACAGGCGTTCATCGACGGTGAGCTCTGAGAAGGATTCGCCATTGGCTTGAGCGTGATCGAGCCAGCATAGAAATTCGCACAGCGCTGCGCCATCTTCTTCCATCGCATGACGGACGTGGCGCAAATCGTCGTCGCTTTTAATGGCTTTGGCCAGCGTAGTGGGGCTGATGCCTGCGACGATCTCGGCCTGCTCGGGTAATGCTTGGTAAAGCTTCAGGCTGAGTTTGGCTGGGTCGAGGGAAATTGCCGCGTCGGTCGGCAGCGAGCCAAGCGCCTCTACCACGCTGTCGTAGTCGCTCAGCGTGATGCCGTCCTGCTCAAGTTCGGCGGCCAATGTGGCGTCGATCTTGCGGCGATCGACAAACAGCTGGGCGGTGTCGGGCCCGATCAACGCATGGGCAAGAAACACCGGGTTGTACTCAACATCGCTGCCGCGCAGGGTGAGCAGCCAGGCGATATCGTCGACGCTGGAAAGCAGTTGCCAATCGGCATCGCGGGCAGCCAGCGATTCACGCAGCGTGGCAAGCCGCTCGGCGCGTGTTTTGCCTGCGTATTCAGCGGCATGCGCATAAATAGGCGCATTGGGCAGCGCAGGGCGATCAGCCCAGATGGCGGCCACAGGATCAAGCTCAGTCACCAGCTCAATCTGCTTGGCGGCAAGTGCTTCTGCCAACTGCTGCGCTGCGGCCACGGATACCACAGCGCCATCAATGCCAACACGTGCGCCTTCAGGAAGTTGTGTTACCAGCCATGCCAGATGGTCGCGGCCCTTGCTTGGAATGAATTTCTCCAGGCGAATGCCGCTGCCCGCGAGCTGCTTGTCAGCCTGTACCCAGTAGCGGCTGTCGGCCCACAGCGTGGCATCATCGGCCAGAACGACCAAGGTGCCGGCTGAGCCATCGAACCCGGACAGCCAAGTGCGCTGCGAGAAATGCTCGGGCAGGTATTCCGACATGTGAGGGTCTGAGGAGAGCGCTATCCACGCATCAAGCTGGTGTGCCTTGAGTTGTTCGCGCAAGGCCGCGAGTCGTTGCTCGATAGACGAAGAGGCGTGGCAGGTCATGGGCACTCCAAAAGCTGAAAACAAGGGATGATCAGCGCTGACGATGATCTCGTGAAAGCGAATTAGCTTCAGCATACCGTCGTTTTTGCGCTTCAGCAGCAGCGAATGTGCATGCGCTGTGATTATGCGTACTCTGGCTAAAGCGATTGCGGCGGGATAATGGTAGGGTGCTAGCACTAACTGATTGGGCACTTTTGGCATGTAGCTGCCTCATGCTGAATGCTACTCTCGCGCGCTGTTTATCAGGGCGCTGCGATTGCCCGCTACCTCATCATGGAGAGTTCGACGATGTCCCAGCCGTATGCGTTGGTATTTATGGGAGTGTCAGGGTCCGGCAAATCTACCGCCGCTGAGGCATTTGCCGAGAAGATGGGCTGGCCGTTCGCTGAAGCAGACGAATTTCATCCCAAGGCCAACGTAGACAAGATGTCTCAGGGCATCGCGCTCAACGACGATGATCGCTGGCCGTGGTTGCGCGATATTCGCGACTGGATTTCGCAACAGAGCCAGGCAGGCACTAGCGTGGTATTAACCTGTTCGGCGCTCAAGAAAAGCTATCGAGTATTGTTGGAAGAAGCCGACGCCGACGTGCGCTTTGTGCTGCTGCATGCCGATCGCGAGGTGCTGGAAGCGCGCATGGAGCATCGCGAAAACCACTATATGCCCGCGTCGCTGCTCGATTCTCAGTTGGCAACGCTGGAGCCCCTGGAAGACGATGAGCCAGGTGTTGTGATCGATTCACAGCACCCGACCGAGCAAATTATCGTAAAAACCCTGGAATATCTCGGGATTTAGCAGCGTAAGGATGCGTGATTAAGTGACACGAGTGAGTTGACCTCGTGCGAATGACAAGAGAATATTTCGCATTCCTGTCAGGTTTTATTGCTGTACGTAAAGGTCAATTACCATTGGCTGCACTGTAGAAGGCTGCGAACGCCTTCTACAATGGTATCAATCGCAGGGTTATGGAAACGCAGAGCGCCGTTGTTGAAGGTGATGTACTCATCCATCGAAGCGCTTGCGTTGTATCGTTAATTCCACTTGAGGTCCTTGATGGGTCGTCGAGGCAAGAATCCCTTCCACGCGTTACGTCGCTGTCTGGCCGTTTTTGCCCGTCCAATGCGCGGCGACAATGGACGTGGCGGTCTCGTCATTAACCCCTACCGTGGGGTAGGCTCGAGCCGCGAAGTGTTCATCATGGGGCGCGTCTTTTACCAGCACGGTTTCGGCGCGAGCGTTGCTCCCGGCAGCGTGTGGCGTGATGTTGTCGATTGCTTGAGACGTCTGCTGCGCAAGGGGATGGGCGGCGTTAATGTCGGCGTGCGCTTCAATGACTCTCACACCATTGTCAGTACCGACGATGATGGCTACTTTCATGCCACCGTGTCGGTGGACGATGCGCTTGAGCCTGGCCGTATCTGGTACGAAGCCGAACTGCGATTGATGGACGACTTCGGTGACGTTATCAAGGCCACCACCGAGGTATATGTACCGCCCCCCAACGTCGATTTCGCGGTTATCAGCGACATCGATGACACCGTGATGCACACCGGGGTGGCTAACAAAGCGTTCATGCTGTACCGGCTGTTCCTTGAGAAGGCCGACCGACGCGCGGCCTTTCCCGGGGTGGCGGCTTTTTATCAGGCGCTTTACCGCGGTGATGAAGGCGACAGCGAGCGGCCACTGCTATACGTTTCCCGCGCGCCCTGGAGCATCTATGAGATGCTTGAAGAGTTTTTCCGCATTAACCGCATTCCCGCAGGTCCGGTTCTGTTTCTGCGTGAATGGGGCATGTCGCTGACTCGCCCCTTCCCCCGCCGCTCGAAGGACCATAAGCGCATCGTTATTCGCCGGATGCTGGCGCTGTACGACGACCTTCCATTCATCATGATCGGCGATAGCGGTCAGCGCGATCCCGAGGTGTACACCACCATCGTGCGCGAGAACCCCACCCGCGTGAAGGCCGTTTACATCCGTGCCGTCAGCAACGATAGCGAGCGCGATGAGTCGATCAAACAACTCGCCAAAGAAGTGTCCGAAGCGGGCAGCACGCTAGTGCTGGCGGAGGATACCGCGACCATGGCACGCCATGCGTTGTCGCAGGGCTATATCTCCAAGGAAGCGCTCGCCACCATCATGAAAGAGGAAGAAAAAGAGCGGAAGTTCAGGTTTTAGTGGTTTTTCTCTTCCCTGCCTATCATTGCCGATTCTTTACTCGAAGCGGGCGCCAGGCTCGCGCTAGAATAGCGGGCCTTTTAACTAATAATTAAGTCGTTGGATCGCTACATGCTGCCCGCCGTTGTATCTGTGTTGTCTCGTCTGTTTCGCGCTGCTGGTGTTCGCTGTAAAGGTGCTGTGGCACTGGTGTCAGTGGCCGTTATCAGCGCTCATGCCATCACTGCCCAAGCGCTGCCTGCGCCTCAGGGCGTCGCCTCGCCAGCATGGATGTTGGTCGATGGTGAATCGGGACAGGTGCTGGCGGAACACAATGCCGACGATCAGCGTGCCATTGCATCATTGACCAAACTGATGACGACGCTGGTGGTCTACCGCGCGCTGGAATCAGGAAAGCTGCATTGGGACGATCAGGTAACGATTCCCGATGAAGTGAGCCAACTTGGGTCTGACACGTCACGCATGTTTGTGCGGCCGGGCACTCAGGTGTCAGTAGATACGCTGATGCGCGGGCTTATTATCGTCTCTGCCAACGATGCCGCGATGTCACTCGCTGTTGCAGAGGCGGGTAGCCTCGATGGTTTCGTACAACAAATGAACGATACCGCCGCCAGTCTCGGCATGACCAACACGCACTTCGAGAATGTCGATGGTCTCACCCAATCAGGCCACTACTCCACGGCTCGTGATCTAGCGAAGCTCGCTCAGCAAGTGGCGCAGGAGTACCCCGGTTATTTCAAGCTGTCGTCGTTGCCTGACTTCCGTTTTGGCCCCTTCCATGGCTATGCCACCAACCGTTTGGTGAGAACCAACCCGGCAATCGACGGCATGAAAACGGGCTATACCCATGCTGCCGGTAGCTGCGTTATTGCGTCCGAGCACCGCCCCGATGGACGCGGTAACGAGCGCCGCCTTTACGCCATTGTGCTGGGCGCCGCCAACCACCAACAGCGCTTTACCGACGCCAGTACCTTGCTTGATTACGGCTACAACAATTTCTACGACGTTCACTTGGGCAGTGCTGGTGTGCCGATGGGCGAATTCCCGCTGTGGAAAGGTGCCAGCAGCAACGTAGGCGTTACGCCGAATCAGGATATCGTGCTCTCGATGCCCAACGATGTGCCGGTCAACAGCCTGAAAGCAGCGCTGGTGGCCAATAAGTCGCCGCTTATGGCTCCGCTGAACGCGGGCGATGAAATCGGCGAATATCGGGTAACGCTGGGCGATCATACGATTTCACATGGGCCTTTGTTTGCTGCCGAGCCGGTTGAGCAGGAAAACATTGTGTCGCGCGCTATCGACAGCGTTAGGCTTGCCTTTGGCGGTACCAAGGAGAAGACCCAGGTGCCGCTTGATGTGCAATCGTTGGCTATCTGAAGAAAATTGGCGCTGAAGATTGTTGTCGCGTTGCTACACCGCTGTGAGGCAATGGTGATAACCGCATTCGGAAAATCCCTCTGGATGTGCGCCTAATCACCGCAATGGCGGAGGGGGCAGGCGTGCTTCGGCCCGATGGATGTCGGCCATCGCGGGGGAATGATAGGGCCGCCAGCGCTCAGTAGGCAGGTCTGCACTAAAGAGTGATTACCAGAGCTTCTGTGAAGATGAATCGGGCACAAAAAAGCCGGGCTGACATTGCTGTCAGCCCGGCTTTTTGTTAATCAGAGCAGGTGGCTCTGATCAGCAGCGATTAGGCAGCAACGATGTTGGATGCCTGTTCGCCTTTGCGGCCTTGAGTAACGTCGAAGGTTACTTTCTGACCGTCCTGAAGGGATTTGAAGCCTTCAGATTTGATTTCGGAGAAGTGAGCAAAGAGATCATCGCCGCCGTTGTCAGGAGTGATGAAACCAAAGCCTTTCTGATCGTTGAACCACTTAACTGTGCCAGTTGCCATTTGAAATACCTCGATACGCATGTGCGTTTTTGATTTAAAACCGGGTGACAAACCAAGTTCTGTGTTAGCAAACAAGGAATGTGCACTTGGGGTCGAGGGATTCACCGACACGAAGAACAAATGACTTGAGAACTATGCGGCTACTCTGTGCTGTTCCTTGTCGCAAGTCAACGTTTATTTACCGTAACGCCAGCGATGGGTGCCACTTATCCGAATCCTTCCTAGGCAGCACGTGTTAGGACGAAGTTAACTGTTTGAAATAATGATAAAAACGGGCGTCTTGCCCTAGCCTCATCTTCCCGTTCGAACGCTCCCTTGCGCACGTGCGCGTCATATCAAGCGCGATGTGACCATTCAGGTGGGATAAAAAAAGCCCCTCGGTAGAGGGGCTTTTGATGACGCCTTTACGCGTAACGCGGGAGCTGTTAGCCCTTAACGCGTGACACAATCGCTTGGGTGAAGCTTTTGGTGTTGCCTTCGCCACCCAAATCAGCGGTCAGGCTATCCTTGGCGGTCAGCGTATCGATGATTGCCTTACGTAGACGCTCGGCTTCGTCGGTTTTCTTCAAGTGGTCGAGCATTTGTGCGGCTGCCAGCAGCAGTGCGCAAGGGTTGGCCAGGCCTTTACCTGCAATGTCGGGTGCCGAGCCGTGAACGGCCTCGAAGATGGCGGCGTTTTCACCGATATTGGCACCGGGTGCCAGCCCCAGACCGCCCACTAGACCCGCACACAGATCAGAGAGAATGTCGCCGAACAGGTTGGTGGTGACGATCACGTCGAACTGCTCAGGACGCATTACCAACTGCATGCAGGCATTGTCGACGATCATGGTGTTGGCTTCGATCTCGGGATATTCCTTGCCCACTTCCTGGGCAATGTCCAGGAACAGACCTGAAGCGCTTTTGATGATATTGGCTTTGTGAACAATCGTGACCTTCTTACGGCCCAGCTTGCGTGCCAGTTCGAACGCATAGCGCGCGATACGCTCACAGCCTTTGCGGGTAACAACAATTTCAGAGCGTGCTTCGTTGTCATCGCGCGTTTGTCCTTCTGCGCGGTAAGCCCCTTCGGTATTTTCACGCACCGTAATCAGATCGATATTCTGATAGCGCGACTGCGTATTAGGGAAGCTGATGGCAGGGCGAACGTTAGCGTACAGGTCAAAGTGGCGACGCAGCTGTACGTTAATGGACGAAAAACCTTTGCCAACCGGCGTAGTGAGCGGGCTTTTCAGCGCAATGCCGTGTTCTTTGATCTTATCGAGGGTTGCCTGGGGGAGAAGATCGCCCTGAGACTCCAGTGCAGTGGTACCGGCTTCGACGAAATCGTACTCAAGTCCTGCGCCCAGTGCGTCGAGTACTTCGAGAGTGGCATCCATAATTTCGGGGCCGATACCGTCGCCACGAATTACTGCAATCTTCTGAGTCATGGTCAAATCCTATCCTAATGATGCAATGAGGTCGGCTTGTGCATAAAAACCGGCACATGAATATTTTCGCCCGACATTGTAGACAATCTTGCCCATGAATGGGAGAGCCTGCACAGGGATATGCTGCTGCTTTACTAGATTGCTTATGATGGAAGTAGGTGGGCGTGAGGCATAGCGCTTGATGGCGCGACTATCCGATAGTGCGGCGCGATAGGCTGTTAGTTAAGGGATCGTCCCTTCAGGCAGGCTGCATGGCATTCGAGCCCCCAAGGCGGCCACTGACAGGCTGGGCCGCCCTGCGAGATGCACTCGAGAGCGTTAGGGCGCGAGTGAGCCAGTGCCTAAATAGTGGTCCTGCCAGTAGCCGTAGGTCACGTTGGTCACCTGCACTCGGCGCCCACTGCCCGGTGCGTGAATCATTTTGTTGTTACCCATGTAGATACCGACGTGATTGGCGTGTGAGCCTGAGCCGAAGAACATCAGGTCGCCGGGCCGAGCCTTGCTGACCTGCGGCATATGATGGAACTGATCGTTTGACGTACGCGGCAGCGTGTAGCCTGCCGCATGGTAGGCCAGCGCGGCGAGTCCGCTGCAATCGAGACCTTCCGACGGTGTATTGCCGCCCCATTTATAGCCAACGCCAAGATTTTTCTTTGCCACGGTAAGAATCTGCACGCGCTGCGAACTGAGTCCCTTGGTAATCGGCGTGTCGTCGGTTTCCAGCGTTGAGTGGCCAGCACATCCGGCAAGCAGTACCCATACGAAAAGTAGACAAAGCGGAAGTCGGATTGGGCGCATGCGGGTTCCTTGGCTGCATTGAGTGGTATGAGGTGGGCTCTAGCAAGTATTCATAGCTTGCTAATATTATGCAATGTGCCGTTTTTTTTGTAGAACGTGTTCTAGAAGAAGGCACGGCCTTTAGCGTAGTCGAGCGCTGTGTACGCTGCCCTCTTCTCGAAGGTTTAGGTTCGGTGCACAGTGGCATACGTTGCTCAACAGTGGGCCAGTAGGCGTTTGGGGCGGGCGATTGCGTCACCGATTTGCTCAGCAAGCGCCTGCAGCACGAAATTTAAGGGCGTAGCGGCGTTGAAAATATTGGGCTATAACCAAAATGACTAGCCTATGCGAATGTGGCATAGCGGGGCACTTAAGCATAGAAGGTGATCAACGCCAGGAGTATCTTCGCGTTCCTAAACTTTAGTTAAAGATAAATCGCGCGTTAGCGTGGCAAGTTCTCAACTACAAACCGTGCTCGCACAGCGGGGGATCAAGCTTGATGGATGCGCTCAAAATCGACTGGGACAGTCCCGCCAAAGCGGCAGCGATTGGCTTGTCAGCCGCTCGTCGCCCGGCGCGAAAGCAGCCTAAAACTGGGTGTATTATCACCGCTCGCTACCACGGCACTAACGTGCGTATGCGCGTTGTTGACCGCGACGGTGACAAAAGCTCCATCGCGCAGGTGATCGGCGTCGATACGCAAGAAGATCGCGATGATGCGCGCATTCTCTTGAATGAAGGCGATACGGTATTGGTCCCTGATAGCAAGCGGGCGGTAGTGCGTTACTAACATCACCGCCACAGTGCTATCTGCAAGGGCTCGACAGTTTTCTGTCGGGCCCTTGGCTCGTTTTGGGCCTCGACACTGGCTGATAGGGGGTTTCAGGCAGCGGTTCTCGCAAGCGATGCCGAATTAGGCGCTCGCGTTCTTATCTTAGGCAATCTGGTTGTTTGGCAGTTGCTCTTGAAAGTCGCATGATGAAGACCAACGCTATTGAGTAGACAGTGGTCGCAGCAAGTATCGAAGATTGCTGTCATGCCACGGGTTATCACCGCAATCAGGAGCAAACAGTATGTCACTGCAATTGGGCGACACCGCACCCGACTTTACCCAACAAAGCACCGAAGGCGAGATCCATTTCCACGACTGGATCGGCGATAGCTGGGCGATTCTGTTTTCTCACCCGGCTGACTTCACGCCGGTTTGCTCCACCGAACTAGGGCAGGTTGCCCATCTCAAGCCTGAATGGGACAAGCGCAACACCAAGCCGATTGGGTTGTCAGTAGACGGGCTTAGCGATCACGAAAAATGGGACGCTGACATCAAGGACATTTCGGGCACTAATCTTAACTTCCCGCTGCTGGCTGACGCTGACCGTAAAGTTTCCGAACTGTACGATCTAATTCATCCGAACGCTGATGCCACTGCGACTGTGCGCTCGGTATTTTTCATTGATCCGAACAAGAAAATTCGCGCATCCATCACTTACCCGCCCAGCGCTGGACGCAATTTCAAGGAAATTCTGCGCGTCCTCGATAGTCTGCAGCTCACCGATAAGGAAAAAGTCACTACGCCGGTCGATTGGACGCCGGGCGAACGTGTCATTATCGCGCCGTCAGTGAGCAACGAAGATGCGGAAAAATTATTCCCACAGGGTTGGGAAGAGAAGAAGTCTTACCTGCGCCTGGTAGCGCTTGATAAGAAATAGCGGCTAATGCATGCGTAGGCGATTGCCAAGCCTACGTTTAGCCACGCTAAATCGCCCGATGTAGTCAATGGCTGCATCGGGCGTTTTGCGTTGTGCGTCCAGCGATTATGAAGAAGACGATGATAATTTGCGGGTAGCAGGGGACAGCACCGCCGCGATAATCAGTAGCGCAAGCACGATCATCAGCGCATCGCGCAACCCGTGATTCTCACCGACAAAGCCGAGTAGTGGCGGCCCGGCCAGAAAGGCCAAATAGCCCACCAATGCGACAAAACTCACCCTTTTATCGGCATGTGCGCCTGAATCACCTGCGGCCGAGATAGTGAGCGGGAAGCCAAGTGAAGCGCCGAGTCCCCAGAAAATGACGGAGAGTCCGGCCCACAGGCTACTATCGGAGAACACCGCTAGGCCGATGCCGAAGGCGCAAGACAGCGCGCTGAAGAAAATTACCTTGCCACGCCCGCTGCGCGCGACGATGCCATTGCCGACAAACCTCCCAAGCGTCATACCCGCGGCAAATCCGGTGAAAATCAGCGAGCTCATGGCGGCATCGACGCCGTGTCCATCGACCATCAACAGCGGCAACCAATCGTTGGCGGAGCCTTCTGCCATTGCCATGGCGAGACACACAATGCCGATCAGCCACAGGCGCGGGTCTTTCCACACCTGCGCGGCTTGCGAACCGTGCTCGCTGGTGTCGGTGGTGGTGTGGCGTTCGCCGTAATTCAGCGGCAGCGCCGGAATGGCCTTGATGATGGCCAGCAACATGATGATGGCCGTTAGTATGAAATGCGCAGCAGGGGGGAAGTTGATGGCGGCAAGGCCAATGCCTATCACACCGCCGAAGAGGGTACCTGCGCTGAAAAAACCATGCAGCATGGGCAGCACTGGTGTTGCCAGGGTGCGCTCGGCAGCGGCGCCTTCAATATTGATGGCGATTTCTGGCGCTCCCATGCCAAAGCCCATCATGAAGAGCCCAATGGTGGTAACGCTTAGCGATTGACTCCAAGTGCCAAGCCCTACTACCCCCATACCAATGGCGAGTAATCCGACACCACCGCCAGCGACCCATCGCGTCGACATACGTGCGATAAGGAAATTCGCGCTAAGCAATCCACAAATGGCGCCGCTTGAGATGCCCACCATCAGCATGCCCATTTGCGAAAGCGAGACGCTTAACTGGTCGCGTACGGCAGGGGTGCGAGTCACCCAAGAGGCCACCGCCAAGCCTGTGCAAGAGAACAGTATGAACAGCGCATTACGGCATCGGCGTGCAGCGAGCATCTGATCGGCCACTGACTGATCGTGGGTGGGAGAGACAACCGTCATGGAAAACTCCAAACAAGGGATATCGGCTCGGTGTTGCGCCGAGGACCGATGACTAACCGTGCATCCTAGCGGGATATCAGGCACATGCCCACCTATTCCACCTCTTCCCTGACATGAAAAAGCCCACCGTTAAGGTGGGCTTGGTTCTTTCATCATACGAAAGATTAGTTACGCTAGCTTGGCGGCAAATCCGGCAACGTATTCGCCTTGGAAACGCGCTAGCGCTAGATCTTCATCAGCGGGCTGAAGGCTGCCGTCACCGCCGGCGATGGTGCTGGCACCATAAGGCGTGCCGCCCTTGACCTTGGAAATATCGAACTGCGATGGCTGACCATAGCCGATCGGCACAATCACCATGCCGTGGTGGGCAAGGCTGGTCCAGGTCGAGGTGATGGTCTGCTCTTGCCCGCCGCCCGTGCCGGTAGAGGTGAAGACGCTAGCCAGTTTGCCGCGCAGCGCGCCTTTTGCCCACAGGCCGCCGGTCTGATCGAGGAAGGTGCGGACCTGCCCCGACATACCACCGAAGCGAGTAGGCGTGCCAAGGATAATCGCATCGTACTCAGCGAGTTCTTCTGGCGTAGCGACCGGTGCAGCTTGCTCGGTTTTGCCGCCTGCCGCTGCGAACGCATCGGCTGCCATGGTTTCGGGAATACGTTTAACGGTAACGTCGGTGCCTGCAACCTTGCGTGCTCCTTCCGCGACCGCGTTGGCCATCGTTTCGATATGACCATACATTGAGTAATAGAGAACCAGCACTTTTGCCATGAGTATTTCTCCTAGTAAATGAAGGATGGCCAAGCGGCGTAGCGAAGGCTTGGCCAGTGGATGCATTTACTATGGGTGCGGTAGTGCTGAGAGTCTATGCAGGAATTCGCAAGAGTGTTTTGACCATCTCGACAAGGTGGTTAGCCGAAGGCAAGCGCCGCGCCGCTGAATATCAGTAGCAGCGCCCCCAACAGCAATCGATAAATCACGAAGGGCAGCATTCCCACCCGCTGAATAAGGGCCATGAACGCCTTGATGCAGAGAAGGCCGGCCACGAAGGAAACCAGCGCTCCCAGCAACATGGCATTCCAATCATGCTGTCCGCCTTCGCTCGCCATTTCGGTGCCTTTTAGGAGTGCGGCGGCGAGAATGGTGGGCACCGATAGCAGAAACGAGAAACGTGCGGCGGCGTCGCGCGAGAAATTCAGCATTAGGCCAGCACTCAACGTAATTCCCGAGCGTGAGGTGCCGGGAATCAACGCGAGTATTTGAGCCAAACCAATGGTGAGGGCCGACTTCCAGTTCATGTCCACCATAGTGCGCTGTCGAGTATCGCGACGATCAGCCCACCACAGCACCAGACCAAACACGATAGTGCTGGCGGCAATCACCAGAGTAGAGCGCAGATGTGGTTCCACCCAGTGTGACCAGGGCTCTCCAACCACCATAATAGGCAACGTAGCGATGATAATAGCCCACCCTAGGTGGCTTTCGCTGCTCGGTGCGCCTCCTGCGATGCGCCGACACCAGCCAACCGTAATAGCGGCAATATCGCGGTAGAAGAACAATAACACCGCCAATAAGGTGCCTATATGCACGGCCACGTCGAACGCGATGCCTTGATCGGGCCAGCCCATTAGGCGAGAGGGAAGAATAAGGTGCGCTGAAGAAGAGACCGGCAGAAATTCGGTCAGGCCCTGGATAATAGCCAAAGCGATTGTGTGTAGTACATCCATAGAGTGTGCGTAAAACCTAGCGTTTTTTTATCGGAGCAAGTGCTTAGCGTGAGTGGCATGCGCGTTTTCGTGCTGGCGTTCATGATAACGCCGCAATGATGCACTTCTAGTGTGACAAAAATATCACTGCGAATAAATTCGTAACGTATGCAGGTACGGCAGCGCATTCGGGCACGATATTTCGAGCATTAATGTACGAACTATCTCGCGGAGAGTTCCAGATTTTTTACGAATATCGTTATCTCTCCAATAAATTGTTGTTTTTTAATAACTAATATAAGTTAACTATTCGAAATTCTGAAATTACTGAAATGCCGCCGCTGTTCGTTGAGCCCCCCGGTGAATGATATATATTCCTAGTGGCTGCCTTGGCTCGATAAGCACAATTGCCAACGGGCAACGGTATGCACTCACTTAAAACCTGATGGTGTCATAGAACATTTCGAGGTTTCGCACATGAAAGAACTTACTCAAGTAGAACTGAAAGCAGTTGCAGGTGGTGCCAGCGAGTACGAAGCAGCGCCGCTTTCGTCCACTCCTAATGCTGCTGCTGGGTACGGCGGCCAAACCGTGGTAGTTGGCGGAGGTGACTTTGTTCTGCCCCCGCACACTTATGATCCCAACGATGGCTACCGTCCCAAAACTTTCCCGCCTGTCGAAGAGCGTTAAGCTCAACTCGTAGGGAAGGTTGACCGGTAAGCGTGTAATAGCGTTTACCGGTTTTTTGTCTTTACTGGCACCGATAAACAGGACGTTGGGAAAAAGTGCTGTTCGCTAGCGAATACTTCCAGCCATATCGCTATGCTCACGCAGGAGTTCTTCAGCCTCTTCAGCGCTGGACGCGGTGGGTGTAGAGCCTTGCAGCGGTCTGCGGGCGCTTTCCAGGGTATACATCACCGTTACACCACATACGGCAGCCGCCAGTGACAGATAAAAGGCTGGCATATAAAGATTGTGTGTTGTTTGTGTCAGCCAGGTAGTTAACAGCGGCGCAGTACCGCCGAACAGGCTAGTGGAAATGTTGTAACAAATAGCCAAGGCACCGTAGCGAATACGGGTAGGAAAAAGCGCAGGAAGCGCTGAAGGCATGGTGCCCAGAAAACAGTTAAGCAAAAGCCCCAACACCAGGATGCCAGCAAAGGTTGCTGCCATATTGTTCATTTGAATCAACATGAAACACGGGACCGCAGCGATAACAAAACCGCTGCAGCCAACCAGAATAATCGGCCGCCGACCCACTCTATCGCTTAGCGTACCTACCAACGGCTGCACTGCCATCATGATCAGCATAACGATCAGAATCAGCACCAGACTTTGGTTGGCGTTATAACCAAGTTCAGCACTGAGATAGCTGGGAAGATAAGAAAGAATGATGTAATCGCTAACGTTAAGCGCAAATACTAGCCCGATGCAGATTATCCCTGCCTTCCAGGAGCCGCTTATCATGCTCTTGAATTCGCGGCGTAAAGGCTCGTTGGCATGCTGCTGTTGGTGATGCTTGAATGCCGGCGTATCCTCAAGCCGCATGCGAAGGTACAGCCCTATGATGCCAAGCGGTCCTGCAATAAAGAAGGGTATGCGCCACCCCCAGGCCAGCATTTGCTCGTCTGTTAGCACGAGCGTGAAGCTTGTCACAATGACCGCGGCCAGCACGAATCCGCCCAAAGTGCCAAACTCCAACCAGCTTCCCATCAAGCCTCGTTTGCGGTCAGGAGAATACTCCGCAATAAACGTGGCAGCACCTCCATATTCTCCCCCGGTCGAGAAGCCTTGCACCATGCGCGCGACCAATAAAAGTACTGGTGACCAGACGCCGATAGTGGCGTAACTCGGAATCAGGCCAATACAGAAGGTACTAATAGCCATCAGTATCATGGTGGCCGCCAGTACTCTCTGCCGTCCGACATGATCCCCCAGTGGGCCAAAGAACAGCCCGCCCAGTGGACGCATGATGAATGCCACCGCGAAGGCTGCAAAGGTGGCGAGCAACTGGGCCGAACTGCTGCTATCCGGGAAAAATACCTTGCCAAGGGTTACCGCGAGATAGCTATAGATACCAAAATCGAACCACTCCATGGCATTGCCCAGAGAGGCAGCGCCTACGGCTCTTTTGAGTATCGCTGGCTCGACGACCTTGATATCGCTTAGTCGCAGTTCGCGATCATCAGCGTTGGGCTGCTGCCCAACGGTGGAAGAAGCATTCATTGCTGTACCTCGATTTATTGTTGTTGAGGAAAGGGCTTTGGAACGATCCGTACTTTCACAGCACCGGAGAGTCGAGTGGCGAGTGCGATAGACGTTTTAGAGCAAACAAGGCGATGGCGGTGTCTTGCACACCGGTGCCCGTCAAATCGCATACGGTAATATCTGCGGCAGCGTGTCTGCCTGTTTCACTACCGTTAACAATGCTGCCAAGCTCAATGGGCGGGTGCTGGAGTCGCGGTTGAGTGATTCCTCTCAGTTCTCCGCTACTGGTACTTTGGCTAAGGCTGTCGATGACCACGCAATCAGCATGGTGTAGAACATCTGCATCAAGCTCTTTTTTGAAAGAGCTATCCGAACCCATTGCCGTGACATGCACGCCGCGTGGCAGAAAATCTCTGTACAGCAAGGGCTGCCGCGATGGAGTTGCGGTAACAATGACGTCAGCGTCCACACAGGCAGTAGCGATATCTTCGTGGGCCTTGGCCTGAATCCCAAAGCGTTTGCTTAAGTGGTGGGCGAAGTGCTGCGCTTTATCGTAAGCTCTGGCCCATATAGCGACCTGGTCGATCGGGCGTACCAGGCGCAATGCTTCCAGCTGTAGTTCGGCCTGACGACCAGCACCTAGCAGCGTTACTCGGTGACTATCGCTGCGCGCCAGGCAGCGCGATGCAATCGCGCCCGCCAACGCAGTGCGAATCTCGGTAAGGTATCCCTCGTCGGCGAGAATCGCCTCGACCTCGCCCGTTTCGGTAGAAAGCACCAGCATTAGCCCATTGCCACTTGGTAGCCCTTTGGCCGGATTATCAAAGAATCCGCTGCTGATCTTGATCGCGAAAGAGGCAGCCCCCTTGATGCAAGCAGTCTTGATATCCACTTCACCATTGGATGCTGCGATCTCCAACGACAGAATGGGAGGCTGAATGACGTTTCCTCGTCCAAGGGCCGCGAAACCCTCTTCCACGGCTTCCAGTGCTGCATGATCGAGAGATACTGCATTCGCGATGGCGCTGCGATGGTAAAGCTGCATGAACGTTGTACTCCATGGTCAGGCGTTGTCTGTATGGGAGATATAGTGCGTGGCACTGTTCACATATTCTTTATATGTTCCGATGCAGGTCTTAACGCTTCTCCCGCGCGCTATGTGGCGGGTGGCACGTCAGTGATTGGTGGCTGCATAAAGCCTTGTGATAACGGCGGGATCGACATTGTTGCCTGAAATGACCAAGGCCACCCGCTTGCCCTGGATATCGAAGGCATGTTCCTCCAACGCCGCAGCACCTACGGCGGCGGCACCTTCCACAAGCATTTTGTCATCCTTGAAAAGCGCCAACATGGCACTGCCGATGGCGTTCTCCGATACTTGACAGTAATCATCCATGACGCTGTGAACCAGCCGTAGGGTATGGCGGTTATCCATCCCAATGCCGCCTCCCAAGGAGTCTGCCAGCGTTGCACCTTCGGTCACTTCAACCGGTCGCCCTGCCTCCAGGCTTGCAATCATGGCGGCACCTTCCAGTGGCGAAACGCCGGTAATCCGACAATGTGGATTGATCGCCTTGATTGCAGATCCAATGCCGCCCAGCAGGCCACCGCCGGATAAACCGATGAACACGTGATCGAGGTCAGGGGCATCTTCCATTAGCTCTAGGCCAATGGTGCCTTGACCTGCAATCACGTAGGGGTCATCAAACGGTGGAATAAGCTGCATGCCGTCATCATGGGCAAGCCGCTGGGCTTCAATGAAGGCATCGTCTTGAGAATGGCCACATATTTTTACCTTGGCGCCCATGTTCTCAATGGCTGCGACCTTGTTAGGTGGCACCAGAGAAGAGAGGCAAATGGTCGCGTGGGTGCCCATCCTCTGCGCAGCCCATGCCACTGCTCGACCATGATTGCCGGTGGATGCGGTGGTCACGCCTTTTTCCAGCGTTGTTTGCGCGTGAGCCGTCATCCAGTTAAGCACCCCGCGGAGTTTGAAGGCTCCGGTGGGCTGAAGGTTCTCAAGCTTTAGCAGCACCTCGGCGTCGAAGCGGCGCGAAAGCGATATAGAGGGCACCAATGGTGTGCGCAACGCCAGATCCTTGATATGGCGAGCGGCTAGAAATATATCGTGAAGAGAGGAGGTGCTGGACATGGGTGAATCACCTTGCCGGGCTGGCATTATGGTTAGCTTCCCCGGCAGGCAGTCCATGCCAAAATATCAGGGAAGCGGTGGAGTGGCCTGTTTGATCGATTTTGTGACCACATAGGTGTAGTAGCGAGCAATGGCCAGATTGGCATCCAGCCACGTGTCGATAAGTTGTTGATAGCGCTCGATACTAAGAGTATCGACCCTGACCAGGTAATCGAGGCCACCGCCTACGGCGTGGCATTCGCTCACCTCTGCGCAATCCGCCATGGCCTGCTCGAAGCGCGAAAAGCTTTCTGTCTTGTGTTGCGAGAGTTCTATCTGTACCCATACCGATAGTCGTTTTTCCTGAGCGGCGCGGTTGATGCGCGCCCCGTAGCCTTCGATGATGCCGGCTTGTTCGAGCCGCTTGACGCGCTCCCAGCACGGGCTAACGGAAAGATTGATTTGCTCGGCCAGTTTTGACTTTGTAATGCGGCCATTGCGGCTCAGAATCTGTAAAATTTTCAGGTCGTAGTTATCCAGTTTCATGCTCTTTCCAGGCTGGCTACCTCATTGGCGATAACTACTATGGTATCACCCATGCCAACCTGAGCCGGAAACCGGCGTGCCATAACAATGCCCGCACTGCGGGCTCGGTACTCAACCGGTTCGGCACCGGTGCGGGTCATATCGTAGATACGTGCGGTGACTTGCCCTGCGTTAACGTGGTCTCCCAATGCCACGGTCAATTCAAGCAAGCCGCTGTGCTCGCTTTGCACGTAGCAATCGGAGGAAGGCATTTCGAGACAGATGGGGGGCTGCGCAGAGGCCAATGGCTCGCCCTCCAGGATGCCGCAATGAATCAGGAAGTTGGTTATCCCGCGCTCAGTAATTCCGACACTTAGGGGTGTTGATGTTCCGCCGCCGCCTAGTTCGGTGGTAACGAAGATCTTGCCCTGACGCTCGACCGCGCTGTCGTAAAGTCGAGTGGCATCCAACTCCACCATCTTCAGTACGTAGGGTGCCGAAAAATTCAGCGCGGCAGCCAAACAAGCGCGCTCCTGAAGCTCGTTATCAAGCCCGTGAAACGCCGCAAAAGGGAGAATATCGAGCGTTTTCCCACCTGAGTGGCAGTCGAGGGCATAGTCACATTTGGGAATCAGCACACGATTGATGTAATCGGCAATCTGTTCGGTGACGCTGCCATCGGGGTTGCCCGGAAATGAGCGGTTGAGATTGCCCTTGTCGATAGGTGACGTGCGCTGTCCTGCCATGGCAGCAGGGAGATTGGCCATCGGAACAATGATGACGCGTCCCTCTACTTGTTCAGGTTGGAGAGCGTTGGCCAGTTTATGCAGCGCGGTAATTCCTTCGTATTCATCACCGTGAATGCCTGCGGTCAGCAGTGCAGTAGGCCCTTCTCCACGGGCGACCACAGTGATTGGAATCATCAGCGCGCCCCACGCTGATTCATCCACCGATACCGGTAACTTCAGAAAGCCGTGCTGAATACCTTCGGCACTGAAATCAACGGTGGCAGTAATCGAGCTGGGACGCGGCCAGGAAGTGCTTGTCATGGTCATGCTCCTGTTCCGCATCAGCATTTGGTAAAAAGCTTGCGGGGGAGCTGGCAAAGCGTCTCTACGCCAGACTCGGTAATAAGGATGGTTTCAGTCATCTCGAGCCCCCAATTGTCTAGCCATAGGCCGGGCATAAAATGGAAGGTCATGCCTGGCTCGAGTAGCGTGTCGTCCGATGCTCTCAAGCTCATGGTGCGCTCGCCCCAGTCAGGGGGGTAGCTGATCCCGATGGGGTAACCGCAGCGTGCTCCGCCGCGATCGATGCCATGTTGCAACATCACGCTGTCCAGCGCGGCAGCGATATCACCGCAGCGGTTGCCGGGTTTGGCTTGTTCGAGACCTTTTTCAAGTCCTTCGATCAGCGCCGCCTCTCCGCGTTGGAAATGTTCAGGAGGGCGGCCAAGGAAGATGGTGCGAGAAAGCGGTGCATGGTAGCGGCGGTAGCAGCCGGCAATTTCAAAGAACGTGCCCTGATTGGCCTCCAATGGGCTGTCATCCCAGGTAAGGTGAGGGGCGGCCGCATCAGTACCGGTGGGCAGTAGCGGTACGATAGCGGGGTAATCGCCGCCATACTGGCGACCGTCATCATCGGTCCAGCCTTCGATGATCGTACGATAGATATCAGCGACCAGGTGGCTTTTGGGCATTCCGGGCTCTATCAGCTCGAAGATCCGGTGATGGGCACGTTCTACAATGCCCGCAGCGACCCGCATATAGGCGATTTCCTGCGGTGACTTTATGGCCCGGCACCAGTTGACCAGACCGGTCGCGTCGATCAGCTGGATTCCCTTGGCGTGACGTGCGATTTCTGTGTACGCCTTGGCCGAGAAATAGTAGTTATCCATCTCGACGCCCAGCCGCCCCTGCGTTATTCCGTACTTTGGGAAAATACGCGTTGCCACATGCTCCATTGGGTGATGGAGCGGGTTTTGCACCAAGGTTTCCGGGTAGCTTTTGATGCGCTTAGCCGACATCCAGCAAGTGCGCAGAGCCCCTTGGGCATCCTGGTGGCGCCCAAACCATATCGGATCGTTGTGTAAGGAAAGAATAACGCCTTGGTGCACGTAAAAGGACCAGCCATCGTATCCGGTGAGCCACGCCATATTGGACGGATCTGTCACCAGTAGGTGATCGAGGCCAAGCGTGGTCATTGATTCACGCACTTTGGCGAGACGCTGCTGATATTCCGCATGCGAAAACGGAAGCACTCGCTTGCTCATAGTTGACCTGCTTATTGCTGACGGCATTGATTGTTGCGCTTCCTGGAGCTCTTCCACAGCTGGCTCGAGGCGACGCGATCTTGTTGTTCCATCAGAGCCACCGGTGATTCGCTAATCGGCGGCTACGCAATTGATAATAAGTTTATAAAATTCACGCTGACCAGTGCCTTTGGCGCACCACAGAAAAAATGTCGATATTTGACGCTTTTTCAGAAAAAAACAGTGCTCGTCACGGCAACAGCGAAAACACTTGTAAGCTTCTGCCCCCCTAAGATGGAGATCACAATATCAATGAAGGGAGTGGGCACATGGCACAGAGCGGAAAATCCACCAGCATGATTTGGGCGGGCGAAGACGGGTTTTTCTCCGAAGGCGCCATTACGGCCCCCATCTACAATTCAGTGGCGTTTGGCTACGAGGATATGCACCAATGGTTCGAAACCGCGCTGGGGAAGCGCCAGGGCCACATCTATTCGCGAAATACCAATCCCACGGTGGCGGTGCTGGAAGAGAAGATTCGGCAGCTCGATGGCGGTGAAAAGGCAACCAGTTTCTCGACCGGAATGGCGGCGATCAGTAACAGCCTGTTCGCATTGCTGACACCCGGACAACGCGTGGTAGCGATCAAGGATACTTACGGTGGCTCGAATCGTATGTTTATCGAGTTTCTACCACGTATTGGTGTAGAAGTAGCACTGTGTGACACCACCGATTTCGATGCAATAGAGGCAGAGGTGGTGAAGGGATGTGACCTTCTTTATCTCGAATCACCGACCAACCCAACGCTGAAAGTTGTCGATATCGAGCGTCTCGCCAACACAGCACATGCCCATCAGGCCACGGTCATTGTTGATAATACTTTCGCGACTCCGATCAACCAGCGTCCACTATCGCTAGGGGCCGATCTGGTCGTCTATAGCGCTACCAAATATCTTAATGGCCACTCGGATGTGATGGGGGGGCTCGCTGTAGGTAACGCTGATTTGATCGATCGTATTTACCACTATCGGGAAATTACCGGGGCTGCACTGCATCCGCAGTCTGCCTATATGATTATGCGGGGCATGAAAACGTTGGCACTGCGCATCGCTCGCCATAATGAAAATGGTCAAGCGGTGGCCGCATATCTGGCAAGCCACTCCAAGATAGAAGCGGTATTTTATCCTGGTTTGGCGGACCATCCGAATCACGCTATTGCCAGGCAGCAAATGGATGGCTACGGCGGCATGCTCAGTTTCGCAGTGAAAGGTGGCTTCGATGCAGCCGTGACTGTACTTGAGTCGCTCAAGCTTGCTCACAAGGCAGCCAGCCTGGGATCTGTCGGTACTTTGGCGGGGCCGCCCAAAACCACCAGCCACGTCGAACTGAGCGTCGAGGAGCGTGCTGCGGCAGGTATAGCTGAAGGGCTCATTCGCTATTCGTGCGGTATCGAAGACACCGACGATTTGCTTCAGGATCTTGAGCAGGCGCTGGCGAACGTGGCGCTATAGCGGCAGCACTCCGACCAATGGCGAGTAGCGAGGCGTAGTGCACGGGCCCATGCTGGGGGAACGCGAATTACGCGCTACACTGGATATGTACTTCTTACAGCCGTCTGAAAAGGAATGATCATGGGGCCACACAAGATTATTTATCTGGTTGCAGCCATTGTCATTGTCGGGGTGATTGGCTTCTTTATCTTTCACTCCAGCAGTACGCCCGTGAACGAACAGCCAACCCAGCAGCGCTCTCAGGATGTAAAAGAGGGTAATTTTCAGTAGTACGTTAGTCTCTCCAACACACCGGCCTTCCTGAGGGAAGGCTCTGATCTCCGGTAACGTCCTTCCCCTGACCCTCTTCCGTTTGTCCCACAGGGCATTGGTAGCGGTGCACCGCACTGCGGTGAATTGGCGTGCACGCCTGCGGGCCGAAGCGGCAGTGCTTCTCAGCGTTGCCACCCCAGCCAATCATCGTGGGCTGACGCGATGGCCCGGTGTGCGCACTGAGTAAGCAAACTCGGCAATGCCACTGCCATGCTGAGGGCATCGTGGCTTGCCGTGAATCCAAGCATCCGTAAGGGGGATACCGCTATTCATGCGCGGACGGCCATCCACGAAAACGCCCCGCAGGCGGAGGCTATCCATCCTGCGGGGCGTCGATGGCGAACAGTGGTGTTCACCAGGCCAGCTATTGCGCTTAGTTGCGACCGGAGCGGGCGCGCTTACGCTCGTTTTCGGTCAGGTACTTCTTGCGCAAACGAATGTGCTCGGGCGTTACTTCTACCAGCTCGTCGTCATCGAGGAATTCGATGGCCTGTTCGAGGGTAAAGCGTACCGGCGGTGTCAGTACCAGCGCTTCGTCAGCACCAGCGGAACGCATGTTATCGAGCTTTTTCGCCTTGGTGGGGTTAACCACCATGTCTTCTGCACGGTTGTTAATACCGATCAGCATACCTTCATACACTTCGGTGCCGTGATCGACCAGCAGTTTGCCGCGGTCCTGCAGCGTGTAAAGTGCGTAGGCCAGCGCTTTACCAGTCGCCATCGACACCAATACGCCGTTACGACGCTTGATGGTGGCTTCAGGACGCAGCGGACCATAGTGGTCGAAACGGCTGGTCAGAATACCGGTACCCGATGTCATGGTCAGGAACTGACCGCGGAAGCCGATCAAACCGCGCGCAGGAATCAGGAAGTCCAGACGGATACGGCCTTTGCCGTCGGGAAGCATGTTGGTCATTTCGCCCTTGCGATAGCCCAGCTCTTCCATGATGGCGCCCTGGTGCTCTTCTTCGCAGTCGATGATGACTTCTTCGTAGGGCTCCTGCTGTTCGCCGTCGATCTCGCGGATGATCACTTCGGGGCGACCCACCGCCAACTCGTAGCCCTCGCGACGCATCGACTCGATCAGTACCGATAGGTGCAGCTCACCACGGCCTGAGACGCGGAATTTCTCGGCAGTGTCGCCTTGCTCAACACGCAGCGCCACGTTGTGGATCAGCTCTTCGTCGAGACGATCCTTGATGTTGCGGCTGGTAACGTACTTGCCTTCACGACCAGAGAAGGGCGAGTCGTTGACCTGGAAGGTCATTGAGATGGTTGGCTGGTCAATCGTCAGCGTTGGCAGCTTCTCGACCGCGGAGGGATCACACAGGGTGTCGGAAATCGCCAGATTGTCGATACCGGTAATCGAGATGATGTCGCCAGCGGTAGCCTCTTCAGCCTGCACGCGTTCAAGACCGAGATAGGTCATTACCTGACCGATCTTGCCGCGACGTTCGTTGCCGTCACGGTCAACCACGGTAACCTGCTGGCCGGTGCGCACTGCGCCGCGCTTGATACGGCCCACGCCGATAACGCCAACATAGCTGTTGTAGTCGAGCGCCGAGATTTGCATCTGGAAGGGCTCGTCGATCTGCACCTTGGGCGGCTCAACAATGTCGACGATCGACTGGAACATGTAGCTCATGTCGTCGCCGAGATTGTCGGGCTCGGGGCCGGCGATGCCGTTCAGGGCAGACGCATAGATGATCGGGAAGTCGAGCTGTTCATCGCTGGCGCCCAGGTTGTCGAACAGATCGAAAATCTGATCGATAACCCAGTCGGGACGAGCGCCGGGACGGTCAACCTTGTTGACTACCACAATCGGCTTGAGGCCCAGATCGAAGGCTTTCTGGGTAACGAAGCGGGTTTGCGGCATCGGGCCGTCAACCGCGTCGACCAGCAGCAGCACCGAATCGACCATCGACATCACGCGCTCTACCTCGCCACCGAAGTCGGCGTGCCCAGGAGTGTCGATGATGTTGATGTGGTATTCGTTCCAGCGAATCGCCGTGTTTTTCGCAAGAATGGTAATACCGCGCTCACGTTCCTGATCGTTGGAGTCCATGATGCGCTCCTGACCTTCGTTACGACGGTCAAGGGTGCCGGACTGCTGCAGGAGTTTATCGACCAGGGTCGTTTTGCCGTGGTCAACGTGCGCGATAATAGCGATGTTGCGGATATGTGCGATCCGCGGATCAAGCGTTTGCTCTGTCATTAAATAAAGGTCCGTAGTCTGCTTGTCGCCTGCCTGCACAAGCTGAGTGTTTTCCTGGCAGCAAGGCGGTAGCGGCGCGACAGGGTGCGTGCTTAAGGTAGCGCCGGGACTTGAGGCAGGTGACCGCGCATTCCACTGGCCTTGTTAACGGCACCGCTTTCAAAAAACGGCACGCGAAAAATGCGCGATGGGTATCAGGCCGGGCATTGTACCCGCAAGCAGCGCCAGCGCCTAGACTCTGAGCAAAAGTGCTCGGCATAAAGGCGATTGTCGGCGGCTAATATTGCGCGATGATGAAAGACGTTTCGCCGAACCACGATGCGCGCCATTTGGGTGCAATGATTCATGTTGGTGCAGAAAAGAGTAGCCTCAGGCATCTTAATTGAGCATGAATTGATCAAATGGAAAGCTTTCACTGTATGGCATCTGCCGTTCGACCATTGATAATGGACGAGAATCAGAAGGTTATATTTCTGTGCGGCGGCTTCGCATCATTTTGGCACGCTCCATGCATCATATTGGGTAGTTGAGGACACTGTGCCATGCTGTGGCAGTCCGCTTAATTCCTGTGGCTGTGCTTTTGGAGAGAAAAATGTCAGATAAGACGCTTGCCCTGATTGAAGAACATGACGTCAAGTGGGTTGACCTGCGCTTCACCGATACCAAGGGCAAGGAGCAGCATGTATCCATTCCTGCTCGCGACGTAGACGAAGAGTTCTTTGAAAATGGCCAGATGTTCGATGGTTCTTCCATCGCTGGCTGGAAGGGCATTAATGAATCCGACATGATTCTGCTGCCTGAAGATGGCACCGCCTACCTCGATCCCTTCACTGAAGACGCCACGCTGGTACTGCGCTGCGATATCATCGAGCCGGCTACCATGCAGGGCTACGAGCGCGACCCGCGCTCCATCGCTAAACGCGCCGAAGCCTATTTGCAGCAGACCGGGCTGGGCGACACCGCCTTCTTTGGTCCCGAGCCCGAGTTCTTCGTATTCGACCAGGTACATTTCAAAAACTCGATGAACGAAGTGTCGTTCAAGGTCTCTTCTGAAGAAGGCGCCTGGGAAACCGACGGCAACTTCGAAGGCGGCAACATGGGGCACCGTCCGCGTGTCAAAGGCGGTTATTTCCCCGTGCCGCCGGTTGATTCGCTTCACGACCTGCGCGCCACCATGGCCAACACACTCGAAGCAATCGGTCAGCGCGTCGAAGTACATCACCACGAAGTAGCCAACGCTGGTCAGTGCGAAATCGGCGTAGCGTTCAATACGCTGGTGAAAAAAGCCGACGAAGTGCAGTCGATGAAATACGTTATTCACAACGTAGCGCATGCCTTCGGCAAAACCGCCACCTTTATGCCTAAGCCAATGGCGGGCGATAACGGTTCGGGCATGCACGTGCACCAGTCGTTCTGGAAAGACGGCAACAACATGTTTGCCGGTGACGAGTACGCTGGCCTGTCTGAAACGGCGCTTTACTACATCGGCGGCGTTATCAAGCATGCGCGCGCGCTGAATGCTTTCACCAACGCCTCGACCAACTCCTACAAGCGTCTGGTGCCTGGTTTCGAAGCGCCGGTCATGCTGGCGTACAGCGCCCGCAACCGTTCGGCTTCACTGCGTATTCCGTACACGTCCAGCCCGAAAGCAAAACGTGTCGAAACACGCTTCCCTGATCCGACCGCTAACCCTTATCTGGCCTTCTCGGCACTGCTGATGGCGGGCATCGACGGTATCAAGAACAAGATCCATCCCGGCGATGCGCTGGACAAAAACCTCTACGATCTGCCGCCCGAAGAAGCGAGCCAGGTCCCGACCGTTGCAGCAAGTCTCGAGGAAGCACTCGAAGCGCTCAATGCTGACCGTGCGTTCCTGACCGCTGGTGAAGTATTCACCGATTCCATGATCGATGCCTACATCGCCTTGAAAGAGGAAGAAGTGGCAGCGGTGCGCATGGTGCCGAGCCCGGTCGAGTACGAGCTTTACTACAGCATTTAACGTGGCAAGCGCCGGCGGAGGGCAGTTTTTCCGTCGGTCGTGGCCGTTAAACGTTGTCAAATAAACCCCGTCGCCCTCGTTTGGCTGGCGGGGTTTGTTCTTTTATATGAGAAGACTATAGTTGGGATGCACTCTTTTGGTGCATTGGCGGGCTCGGCCAGTGCGTGTCGTGCACACCCACGGGGCCATGATCGCTAGCGGCGCAGATTGGCGCGCTTTTTGCAGAGGATAGATATGACTTCAGCGTTTTGGATATCCGCATGGTAGAAGGTTTCTTCCCCCGCTTGCTCGAGCATCTCACCACGGCGGTGGTGCTGCTGGACGAAGAGCTGCGTGTGCGTTGGATGAATCCGGCGGCTGAAGCGCTAACCGGGCTGAGCTTTGCTCGCGTGGTAAACACTCGACTTGAGTGCCTGACAGGCCACGACGGGCAGGTAGGCAAAGTGTTGCGCAAGGCGATTGATGATCAGCACCCCTTCACGCAGCGTGAGGCAGCGCTAACGTTGGCGTCGGGTGATGAGATTACCGTCGATTACACCGCCACGCCACTGTCGAGCCATGAGCTGTTGATCGAGCTCGATCCGATTGACCTGCTGCTGCGTATCGCGCGCGAAGAAGCGCTGTTGGCGCGTCAGGAAATGATCAAAGTGCTAACGCGGGGGCTCGCGCACGAAATCAAGAATCCGCTGGGGGGCATTCGCGGAGCAGCGCAGCTATTGGAGCGCGATTTGCCTGATCCTGAATTGACCGAGTTCACGCACATTATTGTTGAAGAAGCCGACCGCTTGCGTGATCTGGTCGACCGGATGCTAGGGCCAAATACCTTGCCGCGCCACGAGGCGGTCAATATTCATGAAGTGTTGGGGCGCGTTGAGCGGCTGCTGCGCGCTGAAACCGACAGCGTGCGCGTGGTGCATGATTACGATCCCAGCCTGCCAGATGTGGCCGGTGACAGCGCTCAGCTGATTCAGGCCGTGCTGAACGTCGCACGCAATGCGGTGCAGGCGATGACCGAAAGCAACACCGAATCGCCTTGCCTGACCTTCAAAACGCGGGCAGGGCGTCGCTTCAACCCTGGCGCTGAACGTCATCGGCAGATGTGCGAGATCAGCATTATTGATAACGGCCCAGGCATTCCCGTGCAACTGCGCGAGTCACTGTTTTATCCAATGATTTCGGGGCGCGCCTCTGGTTCAGGGCTAGGGCTTTCAATTGCCCAGTCGATTTTGCATCAGCACCAGGGCTTGATCGAATGCGACAGCCGTCCCGGACGCACCGAGTTCAGGTTGGTGGTGCCTTGGGCACTTTCCCAACGCCGTATTACCACTACCGCTGGCGATAACCCGTAACGCCATATTGGCTGCCAGCAGCCTCACTGGAGCGGGCGAATGGCATTTAAGAAGTGAGGTCAGGAGGCATCATGAGCGATGTAGCACACATATATATCGTCGACGACGACCGAGCGATTCGCTGGGTACTAGAACGCACTCTGGCGCAGCCTGATTTTGTCGTGCACAGCTTCGAACGCGCTGATGATGCGTTAGAGGCCATCGATCGACAGCCGCCTGATGTGTTGGTGACTGATATTCGCATGCCGGGCATGGACGGTCTGACGCTGATGGAACGCGTGCGCCAGCAGGTCAGCAGCGTGGCAGTTATCGTAATGACGGCTCATTCCGATTTGGACAGTGCTGTCGCTTCCTATCAGGGCGGTGCCTTTGAGTATTTGCCCAAGCCCTTCGACGTCGATGAAGCGCTATCGCTGGTTCAGCGTGCCGTAGCGCATGTGCGCGAGAGCAACGTGCCTGCACAGCAGCCGGAAGGCATCTCTACCGAGATTATTGGCGAAGCGCCTGCGATGCAGGAGGTCTTTCGCGCGATTGGCCGACTCTCGCACTCCAACATTACGGTGATGATCAACGGTGAATCGGGCACCGGCAAGGAGCGCGTGGCGCGCGCACTGCATCAGCACAGCCCGCGTGAGCGAGGCCCTTTTATCGCGCTGAACATGGCGGCTATTCCGAAAGAGCTGATGGAATCCGAGCTGTTTGGTCATGAAAAGGGCGCGTTTACCGGTGCCAGCGCGCAGCGGCGCGGACGCTTCGAGCAGGCGGATGGTGGCACGCTGTTTCTTGATGAAATAGGCGATATGCCGGCTGATACCCAAACGCGGCTGTTGAGGGTGCTGTCGGACGGTGAATTTTATCGTGTTGGTGGTCATACGCCGGTCAAAACCGACGTGCGCATTATTGCCGCCACCCATCAGGATCTGGAGAAGCTGGTCGAGGACGGCCGTTTCCGCGAGGATCTGTTTCATCGCCTCAACGTGATTCGCGTGCGCTTGCCGCGCTTGGCCGAGCGGCGCGAGGATATTCCGCGGCTAACTCGGCACTTTCTGGCGGCAGCAGCAGACGAGCTTGCTGCCGAGCCCAAAGTGCTGACGCCGGAAGCAGAGCAGCATTTGTCGTCGCTGCCGTGGCCGGGCAACGTAAGGCAGTTGGAAAACACCTGTCGATGGTTAACGGTAATGGCTTCCGGACGTGAGGTGCTGATTGCTGATTTACCGCCAGAGCTGCGCCAAACCACCCCGAGCGAGCGAGCAGAGGTGCCGGCTGACGATTGGCGTGGTGCCTTCCGTGCCTGGGCCGATCGCGCGCTAAGTGCGGGCCACACGCAGTTGCTCGGCGAAGCAACGCCGGATTTCGAGCGCATTTTGATCGAAACGGCACTGAAGCATACCGGCGGTCGCAAGGGCGATGCCGCGGAGCTGTTGGGGTGGGGAAGGAACACGCTAACGCGCAAGCTGAAGGTATTGCTGCCTGAATTTGCCGACGTTGAATAAATTTTGGCTTCTTCGGGAACTCAAGCCAAGCGCAAGCGTCTCACTAAGTGGGAAGGCAATCTTCCCTGTTCCCTTGCATGATCCCTGATTCGCCCACCTTATTGGTGGGCTTTTTTGTATGTCTTAATGGCGTCATAGAAATGCGGTACGAATCCTCGTAACGCGCTTACTTCGGCTATATTGGATCGCGCTTCCAGTGCTGTTTGATTGACAGCCAGGGTAGCGCTATGTGCGCGACTTACTGCCCCGTGAACCTGCTAATGATATTGATGCTGTACGCGGCTGGTTCAGTGCTTTAAGGTTCGAGTAATTATTTAACCGTAACTACGAAATTTGACGAATGTCTTCTGCTGCAGTTGCCGCACCTTCTTCTTTCATTTACTGGAAGCGCAATCTCACGATTAGCGTGTTCGGTGCTTTCACTTCCATCATCGCGATGACGCTGTTGATCCCGCTGTTGCCCGCATATATCAAGGAGCTGGGGATCAGCGATAGAGCACTGATCAGTCAGTGGTCGGGTATCGCTTACGGCGCCACCTTCCTCTCCGCTGCACTGGTAGCGCCGCTATGGGGGCGGCTGTCGGATCGTTTTGGGCGCAAACTGATGCTGGTGCGTGCCAGCCTCGGCATGACCATCGTCATGGCAATGATGGGTTTTGCGCACAATGTGTGGGAGCTGGTCGCGCTACGATTGCTGGTCGGTCTGGCGGGCGGCTACTCCTCTGGCGCCAACACGCTGGTAGCCACACAAACGCCTGAAAACCGCACTGGCTGGGCGCTGGGGCTGCTAAGCGCGGGCATTTTGACCGGTAACCTGGTTGGCCCCTTGGTGGGCGGGTTCTTGCCGTCAGTCATCGGGATTCGCGGTACCTTTATGGTTGCCGCGGGGCTTATCTTCATCACCTTCCTGACCACGCTGTTTGGCATGCAGGAAGATCGCGATGGTATTAACGAGCGACGCCGCGATCAGGCGGCCAATAAGGGCGGGTGGCGGCGAATCGAGCATCGCTGGTTGTTGGCGGCCATGTTGGTGAGCGGCTTTTTGATGATGGTCGCCAACATGTCGATTGAGCCTATCGTGGCACTTTACGTAGGCCACTTTGTCGAGCCTGAAGCGGTTCTTCCCACGTCCGGTATTGTGATGGCGGCCACTGCGTGTGGCGGTGTGTTCTCGGCTATTTGGCTGGGGCGCTTTGCTGACAGATCAAGCGTTGGTCCGTGGTGGACGATCGTGTTCTGCCTTGCCGCCGGTGCCTTCCTGATGCTTCCGCAAGCCTTTGTGACCGCTGCCTGGCAACTGATAGTGCTACGCTTCTTGATGGGGCTCGCATTGGGCGGGCTGCTGCCGTGCCTGTCATCGATGATTCGCCGCCATGTGCCGGCCTCCATGGCGGGCAGCGTGCTCGGGGCCTCGGTATCGGTGCTGTATATCGGTCAGGTGCTGGGCCCATTGGCCGGTGGCTACATAGGCGGACATTTAAGCATGCAGGCGGTGTTCATTCTTTCGTGCGTATTGATGTCACTCGGCGTGCTCTTCAACATGGTGGCCATGCGCCGCCATCGTCCTGCCTGAAAGTGATGGTCGTCAACGCTCATCGGTGTGCAGTGTTGCAGTGTGCGGCGCTCTGTAGAAATCTGGTCAGTCATTCGGGAGCGAGCACTAGCCATGTCAGATTCATCCAATCAGCCGAGCGCTGATTCCTCGAAGTGCTTGCATGTCGGGCTGATTCCAGCACCTGAGCTGCCCGAAAAGGTGGCTCGAGAGTGTATCGACGAGTTGCGCAACCTACTGCATTGGCACGTCGATAGCAGCGCCGAGTGGCAGGTCGATCTGGTCACCGATCCGCTGGTGGGCGCAGGCGGAGCCACCTCTGAAGTGATTGATAAGGCAGCCAGTATTCGCCAGCGCGAGCATTGGGACTATGTGGTCTGCATTACCGATCTACCGCTGTTTCGCGACGGTTGTATTGCGGTTGCGGAAGCCAGTGATCAGCGCGGTGTTGCGGTTATCTCACAGCCAACGCTAGGCATCTCGCCGCTGCGTAGTCGCATGCGCGAGGCCATTTTGCATTTGGTGAGCGAAATGCACTGGGGAGCGGGTAGCGAAGATCGCGATCAGCAGCAGCAGCGTATGAAGGAGCGTGAGTCCGTGCGCCGCGAGCATGGGTTGCGCAACAATGATTCGCGCTCGCTGCTGGGCTCGCGCCTGGCCGAGACGCTGGTGCCGCTCAAGCGTGTTACCTGTACCCATGGTAGCGAGGGCGTTGACGTACGTTTTCTATTCACGTCGGCGTGGCGCGGCTACGCGCGTTTGTTGGGTGGAATGGTGCGTGCTAACCGGCCTTGGTCGATGATGCCCGCGTTTCGCCATATTTTTGCGGTAGCGTTCGGTACCGGTGCCTACGGGCTGATTTTTACCACGCTGTGGATTCTCAGCAACGAGTATTCGCTGGCCCGCTTTATCGTGCTGATGCTGGCAGCAATTGGCTCCATGGTGGGCTGGCTAATTATCGATCACGGCCTGTGGGAGCCTCAGCAATACACCCATGGCAAGGTGACCACGCGGCTGTATAACGCGACCACGGTGCTATCGCTAAGCGTTGGCGTGTGCATCTACTTCGTTATTCTCTACTGCCTGTTTTTGGCGGCGGTGGTGGTGTTTGTGCCGGCCGGTTTCATGGCCGAAACCCTCAGCGAGCCAGTGGGGTGGTCCAACTTCATGCTACTGGCGTGGCTAGCCACCTCGGTGGCTACCTTTGCAGGTGCGTTGGGTGCTGGGCTAGAAAGTGAAGAAGCCGTGCGTAACGCAACCTACGGCTACCGTCAGCGCCAGCGTCATAGTCGCGTTGAAAAACTGCAGGAACAGCAAGAGCAGCAAGAGCAAGAATAACGTTCTGCTGTCGTGATGCGCCTCGGCCAGCTTCAGCTTAGGACGTTGCGCCTCTAGGCCGCTACACTAGGCGCGTTTCGATTACCCAAATCTGGCAGCCGTTGCTGCCGCTGTGGAGCCACCCATGAGTCAGATGCAATGGTCCCGCCTGCTAGCACCCACTCGCTTATCAGATCGCCGTAAGGGAGCGGTCGATGAAGTGGGCCGCAGCCCTTTCCATAAAGACCATGATCGCATCATCTTTGCTGGCTCGTTCCGGCGTCTGGGCAGAAAAACCCAGGTGCACCCGCTTGCCGAAAACGATCATATCCACACCCGTTTGAGTCATTCTCTCGAAGTGGGCTGCGTAGGACGGTCGCTGGGGATGATGGTCGCTGAGCGCTTGAGCGCCAACATGCCTGAGCACATAACGCCGGCCGATTTGGGGGTGATCGTTCAGGCCGCGTGTCTGGCCCACGACATCGGTAATCCACCGTTTGGGCATGCCGGCGAATACGCCATCCGCGATTGGTTCCGCGCAGCACGCGAGCGAACACCTGAGCTCTTTAACGGGCTCAGCGACGCGCAAATGGAAGATTTGCTCACCTATGAAGGTAACGCTCAGGGCTTTCGTGTCGTTACCCAAATCGAATACAACCAGTTTAGCGGTGGCATGCGGTTGACTGCCGCAACGCTTGGGGCGCTGCTCAAGTATCCATGGACAGTAGAGCACGCGCTGGAAGGCGGTAAGTTCGGCGCGTATCAGTCGGAGCGCGAGCTGTTGGCCCAGGTGGCTGAAAAGGTAGGACTCACACGTCAGTCGTCCGAAGTATCGGCCTGGAGCCGACATCCTCTGGCCTATCTCGTCGAGGCCGCCGATGACATCTGCTATGCGCTGCTCGATCTCGAGGATGGCGTCGAGATGGATATCCTGAGCTTTGACGAGGTGGCCGAGGTCTTGGGCCAGATTGCTGGACTGTCGGCGCAGGATGAGTTCTTCACCGATCTGGCACGCATGAAGGCCGAAGGCGTATCGCGGCGCCGGCGCATGGCGATGATGCGTGGGGTGGCGATGGATCGAGCCGTTATCGAGGTCGTCGACGCCTTTGTCAGCAATGAGCAGCAGCTGCTTGAGGGCACCTTGAGCGGTGATTTACTGCGCTATTGTCAGGAGCATCTGCGCGCGGGGGTCGCGCGTGCCAAACAGATGGCGCGTGAGCGCATCTTCAAGAATGCGCGCAAGGCAAAGCTGGAAATCGGTGCCTACACCACTCTGGGTACGTTGCTCGAAGCCTTTATTGGTGCGGCATACGAACTTCATTCCACAGGCACCACCAACTACAAGCACCAGCGCGTGCTGATGTTGATCGGTGAGAACACGCCTGAGCCGTCGTGGGATCTCTACGCCAGCTATCGTCGCATGCTCGATTTCATTGGCGGTATGACCGATCACTATGCGGTCGATTTAGCGCAGGAAATGGGCGGGCGTCTACGCGGCGATTAACGCGACTCGTGTGTTTGGCCGTCGTATCGTTGCGGCCTCTCTCAAGGCGGAAGGGGCTCGCAAGGGCATGTCGTGCTGTCAGGCGTCGCTCGTTGGTACGGTCGTGCAGCAAAAAGCGCTTTCCGGCGTAGGGCTCGGAAAGCGCTTTTTAGTGGTTAACCAAGGCCGTTCAGGCAGTGCCAGCCGTTACTTATGCTGACACCGCCGTGCACGGGTTAGTCGTGAGTGCGGCGATGCTCGCGACGTGCTTCTCGTCGTTCGCGTCGTGCGACCTTCTCTTCAGCGCGAGTTTCGAAGTAGTGCTCGCCCTTGTTGGCATCGTAGCTACCGTCCCATTTGGCGATAACAATTGCAGCAAGCGCATTGCCGACTACGTTCAGCGCGGTGCGTGCCATATCCATGATGCGGTCGACACCGGCGATAAACGCAAGTCCTTCGAGCGGTATCCCTACGCTACCCAGCGTTGCCAGCAGTACCACAAAGGATACCCCCGGTACCCCTGCAATACCCTTCGACGTTACCATCAGCGTGACTACCAGCGTAATCTGCTGACCAATGCTGAGATCAATCCCATAAAGCTGCGCCAGGAAGATTGCCGCGATGCTTTGATAGAGCGTCGAGCCATCCAGGTTGAACGAATAGCCGGTCGGAATAACGAAGCTGGTAATCGCCTTGGGCGCACCAAAGTCTTCCATTTTCTTCATGATTCGCGGCAGTACGGTTTCCGAACTGGACGTGGAGTAGGCCAACAGCAGCTCGTCCTTTAGGATGCGAATCAAGGTAAAGATGTTGATGCCGCACACGCGTGCAATACCACCCAGTATCACCAGCGCGAAAAACAGAATGGCTGCGTACACCAGCGCCACCAGTTTGATCAGCGGTATCAGCGATGAGAAGCCGAAGTTGGCGACCGTGACGGCAATCAGCGCGAACACCCCAATCGGTGCATAGCGCATGATCATGTTGGTAACACGGAACATCGCTTCGGAAGTGCCGCGCATGATGGTCAGGAATGGATCGCGCAGCTCATTGGGCAGACCGGCCAGCCCCAGCCCGAACAGCACTGAGAAGAAGATAATGGCGATCATGTCACCATTGGCGAGCGCGGCCACCACGTTGGTAGGAATCAGGCTCAACAGCGTGTCGGCAAAGCCGTGTCCCTGTTCGACTTCCTTGGTGGTTTCCGTGTAGCTCGAGATATCCACCGTCGATAGCGACGACATATCGATGCCCGAACCGGGGTGGAAGAGATTGGCCAGCAATAGACCTATCACGATGGCGATGGTGGTAATGACTTCGAAGTAGAGAATGGTGCGTAGACCTATTCTTCCCAGCTTCTTGGCGTCGCCCATGCCGGCAATACCGACAATAAGCGATGAAATAACAATCGGCACCACGATCATTTTAATCAAGCGAATGAAAATATCGCCGGCGGGCTGCAAAATGGAACCCACTGCCCAGTCACGGGTTTCAGGGTGATTATGCAGCAGCGCTCCGAGCACAATGCCCAGAATCAAACCAATCAGAATTTGCCAGGCAAGTCCTGGTGCCTTTATGCGTTTTGTTGCCATAAACAGCTATCTCTATATGCGGGAAAGGAGGGAGGCGAGTACGCCAAATTATTTGTAGTTGTTAGAGGCTTCATCCTACACGAGGGTGGCTATTTGTACATTTATTCCAAAGAAGAAGATGCTTAAGCCTTAATGAGGTGATAGAGAACACGTAACGCGGGAACGATAAGTGATGATGAGGAGGGCTGTCGGATAAAGAGCAAACGACGTGAAGATGGAACAAATATCGTCCATTCAGTTGCGTCGAAATCCGCCTTTTGGCGTACATTAGTCGAATTTGCTCTTGTGTGAAACTCTCCATGCGCTCTATGCTGAAGTCAATTGGAAGTTATTTTTTCCAAAAAACAACGAGAGTGAGAGTTGCCATGCCATCGAGTTCACCAGTGGTCAGCGTTCCTGATAGCGTTTCGAACGAACAGCAAGCGCCTGAGCCGGCAGCCGGTTTCGCGCAAGAAGTGGCTCGCTATCTAGAGCTTCACCCCGACACCGTTCATGTTGATCTATTGCTCGCCGATCTAAACGGCATTTTTCGCGGTAAGCGACTACCGGTGGATGCGGTCAAGAAACTGGTCGATGGCTGTTATTTACCTTCGTCAATCTTTGCCATGGACCTGCTGGGCAATGTGGTCGAGAAAACTGGACTCGGCCTCGATGCCGGTGAACCTGATCTGCTGTGTAAACCGGTACTGGGCACGCTGGTGCCGGTCGCCACGGATCCCGATCACAACGCGCAGCTGTTATTGACCATGCTCGAAGAAGACGGCTCAGCCCATCGTCACGAGCCACGCAATGTGCTGGCGAACGTATGGCAGCAACTGAAGGATCGCGGACTACACCCAGTGGTGGCCGTTGAGCTTGAATTCTATCTGCTAGACCGGCAGCGTTCCGACGATGGCGAGCTGCAGCCGCCCTGTTCTCCTACCACGCACGAACGCAGTGAGCAGGCGCAGGTATATTCGCTCGACAACCTCGACGAGTTTTCCTGCGTGCTCGAAGAGATTGATCGATTGGCCGCCGAGCAAGGGCTTGCGGCTGAAGGAGCCGTCGCTGAAGCCTCACCCGGTCAGTTCGAGATTAATCTGCACCATTCCCAGAACATATTGAAAGCCTGCGACGACGCGCTAATGCTCAAGCGTCTGATTCGTCAGGTAGCCGAGCGACATGGACTACAGGCTACCTTCATGGCCAAGCCGTACAGCGAGCATGCGGGTAACGGCATGCATATCCATATCAGTCTAGTGGATGATGCCGGCAATAATGTTTTGAGTGATGACGATCTCGAGAATACTCGCGTAATGGAGCAGGCGCTGTCCGGTATGTTGGCGTTAATGCCGGATTCGATGGCACTGTTCGCGCCTAACGTAAACTCCTACCGTCGCTTCCAGCCGGGCATGTATGTCTCAACGCAGGCGAGTTGGGGGTATAACAACCGCACCGTAGCACTGCGTATTCCTCGCAGTGGGCAGCGCGATTACCGCATCGAGCATCGCGTTGCTGGAGCTGATGCCAACCCTTATCTGGTGGTAGCGGCGTTGGTGGCGTCGGTGCTGTATGGGCTGGATAACGCTTTGCCCTTGCCTGCCCCTATTGAAGGTAATGGCCTCGATAGCCCCGGAATTCCGCTGCCTATCAGGGAGGGCGACGCATTGGCGCGATTGGCGCAAAGCTCGGCGCTTGCGCAGTACCTCGGCGAGTCGTTCATCGAAAGCTATCGCCTGTGCAAGGAAGATGAGCTGAACCGCTTCGAACGTGAGATTACCGATCTCGAATTGGACTGGCTCTTGAAGCTTGCCTGATTGAGCGCTTGGTCGCGTAGAAAGCAAGCGATGGCCGTTCTCTCTAGCCGCTGGTAGTCACCAGCGGCTTTCTTGTGTCCGCGAAATCGTGCCCGCAAAGTGAACTATTTCCGCTGTAATCGCTCTTTCCATACAGGCGGGCGCGCTGAGGAAAACCGTGGCGGCATCGTAAAGCGGGCAACGAACTTTTTGCGGTGATGCGTTTTGGTGTCGCTGAATCGCGTCCATACGGTGGGCATAATTGCAGCGCAGTGCCTTTTTTGTGCTGCTCAAGTTGCGTAATAATGTCACTATGCTGAGCTGAATGGCGGTACGAATCGTTCAGGTTAGCTAGCAGCGACCGAGTAGCCGGGTTTCTGCAGCTGCATTGATGGAAGACTCACCATGCGCTTAACAGAGCCGCCACTTTGTAGCGCGCACGCCGTCGATGCCTCGCAGTTTGCACTGCATGTGCGGTAATTTTTCGAAGGATAAGGGAAGGTTTCATGCCCTATCGGAACAAGCTGACGCTTAATGATTTAGCCGCGCGGCTGAATGTTTCCGTAACGACCATATCGAATGCGTTCAATCGTCCCGATCAGTTGTCGGCCTCGCTGCGCGAGCGCATTCTCGATCAGGCCGCTGCTCTTGGTTACGCCGGGCCCGATGAAACCGCCCGCAGTCTGCGCACTGGCAAGACCAATGTGATTGGCGTGGTGCTTCCTGAGTCGCTGCGTTTTTGCTTCGACGATCCGGTGGCCAACCGTTTTCTCGCTGGAGTGGGCGGCGTGCTGGATCGCTACGGCTATCGCATGGTGCTGCTGCCAGAAGCATCGCTGTCAGAGGGCGGCCGCTATCCCGCGGTAGACGGCGTCATTATCACCGGCTTGGCACGCGATATAGGCGTCGCCGAAAACTTCAGGCAGCGTGATATTCCCGCGGTCTCCGTCGAAGTCGAATTCGGTGAGCTGCCCAGCGTGATGATCGATGATTATTCGACGACCTACGCTATCACGCGCTGGGCGTTGGCCAATACCCCGCGCGAATTTTCACCCCTCATTCTCTCGTTCAACCTGCATCGCTGCCAGGAAGGTCCAGAGTTACAGCAGTTCCGCCGCCTGAACGCCATGCATAAGGCGCTTGGCGAAGCTGGTTTTTCTCCGCAGCAAGTGCCGATCATCGATGTCAGTGTACGTACTCGTGACCGAATTCCTTCTCAGCTAGCGCAGTGCATCGATCAACATCAGCCGCGCTTGTTGCTGTGCATGAGTGATTCCTTGGCCCTTGAAGCCCTGCGTTTGGCTGAGCGCATGGGCGTTACGGTTCCCGAGCAACTGCGGTTGGTTGGCTTTGACGGCACCAGTGAAGGGCAGGGGCGCTTTCCTTGCTTGACCACCGTGTATCAGGATAGCCGTGCCAAGGGCGAAATTGCCGCCAATATGGTGCTAGGCAAGGATACCCGGCGGCGAGTCGTGCTGGCAGGAACGCTGATTTACGGCGATACCTGCCCCGCTAGCTAAACAGCGGGCAGGCTGGCAAAGGCAATTAAGACGCCGCCGCGCGAGCAATGTTATCTGCCGTTGTTACTTGGGCGCATTGCTTCGCGCAGCGGGGCTCGCCAGAGCCACAATCACGATGGACGACAGCAGCAGCGCAACGAAGGCCAGCCGCAAGCCCACCGCGTGGGAGAGAAAGCCGAGCATCGGCGGGCCGCCCATCATGCTGACGTAGCCCATCATGGCGACTGACGAGATAGCCTGAGAGGGCTCCATATCGGGTGTTTTGCCTGCCAGGCCAATCAAGCAGGGGAACAGTGACGCCATACCTAGTCCTGCCAGCACGAAGCCAACCAACGACGTAATCGGGGTGGCGAATATCACTGCAATGGCGAGCCCGATAATACCAAGCGCGCCGCCCACCTGTAGCGCCAGCCGTGGCCCAGCGGCATCGATCCACTTGTCACCTAAGAGGCGGCCCACCGCCATCGAGCCGGTAAATACCGCTAGTCCCAATGCCGCAAAGCCGGTAGAGGAGCCCGCTTCTGTCAGGAACAGCGATGACCAATCGGCCATCGAGCCTTCAACAAACACCGTCGCAGCCGCAATGCCGCCGACTAGCCACAGCCGCCCTTTAGGAATCACGAACAGCGGGCCTTTAGCGCTTTGCTGGCGTGGTTGCGGTTTGATCAGCAGTCGTTTGCTGACCAGGATTCCCACAAACAGCAGCGCCGCGATGATGGTGAGGTGGTAGGCGGGAATCAGCCCAATACTGGCCAGCGCGCCGCCGCTGAGTGAGCCGATCATGCCGCCAAGGCTGAAGATGCCGTGAAACGATGACATAATCGACCGCCGGTAGCGGCGCTCAAGACTCGAGGCCTGATCGTTCATCGAGATGTTCATTAGCCCCATGCCTGCCCCAAACACTAGCAGCGCACCGCCCAGCGTGTACGGGTTGGGCGACCAGCCAATCAGCACCAGCGACAACACAATCAGATAGGCGCCAATACGCGTAGTACGGCGGCTGCCGAAGGCACCAATCAGATAGCTGGATAGCAGCGTCAGTCCCAGTGAGCCTACCACTGGACACAGCAGTAGCAGGCCAATTTGTGCATCGTTGATCGCCAGGGTGCGGCGGATATCGGGCAAGCGCACGGCCCAGTTCGACATCGCTAGCCCCGACAGCGCGAAGAAAAAGGCGATGGACGCTCGGCGGTAAGGGCTCGACGTGCTTTGCTGAGGCTCTTGCGGCGCATCGGAGTGATCCGTCACGGCGTCATACGAAGAAGAGTGTGTATCGGACACGGTCGCCAGATTCCTTGAAAACAAGACGCTGAAGTATGGCAAGCATCTGTGCGGTCGTTGCGCCGCAGTTTCGCGTTGTCATGGTCAATTTACGCCTAAGCATGGCTGCCATGTCTAGGCAATGTCGCAAAGGGGCGACGCGGCTGCAACTGTAATGGCGCTCATTGATTATATGAAAAGCGCATTCGCACAGGCTCATTAGAGCGTTATTTTGCACTGATAGGACAGCAAGATGAACAAGAAGCACACGAAGAAAATCGCCCTGGCGGTAGTGTGGGTGTTGGTATTGATAGTATGGACGCTGTGGAACCAGTACGGTGAGCACTCTTCGCCGTCCTCTCATCACGGCGGTGGTAAGCAGCAGGCAGAGTCTTCATCGGCGGGTGGAGACACGCCTTTGGATTTTGCGGCGGTCAACGACTTCACGCTGGCCATCAGCTGGCAGCCGGGTTTTTGCGATAGCCGCAAGCAGCGCCCCGAGTGCCGTCACAGCAGCACTACGCTCGCATTGCACGGCTTTTGGCCCGGTGTGCCGAAGGAGTTGGCGCAGCGTGGGGTTAATCGTCATACCTGGAACAGTGAGGGCTGCTTCGCTGTCGATCATCAGCATAGCGGCAGCTTCTGCTCATTCTCCAAGCCCGAGCTGCAACGCAGCACTTCCTCAGCATTGGCGAAAGCAATGCCCGGTGAGCAGAGCTGTCTTGATCGTCATGAATATGCGAAGCATGGGGCGTGTTTCAATATCTCTGCTGACCAATATTTTGGCCACGCGATCAAGCTCTTCGATGCGGTGAACGACAGCCGCTTCGGCCAATGGCTTGCCGATCACCGTGGTCAGCAGGTGGCGCGTCAGGACATCCTTTCTACCTTTGGTTCCACCTTTCACACCAGCAGCAAAGCGCTGATGCTGATGTGCGATCGCGATGACCGTCTGACTGAGCTGCGCATCGGTATCAATGGCAACCAGTTGGACAACTTCCCCGCCAGCAATAGCTTCGGCAAGGCGGGTAACGGTCGCTGCGGGCAAAATGTGAGCTTGTGAGATGCAGGTTCTGAATAGCTGCCACGCGTAAGCGGCACGCTGAATAGCATACTAATCTCGACCCGGCGAGGTTGATATCGGTGCTATTGGCAGCCGGGGAAGATCGGCCAGCGCCAGAAGGCTCTCTATGTGAATGAAAAACCCCAGCGTCTCCGATATCGGAGACGCTGGGGTTTTCTGCTAGCGGGGTATTAGCACCAGTTGGACGGCGCTTTCAGGCGCGCCTTGGGTGAGCGCAGGAACAGCTTCACGCTCTACATAGCGAAGCTTGCCATCAATTACGAGGCTGCCTTTAAGTGCGTAATGGTGGCTGGTGTCGATGCCGTTGTGGTCGTACATCAGCTCGAAGTGTTCAGGCCAGGTACCGGTAACGCGCTGTTGGGTCACCGCGACGCGGCTGCCGCCGTCATCCTGATCGACCAGCGACAAATGAATCTGGCCCTGCTGTACCTTGGATGAGTCGGATAGCCCCACCGTACCATTGAGGGTTTGCCAGTCGGGACCACCCGTGAAGGGCATCCAGGAGCATCCGCTCAGTAAGCCTAGCGTGCCAGCGAGCAGTAGCGTGCGGAAGTGAGCGGGGCGAATCATCGGGTGCATAGCAATGTCCATTCGAATATCAAAAGAGGGGGCGCCGAGGGCGGTCTGACAGGGCTACTACTCAGCCGCCTGCCAGTTTTACCTTGAAACCTTGTGCTTCAAGCAGCGCCTTAGCGGTGTCACGATGATCGCCCTGGATTTCAATAATGTATCCTTTCAGCGAACCGCCGCTGCCGCAGCGTTTCTTAAGCGTTGCCGCGAGCGATTTAAGTTCTTCTTCGGCAAGCGGCACGCCTTCGATGGTGGTAACACCCTTACCTTTGCGGCCAGAGGTTTCACGACGGATGCGCACGATGCCGTCGAGTTCAGCAAGTCGCTGCTGATCCTGCGCCTGACGCTGCTGATCCGCTTCGTTTTCGCGCAGATCGCCTTGCTCGGTGGAGTACACAGGGCGCGACCCGAAGTGGCCCTGCAACTGATCCTTTAACGATGACATCTGAGTTACCTGCTAAATGTATGCCGATGAGCATATCAGTGGCGGTAATGGAATAAAAACAGTAGCAGAACAGTCTTTACTTTGTGCGTGACGGTACTCCATGTTTAAGTGGTTTAACTGTCGCTGGCGCTGTGCAGTACGCGCCTTGGGCTGAATGCCCGAAGCCTATTGTCGATGCCGTGACGCATTTTCTTCGCACCATCTAACGAGGCAACGCTATGTCGGAACGTCATCCGCAGTATCCCGCCGATGCGCTATTTGTAAATCGCTGGTCACCGCGCTCGCTTACTGGCGAAGCCATCGACGACCAGACGTTGTTCACGCTGTTCGAAGCAGCGCGTTGGGCACCTTCCGCTTTCAACGTTCAGCCGTGGCGATTCTCTTATGCCAAGAAGGGTAGCGAGAGCTTTAACACCTACCTCGATTTTTTGATTGAGTTTAACCAGAGCTGGGCAAAAAATGCGTCGGCGCTGATTGTGGTACTGGCCAAAAAAATCACCATCACTTCGCAGGCGGAAGTCGAGTTTCCAAGCTATGCCTTCGACACCGGCGCCGCTTGGGCGAGTCTTGCCCTTCAGGCAAAAAAGCTGGGGTGGGTAACGCACGGCATGACCGGCATCAATAAGGAAAAAATCGCGGCCACTCTCAAGGTGCCGGAAACCTACTCGGTGGAAGCGGTCATTGCCGTGGGCAAGCGCGGCGATAAGGCGGAGCTACCCGAAGGGCTGCAAGCCAAGGAAGCGCCCAGCGATCGTCGCCCGATCGAAGAAACGATTTTCGAAGGCATTGGTTTCAAGGAATAAGCCACCAGCGCGACGTCCTGCGCACTCGCGATTCCCTCGGCAGTGTATGGTGCCGGGGGAATTTTTTGCTTATCGAAAATATGCGTATTTGACGACGGGCGCTAGCGTACACTGCCTGCGTGAGCCGTGAGCCGTGAGCCGTGAGCCGTGAGCCGTGAGCCGTGAGCCGTGAGCCGTGAGCCGTGAGCCGTGAGCCGTGAGCCGTGAGCCGTGAGCCGTGAGCCGTGCATTGCACTCAATAAAAATTCACTGCTGGTGATGGCGAGAGGCGGCTGTATCTCGTTTGGCGGTGGAAGGAGAGAAGCATGAAGGGAAAAAGCATGATGGGCGCGCTTATCACGGTTGGACTGCAACGCGCATTGAAGGCCGTGCTGCTATGTCCATTGCTGGCGGGAGCGTCCTATGCCGCTACCACTGCACCTGTCAAGATTATCACCGCACAGGGGACGCAGAAGGTAACCGCAGAAATCGCTGAGACGCCGGAACAGCGCGAGCTGGGATTGATGAATCGCAGCAAGCTTGCCGATGCTCATGGCATGCTGTTTAGCTATCTCGGCCACGAGCAGCCTGCGGGCAACGGCTACTGGATGTATCGCACGCTGATCCCCTTGGATATTGCGTTCATAGACCGTCACGGTGTGATCACTCGTACCTTCACAATGCCGCCATGTCGAGCCTCGAAGGCGCAAGAGTGCCCGATTTTTCGCCCTGATGTGCCCTATGTCGCGGCGCTTGAGATGGCCGGCGGCTATTTCGCCGAGCATCGAATTGGAGCGGGGGATCGCGTAGTTCTGCCTGCTAAATGATCGCCCTTGCGGCGGTGCCGTGGTGAGCTGCGGCAGGGTTTGGTAGTATGCGCAGGTTTTTCTGAGGTCACTCTGAAGCCTTGAAAGGTTGCGGAGGGATCACTCGCTTTGTCGTCGCGCTATTGCAGTGGAATCCCCATGTCGCAAAACGAATCACTAAAACGCCACTTGAAAGTGCGCCACATTCGCTTCATGGCGTTAGGCTCAGCCATTGGCACCGGGCTTTTCTATGGCTCCTCTGACGCCATCAGGCTGGCCGGCCCTGCGGTACTGCTTGCCTATATGGTGGCCGGAGCAGCGGTGTTCGTGGTGATGCGTGCACTTGGGGAAATGGCCGTGCACCATCCGGTTGCCGGGTCGTTCGGGCGCTACGCCAGCGATTATCTGGGGCCCTTCGCCGGTTTTGTAACGGGGTGGACCTACTGTTTCGAGATGGTAATCGTCGCCATTGCCGATGTGACCGCCTTCGGTTTTTACATGAGCAGTTGGTTTCCCGAGGTGGCGCGCTGGGTGTGGGTGCTCTCGGTGGTGTTCTTCATCGCCGCGCTCAACCTGCTCAGTGTTCGAGTGTTCGGCGAACTGGAAGTGTGGCTATCGGCGCTCAAGGTGGCGGCCATTATTGCCATGATAGCGGCGGGGTGTGCAGTCATTGTGTGGGGCGTGGGAACGGCCGACGGCGTGCCCACCGGTATTTCCAATTTGTGGCAGCATGGCGGGCTTTTACCCTTTGGTTGGGAAGGCGTGCTGCTAGCGCTGCCGCTTGCGATGTTCTCATTTGGCGGCATCGAGGTGATCGGGATTACCGCGGGAGAAACCGACAATCCGCGCAAGGCGTTGCCCAAGGCGATCAATTCGGTCCCGTTCAGAATCCTGATCTTCTACGTGGGCACGCTGTTTGTGCTGATGTCGGTGCAACCGTGGCAGCAGATAGGCTCGGGCGGCAGCCCCTTTGTGGGCATGTTTGAGCATCTGGGAATTGGCTGGGCGGCCATCGCTTTCAACGTGATTGTGATTAGCGCGTCGCTGTCGGCAATCAACAGTGATGTCTTCGGTGCCGGTCGCATGATGTACGATCTGAGCCGTCAGCGGCAGGCACCGCGTTCGTTTCAATCGATTTCTTCCGCGGGAATACCCTGGGTCACGGTGGTCGCGATGGCATTCGCGCTACTGGTCGGCGTGCTGCTGAATTACCTGATTCCTGACCGCGTATTCGAAGTGATCGCTTCTTTGGCTACCTTCGCGACACTATGGGTGTGGATGGCCATTCTGGTGGCTCACATGTCGATGCGGCGTCGCCTGAGTGCCGATGAACGCAAGCAGCTGGCATTTCCGTTGTTCCTGTATCCGGCCAGTTCGATCTTCGCACTGCTGTTTATGGTACTGGCCATTGTGCTGATTGGTTATTCCGCTGATACGCGCATAGCGCTTTATGCGGGCATTGGCTGGCTGGTGCTGCTGGGCGTTGCGTGGAAATTGATGGCGGCATCCAGAAGCAGGCAGTGAGCTCGCAGTGTGGCTGTCACGGCTGGCCGAGGTGCGCACGGCCCCTGTAGGTGAGCACGCTTAGCCGTTGTCTTGCGCGATACGCAGCAGTTCTTGCTACCATAGCGCGGAATAGTGCGTCCCGCGCGGCCAAGGGCTGTGGCCTTTTGGGTCGAGCATGGGGCGGGCTAGCCGGAAGTAACAGCATTAGCGGTGGCGGTAACGGTAACCAATAGCCCCGCCGAACGATTATTTACAGATATAGTATAACGTTGTCTTTTATGACCTCTGACTCTCAACATTCGCAGCGGCAGCGCCGCACAGCGCCCAGCGGCAAGCCCATTTCAGTGCTTACGCTGTCGGTAGTGGCGCGTTCTCTGGCGGCTATCGTGCTGTGTTTACCGCTATGGCTAGCCGTTTACTGGGCGGTGCAACTGCCATGAGTGAGGCATTGGTAACGCTCGATAATCTCACCGTGAAGCGCGGTGGGCGGGCAGTGCTGAGCGGCATTCACGGCAGCTTCGAACGCGGCAGCATGACGGCGATAATGGGTGCTAACGGCGCGGGTAAATCGACCCTGCTCAAAAGCATGATGGGCCTGCTGCCCAGCGCTCAAGGTAGCATCGTGCGCACACCGCATGATCTGGATATCGCCTATTTGCCACAGCAAGCAGCCATTGATCACTCTTTTCCCGTCAGCGTGGGCGAAGTGGTGGCCATGGGCGCCTGGCAGCGCGTGGGCGGCTTTGGTGCTCTCAAGCAGCGCGAGTGGCGGCGTCAGGTGGCCGACGCGCTCCATCGGGTAGGCTTCGACGATATCAGCAAGCGCTCGATTGGCGCATTGTCCACGGGGCAGTTTCAGCGGGTGCTGTTTGCTCGTCTGCTGCTGCAAGATGCCGACATGGTGCTGCTCGATGAGCCTTTCGCCGGTGTTGATGCTGCAACAACTCGTGATTTGCTGGCGCTGGTGTGTGAGTGGCATCAGCAGGGCCGCACCATTGTCGCAGTGCTACACGATATCAATCAGGTAATGCGCCATTTCCCCGCCACGCTGCTGCTGGCGGGGCGCCAGATCGCCTGGGGTAGCAGTGAGCAAGTGCTCAGCACCGAGCACCTCCAGCAAGCGCTGGGTATGAGCGGTGGCATTGGACAGAGTGAAGGAAACCGCTTGTGATTGATTGGCTCGACCAAACGCTGTGGATGCCCTTCACCGATTTCGGTTTTATGCGGCGCGCGCTGATCGCGGGGTTTGCCCTCAGCATCAGCGCAGGGCCGGTGGGCGTGCTGCTGCTGCTGCGGCGCATGAGCCTGATGGGGGACGCGCTTAGCCACGCGGTACTGCCGGGTGCGGCAATTGGTTATCTGATTGCGGGGCTATCGCTGTGGGCGATGGGCATCGGTGGCCTGGTGGCGGGGCTGCTGGTAGCCATGCTGGCCGGTTTTACCAGCCGTCGCAGCCGCTTGCGTGAAGATGCCTCCTTCGCCGGCTTTTATCTTATATCGCTGGCCGGCGGGGTAATGATCGTATCGCTGCGCGGCTCAAGCATCGACCTGCTGCATGTGCTGTTCGGCACCATCCTGGCCATCGATGCCCCCACGCTTTATCTAATTGCGGGCATCAGCTCGATAACGCTGCTGATGCTGGCGGTCATCTATCGGCCGTTGGTGATGGAATGCTTCGATCCAGAGTTCCTGCGCGCCGTTAAAGGCCGCGGTGGCTGGGCACATCATGTGTTCTTATTGCTGGTCGTGCTTAACCTGATCGCAGGCTTCCAGTCGCTTGGTACCCTGATGGCGGTAGGCATGATGATGTTGCCCGCACTGGTGGCCCGGCTATGGACATCGGCGCTGGGCAGCATGCTGCTGCTGTCGGTGCTGGTCGGCTGTGCTGCTTCCCTTATCGGGCTGGTGGTGTCGTTCAATGCCGGCATCGCCTCTGGTCCTGCTATCGTACTGTCGGCAGGCGTTTTCTACCTGGTATCGCTGGTAATCGCTCCGGGTGGACTGTTGGGGCGTCATCATCGGTAGGGCGATTATTACCAGCGCGGGCTTGCGTCTTCAATAAGAATGTTATTTCATAACATTCTTAATCCAAGCTTTACATGAGTGATGATCACGGTGATGAGAAACTTCTTTCTTTCCCTGGTAGTGGCGGGCGCGGCGCTGGTGGCGAGTATTGGCTCTGCTAACGCAGCGCCGCTCAACGTTGTCGCGTCGTTTTCGGTATTGGGCGATGTCGTCAAGCAGGTGGGCGGTGACCGCGTAAAAGTCAGCTCGCTGGTACCCGCCGACGGTGATCCTCACGAGTTCGAACCTACGCCACGTGATGCCGGTCGTCTGAATAACGCTGATCTGGTGTTTCTTAGCGGCTTTGGTCTAGAAGGCTGGCTCGATAGGCTAGTGACGGCCTCGGGCTACAAGTCGCACGCCATCACCGTGTCGGAAGGTATCAAGCCGATCAAGGCTGCGGAAGAAGACGATGATCAGCATCGCCATGGCGGCACCGATCCTCATGTGTGGAACAACGTGTCGAACGTGAAGCTGTGGGTAAACAACATTGAGCAAGCGCTGGAGAAGAAAGATCCGGCCGGCGCAGAGACCTACAAAGCCAATGCCACGCGCTACCGCCGCCAGTTGGATCAGCTCGACAGTGATATTCGTAGCGCTATCAAGAGTGTTCCCAAGGCGCAGCGCAAGGTGCTGACCTCGCACGATGCGCTGGGGTATTACGGCCATGCTTATGGCGTTAATTTCCTGTCGCCGCAAGGCCTTTCTACGTCTTCCGAAGCGTCGGCACGCGATGTGGCAGCGCTTATCAGCCAGATAAAGCGTGAACACATTAGCGCCTACTTCTTCGAGAACGCCAATGATCCTCGCTTGGTGACCCAGATAGCCGCCGCTACCGGTGCCAAGCCCAGCGGAGAGCTTTATGTAGAATCGCTCTCTTCCGCTAAGGGCCCCGCTGCCGACTATCTCTCGATGATGCGCTACAACACCGCTCAGATGGTGGCCGCCATGAAGGGCGACCACCACTAATACGCGGAACGCTGTCAGAAGAAGCGATAGTCGAGTGATGCGGTTACCGAACGTGGCGCGCCAAACAGCATGCCGTCGTAAAAACCGTACTGCTGGTAATAGCGGCGATCGGTTAGGTTATCGATATTCACGGTAGCCGTCAGGCGATCCGTAATATCGTAGCGCGCCATCAGGTTGACCAGGGTATAGCTGCCGGTTTTCAGGTTGTGTTTATCGTAGCCGCCTTTGCCATCGGGACGGCCCGGGTTGGTCGACCATTCGCGAGAGGTTTGCAGCATAACGCCACCCCCTACCGTCAAGCGGTCGAGCGCACCGGGTAGCCGGTACGTGGTGAACGACTTGAACATGTGGTGCGGGTCCTGGCGGTAGTCCAGCCCGCTGGTGGTCAGGTAGGTGTAGCCTGCAAACAGATGCCAGTCGGGCGTAATCTCACCGCTGATTTCAGCATCAATGCCTTTCGATGTCACTCCATCGACGGTGCGATAGATATCACGACCGGTGGTAGCGTTTGGCACGCCCGTGTCTTCTGCAACGTTGCTCTTCTCGTTTTTGAAGAACGCCAGCTCGGTATTCACTCGATCATTCAGGAAGCTGGTCTTCCAACCTGCTTCGTAGCTTTTGCCTTTCTCTGGCGCTAGCAGCGTGCCGTTCGCATCTTCGGTTCCTGAGCTCTGCGGATTGAAGACATCGGTATAGCTAGCGTAAAGCGTGTTGTGCTCATCGATATCGAACACAAGACCTGCGTAAGGCGTAAATTCGCCGTGGTAGGTGGTGCGATCGCCGCGCGTTCTGGCGTTATCAAGATCGTAGCTGTCCTTGTAAGTACGGTAAGTGCTCAGACGCGCTCCGAGAATCAGCTTGAGCGGATCGATCAGGGTAAAACGGCCCGCCACGTAAACACCGTAGTTTTCGGTATGCGTAACATCGCGCGCATCGGTGCGGTGAGCATTGAAGTTGGGATAGCCCCCTGCGTGCCATTTGTCCCAAGGTGCCGCCGGAATACTGTCGGCACGGTATTGGCAGCCGTTCGGGTTCCATGGAGTGAAGTCGCCGATCCCGCAGTTGCCATATTTAGGACCGAAGCTGTAATCGGTATTGACGTCGCGGTAGCCATTGGCGCCGAAAATCAGGTCGTGACTATGGCCAAACAGGGTGAAGGGGCCGCCAACGTTGACATCCAGTGCTGTACGGCGTGCTTTTGATTCGGAATGCAGAGCGTTTAACACGGCACCGCTGCCGTCAGGATTCCAGAAGCCGCCGAAGCCGCCTTTCACGTTATTGACTTTGGCTACGCCCAAATTGTTGAAGTTGCGCGAATGAGTCTGAGCGAAAGAAGTGTGGAGATTCCATTCACTGCCCAAATCCTGATCGATATTGAAAAATAGCGTGGTCGTGCGCTGGTGAAGGGCGCTCCAATCGGCGGCAGGATTCGTTTTTCGTGGCAGATAGGTTTTGCTGCCGTCAGCGAACCAGATCGGCACGTTGCTGCCCCAACTCGCGCCGTTGTGGCGCAGCTGTTCATGCTGAATACCGATGTTCACGCGGGTCGAATCGGTGGGGTCGGCTTCGATATTGAACAATCCGCCAAAGCGCTTGATGCGCTCATTTTCGCGGAATGTGCGCGAATTTTCATAGCTAAGCACGGTTCTCGCGCGGATGCGGTTATCGCTGGTCAACGGCGTACTGCCATCGAGCATTACTCGCCGCTTGCCCCAACTGCCGCCAGTGGCTTTGATATCTAGCGCGGGTTTATAGCCAGGACGCTTGCGCTCCATGGTGACTGTCGCTGAAGGATCGCCGGTGCCGCCCATCAGGCCATTGGCTCCCCGTACTACCGCGACGTGATCGTAAAGATCCATGTTCAGTGAGTTGCCGGTACCGCTCAGTCCGCTGACGCCATCGAATTGCAGTCCATCGATCTTGAAATTGTTGATATCGAAGCCGCGTGCGCGAAACGTCGTGCGACCGCCGTTATCCATCGATTGCGAGCTGATTCCGGTGACGTTATTGAGCACGTCATCCAGATTCTCCATTTTCTGGTCGTCCATCTGCTGGCGCGTAATCACCGTGACCGATTGCGGGGTTTCCTTGGCACTCAGCGGAAGTCCTGTCGCGACCTGGGTATCTCCAGCGACATAGTGGCTGTTCTGGTAGTTGTTGGCGGCGCCTTCCACGATCACGGTTTGTAATCTTGTGCTACCGTCACCGCTTGTCGAGGTAGGAGACTGCTGGGCGTAAGCGTTTGTCACTGGGAGCGTAAAGAGCAAAAGCACGGTGTGTCGCTGCCAACTTTTCAGGAGGACAGAGTTAAGCGTATCCATAGGGTTCTCTTGAAATGACTATAGTTATCATTTGCATTAAATTTCGAATGGCGAATGAATACAACTAAAACTTAAGAAAGCAGCGATTCTTCGACGGTGCATGGCAACTGCAGAAAGCTGGATACGCCGTTCAGCCGCAGTGGCAAAAATTAAGCTCTCAACACAAAAACAGGGCGCTCCTAATGGAGCGCCCTGTTCGTTGGCACGCGTTAGCGCGCGATTTAGTCGGCTTTCGCTTCGAGTGCAGCGACTGCCGGTAGCGTTTTGCCTTCCACGTATTCCAGGAAGGCGCCGCCGCCGGTAGAGATATAGGACACTTGGTCGGCGATGCCGTACTTGTCGATGGCGGCGAGCGTATCGCCTCCGCCTGCGATCGAGAAGCCCGCGCTGGCTGCAATCGCTTCCGATAGCGCCTTGGTGCCGTTGGCAAACTGATCGATTTCGAAGACGCCCACTGGGCCGTTCCACAGAATCGTGCCGGCGTCTTTAAGACTGGCGGCAAAGGTAGCGGCTGTTTTGGGGCCTACATCGAGGATCATCTCGTCGTCTGCTACCTGATCGACAGGCTTGACCGTTGCTTCGGCACTTTCAGAAAACTCCTTGGCGACAACGACATCTTCAGGAATAGGCACATCTACCTTTTCCATCAGTGCCTTGGCGGAGTCGACCAGATCGGCTTCATAGAGTGATTTGCCTACCGAATAGCCGGCGGCTGCGATGAAGGTGTTGGCAATGCCGCCGCCTACAATCAGCTTGTCGCATTTATCCGACAGCGCATTGAGCACTTCCAGCTTGGTCGAGACCTTGGAACCGCCCACGATGGCGAGCATCGGGCGTTTAGGTTCGGCCAGCGCTTTATGCAATGCGCCAAGCTCGGAAGCCAACAGCGGGCCTGCTACCGCTACGGGCGCAAAACGCGCCACGCCGTGGGTGGACGCTTGTGCACGGTGAGCGGTGCCAAAGGCATCCATTACGAAGACGTCACAAAGGCTGGCGTAGGCGTTTGCCAGAGCTTCTTCGTCTTTCTTCTCGCCCTTGTTGAAGCGCACGTTTTCCAGCAGCACGACTTCGCCATCGCTGACTTCTGGCGCTTTATCGAGGTAATCCTGTACCAACCGTACCGGCTGGCCCAGCAACTCGCTAAGGCGCTCGGCAACCGGGGCGAGGCTGTACTGCTGCTCAAATTCGCCTTCAGTAGGGCGGCCCAAGTGGCTAAGCAGCAGCACTTTAGCGCCTGCCTGACTTGCCTGTTTGATAGTGTCGAGACTTGCCCGAATGCGAGCGTCCGACGCGACCTTGCCGTCCTTGATTGGCACGTTAAGGTCTTCGCGAATAAGAACGCGTTTTCCGGCGAGATCAATATCGCTCAATTTACGCACTGCCATATTCATGCTCCTGAAGTGCTTTCGTTTCTGCCCAAGGCGCTCTGCGGTAGAGGCCAGAAATACGTCCGCCCCGTTGGTGCACGACCAGCGGGGCGGAATTTAATCAGTCACGCGGATCGCGCAATTAACCGATCAGGTTTTCGGAAATCTTGACCAGGTTCTCGACGGTGAAGCCGAAGTGCTTGAACAACTCCTCAGCCTTACCGGATTCGCCGTAGCCGTTCATGCCGAGTACCTTGCCGTCGAGGCCAACGTACTTGTACCAGCCGCTAACGGAGGCTGCTTCTACGGCAACGCGTGCGCGAACTTTTTTCGGCAGTACCGATTCCTTGTAGGCATCGTCCTGGTCGTCGAACACGTTGGTAGACGGCATGGAGACAACGCGTACCTTGCGGCCCTTGCCTTCCAGTTCCTTGGCAGCGTCGACGGCCAGGCCTACTTCCGAGCCGGTCGCAATCAGAATCAGCTCCGGAGTGCCTTCGCTGTCGCGCAGTACGTAGCCGCCGCGACGAATGTTGGCGAGCTGCTCGTCGTTGCGCGGCTGAACTGCCAGCCCCTGACGAGACAACGCCAGCGCGGTAGGCGCATCGTTGCGGTGCAGAGCGTCGACCCATGCAGCAGCGGTTTCAACGCCGTCGGCCGGGCGCCAGGTGTACAGATTCGGAATCGCACGCATGGCTTCGAGCTGCTCGATCGGCTGGTGGGTCGGGCCGTCTTCGCCAAGACCGATGGAGTCGTGCGTAAACACATGCACCATCTGCGTGTGCATCAGCGCGGACATGCGCACTGCGTTGAACATGTACTCGACGAATACCAGGAAGGTGGCGTCGTAAGGAATGAAGCCGCCATGTACGGCGATACCGTTGGCAATGGCGCCCATACCGAATTCACGCACGCCGTAGTGCAGGTAGCCGCCAGAGAAGTCGTCCTTGGTAATGGCTTTGGCGCCGTTCCAGAAGGTCAGGTTGGACGGTGCAAGGTCAGCAGAGCCACCGAGGAATTCGGGCAGTACCGGGCCGAGTTCGTTGAGCACGTTTTGCGATGCCTTACGTGACGCAACTTTCTCGCCTTTTTCCTGGAACTGCTTGATCAGCGCGGCGCCGTCGAAGTCTTTCGGCAGCTGTTTGTTAGCACGACGCTTGAACTCTTCCGCCAGATCCGGGTGCGCTTTGGCGTAAGCGGCGAACTTCTCGTCGTATTCTTTCTCGAGCTTGGCGCCTTTCTCTTTGGCGTCCCATGCGTCGTAGTATTCCTTGGGAATTTCGAACGCGGGGTAGTCCCAGCCCAGCTCTTTACGCGCCAGCGCCACTTCGTCTTCACCCAGCGCAGCACCGTGGCTCTCTTCCTTGCCTGCCTTGTTGGGCGAGCCAAAGCCGATCACGGTTTTGCAGATAATCAGCGTGGGTTTGTCGGTCACTTTCTTCGATTCAACGATAGCGGCGTCAATGGCTTCAGCATCGTGACCATCGATAGGACCAATCACGTGCCAGTTGTACGCTTTGAAACGCTCAGCGGTATCGTCGGTGAACCAGCCAGCGACCTCGCCATCGATCGAGATGCCGTTGTCATCGTAGAAAACGGTCAGGTTGCCGAGACCGAGGGTGCCCGCCAGAGAGCACACTTCATGGCTTACGCCTTCCATCAGGCAGCCATCACCTGCGAAGGTGTAGATGTGATGGTTAACGATGTCGTGGCCATCACGGTTGAACTGTGCTGCCAGCGTGCGCTCGGCAATTGCCATACCTACGGCGTTGCCCAGGCCTTGTCCAAGCGGACCTGTGGTGGTTTCGATGCCGTCGGTGTAACCATATTCGGGATGGCCCGGAGTTTTCGAGCCGGTCTGACGGAACTGCTTGAGATCGTCGATGGACAGGTCATAGCCAGTCAGATGCAGCAGCGAATAATGCAGCATGGAGCCGTGACCGTTGGAAAGAATAAAGCGGTCGCGGTCAGCCCAGTGAGGATTGCCGGGGTTGTGCTTGAGGTGGTTGTTCCACAGCACTTCGGCGATGTCGGCCATTCCCATCGGCATACCGGGGTGACCTGAATTGGCCTTCTGAACGGCATCCATGGAGAGAGCGCGAACCGCGTTGGCTAGCTGACGATGTGATGGCATGACTTACAAACTCCTGATGTTCACAGTGAGTGAAGATTGTGGCTCCGCACCAATGATCGGGTTAGTTAGTAAACTTACGCAATTTTGTCGCAGGTTACCATGGGCCTTTGGTGTCAGGGCGCATTCATGAGGTGTTCACCGGCGCTATGGCCCGCGGCACCGCAGAGTCGATAGAGTTTCACTAGAATAGAGGTGAATGCTGCGACTGTGTAGCTCCGAAGGCGATTTTCACGCCATCGTCACTTTTATTCTTTGTGTTCTACCGACCCGGTTTCGCAACCACGTAGTAAATGTCTTTCTCTTTGATGCGTCCCTATACCGCACTTTTCAACAGTTAGGTGCGAAAAGGGTAAACCGTTGCAAATTCACAGGTGCATGCCGGGTGCGCTTATTAATAGCGCCATAAACGTCGGCGAATAACCTCATTCCGTTCGCGTGCTAGGCACATTTTGGCGCTAGGTGTAGACTCTGGCGCCACTATCAATGATGTTAGAGTGCGTATTGATGATGGCAAATAGCCGTCTATATTGAGCGCAGCTTGTCAGTGGGTTCTCTGGATCATCTTTGTTCCTCTTGCCATCGTTAGGCTGCTTGCTCCACAGCGCTCGGCGCTGGCGAGTGCTTAAGCGCGTGTCGTGTGCACCCCGCATCATCTAGCTAACAACCACATAAGGGCGAAGAATTTAATGAGTGAGTATTCTCTGTTTACGTCTGAATCTGTGTCTGAGGGACACCCGGACAAAATTGCCGATCAGATTTCCGATGCCGTACTGGATGCGTTGATTGCACGCGACAAGCAAGCGCGTGTGGCGTGTGAGACCCTCGTTAAAACAGGTGTTGCTATTGTAGCAGGCGAGATTACCACCAACGCTTGGGTCGATCTTGAGGAGCTGGTACGTAAAGTCATTACCAATATCGGCTATACCTCGTCTCAGGTCGGCTTTGATGGCGACACGTGCGGCGTGCTCAACATGATTGGCAAGCAGAGTGTGGATATTGCTCAAGGCGTTGATCGCGCCAAGCCTGAAGATCAGGGGGCAGGCGATCAGGGGTTGATGTTCGGCTATGCCACGAACGAAACCGAAACCTTCATGCCGGCGCCCGTGTACTACGCCCACCGGTTAGTGCAGCGTCAGTCCGAGCTGCGCAAGAACGGCACGCTGAACTGGTTGCGTCCCGATGCAAAAAGTCAGGTAACGTTCAGCTATGGTGAAGATGGCAAGCCAAACGCGGTCGATGCGGTAGTGCTCTCTACTCAGCACGACGAAAGCGTTTCATTAGACGAACTGAAGAAAGCGGTAGAAGAACTGATTATTCGTGATGTTCTTCCGGCAGAATGGATTACCGAAAACACCCGCTTCCACATCAACCCGACCGGCAAGTTCGTGATCGGCGGGCCGGTAGGCGATGCAGGCCTGACGGGCCGCAAGATTATCGTCGATACCTACGGCGGTATGGCGCGCCATGGTGGCGGGGCATTCTCGGGCAAGGATCCGTCCAAGGTTGACCGCAGCGCTGCCTACGCAGGTCGCTACGTGGCGAAAAACCTGGTGGCGGCAGGACTTGCTGATCGCTGTGAAATCCAGGTCTCCTACGCTATCGGTGTGGCCGAGCCTACCTCGGTTTCCATCAACACCTTCGGCACCGGTAAGGTGTCCGACGCGCGCATTATCGAGCTGGTGCGCGAGCATTTCGATCTGCGTCCCTTCGCGATTACCAAAATGCTTGATCTGCTCCACCCGATGTACCAATTGACCGCTGCCTATGGCCACTTCGGTCGTGAGCCTTTCGAGCACACTTACGAGTGGACCGATACCCAAGGCAAGCGTCAGTCGGAAACCTTCACTGCCTTCCCATGGGAGAAAGTGGACAAGGCTGAAGCGCTGCGCAAAAGCGCGGGTATCTGATACCACCACGTTTCAGTGGCATAAAAATGGCCCCGTTCCTATGAACGGGGCCATTTGCGTTTGAGCTATGCGGTTTATCTACTTGCCGATTACCCATTCGGGGACCAGATAAGCAAAACCGGCCGTTACCAGTCCTACCAGAATCAGCAACACCACGCTGTGCAGCAGTGTCTTACGCATAAGGTCCGATTCTTTCCCGGCCATCCCCGTAGCGGCCGCAGCTACCGCGATATTCTGCGGTGAAATCATTTTGGCCGCCATGCCTCCGGTACCGTTGGCCGCCACCATCAGGTTTTGCGATAGGTGGAGCTGCGAGGCGGTGTTGGCTTGCAGGCTCGAGAATAGCGCATTGGACGAGGTGACCGATCCGGTCAGGAAGACGCCCAGCCAGCCTAGTACAGGGGAGAAGAACGGGAATGCAGCGCCGGTGGCGACCAGGGCCAATGCCAGCGTGGTTGAGCCGCCCGAGTAATTGGTGACGAAGGCGAACGAGAGCACAGCGCTGATGGTAACGATGGTCCAGCGCAGCTCGTGCATCGTTTCACGGAAGGTTTTCCACGCCAGCGCCAGTGAGATGCGATGCAGCACAATCGTGATCAGCGCCGCCAGGAAAATGGCCGTGCCGGTGGAATTGATCGGATCGAACTTGAACACTGCTGACATGGCCTCCCGATGACCCGATGATTCCGCCAGAATCATATGATCAACCCACGGCACCGGAATATTCCATACCAGCCCGGAGAGTGGCCCGTCGCCGCTGAACAGTGCCTTGAAGGAGCTCGTCGTCCAGATCGACACCATCAGGGTCAGTACGATGAAGGGCGCCCAGGCGTTTAGCATCTTGCCCGCCGAGAGGTCGTTGCTAGTAGTATCCTGCGCTTGCTCGTGCTGTTTGGCGCGCGATGCTGCACCTTTAAGGCGCAGGTAAAGTGCCAGTGCGATCAGGCTGACCAGTGCGGCAACGATGTCGGGTAGTTCGGGCCCTATGAAGTTCGACACCAGGAACATGGTCGCCGTGAAACTGATGCCGCTGACCAGGCAGCTGTCCCAGGTTTCGCGAATGCCTTTCCAGCCATCCATCACCGCGACGAGCCAGAATGGCATCAGCAGGCTAAAGAAGATGAACTGGCGGCCTGTGTTGGCGCCAATGTCGAAGGCATCAAGGCCGCTCACTTGTGCACCTACCGCAATTTCGATGCCCAGCGCGCCGTAGGTCGCCGGTGCCATGTTGGCAATCAGACACAGTACCGCCGCTTGTACGGGAGGGAACCCCAGTCCGACCAGCAAGGCCGCGGTAATCGCTACGGGCGCGCCGAAACCTGCCGCCCCCTCGAGGAAGGCACCGAAGCTGAAGGCGATAAGCAGCACCTGCAAGCGGGGATCTGGCGTAATCGACTGTATCGATTGGCGAGCGATATCAAACTGGCCGCTTTTTACCGACAGCTGATACAAGAAGACGGCCGCGATAATGATCCAGACGATCGGCCAAAGCCCATAAAGTGCGCCGTAAATAGCCGTTGCCGCGGCAGAGGCGACCGGCATGTGGTAAACGACGATCGCAATGCCCAGCGAAATAACTAGCGTCGAGAGCGCGGCTACGTAACCTCTCACTCGAAATACCGCCAGTGCCAACAGAAAGAAAACCATCGGAATGACGGCGACAATTACCGACATCCACAAGCTTCCCAGGGGGGTAGGGTCCTGTAACCAAGGGGTCATTAACACATCCTTATTTTTTGGTTGGACGCTTAACACTGATGCTAGCGAGCCGGCATCAGTATAGTTTCACGACGGTGAATGCGGTGTAGTAAAGCGGTGCTAATAGAATGGCGTTAACAGCGACGATGGGTCGAGGCCGCCTGAGCTTCATGTGCCTGATTGCGCAATGGAATAGTACCGAGCAATAGCCTTTGTTACCGCTGTATTTATCATACGCTTTGTTGTGCGGCGTAACGGGCTAAGAGACTTAAGTTTATGATCTAGCGACTAATGAACGGCGATATTTCAGCACAACAAGCGACAGTGGAATTGCTCCAGTGGTAAGCTGGCGCCGAAGCATGTTGTGGATAAAATATCGAACAGCAAGCGCGGAGCTTGCCGCAGTAGTTACAGAGTAATCCTCCATGGCGACTTTTTGCCATCCCTGTGATGGTGTTTTTCTGCAGGCCAATTGCCGCGCAGTAACAGCCGGCCGTTGTCATGCAAGCAAGATACGGTTAATCGATCTAGGAACGCGGGAATCGAGCGTGGAACACCAATGAACTTATTACGCCGAAAAAGAATAGAAACAATGGTAGGCCCCAATGCCACAAAGGGCTCACAGCTAAAAAAGGTGTTAACCACCACTGATTTGGTGCTGCTCGGTTTGGGGGCAATGGTGGGTACCGGTATTTTTGTTGTTACCGGGCTGGGGGCTGAACGTGCCGGGCCGGCGTTAGCGCTCTCCTTCCTGCTCGCCGCTGCGGCCTGCGCCCTGGCTGCGCTCTGCTATTCTGAATTCGCCTCAATGATTCCGGTCGCAGGTTCCGGTTACACATACAGCTACGCCACGTTGGGTGAAATTGCAGCGTGGGTGGTGGGCTGGAGTTTGATCGCCGAATACGGGCTCGCTGCGGCGGCGGTGTCGGTAGGCTGGTCGGGCTATTTTCAGTCGTTGCTAGGCGGCTTGGGGATACACCTGCCTACCGTGCTTTCCGCTGCGCCGGGCGCTAGCGCCAGTGGGGCTCAAACGCTGTTCAACCTGCCAGCCTGTATCGTGATGCTGGTAATCACGACCATCCTTTCACTCGGTATCCGTGAATCCAAGCGCTTCAACAATTTATTGGTGTTGATCAAGGTTGCCGTGGTGCTGATGGTGGTTATTGTCGGCATTTGGTACGTGAAGCCTGAAAACCTGACGCCTTTCATGCCGTTCGGTGTATCGGGCATCGTGAGTGGCGCTGCGCTGGCGTTTTTCGCCTTCATCGGGTTCGATGCGGTGTCTTCTTCCGCTGAAGAAGTCAGCGATCCCCAGCGCAGTTTGCCTGTTGGGCTGCTGGGCTCCCTGGCTATTTGCGCGGCGCTTTATGCGTCGGTAGCGCTGGTCTCGACAGGTATTGTGCCGTTTGCCCAGTTTGTGGGCGTGGACGATCCCATCGCGCTGGTTATCTCTCGCACCGGCGTTAATTGGCTGTTCTATCTGGTGAATATCGCGGCCATTCTCGGCATGCTCACCGTTATTCTGGTGATGACCTACGGGCTGACTCGGTTGGTATTCGCGATGTCGCGAGATGGCTTGTTGCCGCCTTTGTTGTCGAAGGTCAACGATCGCCAGATTCCGGTAGCTTCGACGTGGGGGCTGGGTATTCTGGCAGCGTTGATTGCCGGCGTAGTACCTCTCGGCACACTGGCGGAACTGATCAATATGGGCACGCTGATGGCCTTTATTCTGATGTCCGTCGCGGTGCCGGTACTGCGTTTACGACGCCCCGATCTTAAGCGTTCGTTCTCGATGCCCATGCCGTTTGTATTGGGGCCGCTGTCGGTGGTGATCTGCCTGATTCTGGCCTTTAGCCTGGCATGGATGACCTGGATCGCATTTATCGCTTGGATGGCGGTAGGGCTGTTGTTCTATTTCGCCTACTCGCAGCGCCATGCACGTGTCGAAAATCTCGAGTAGTCGCCTGCGGCGTTGAACTTCGCGTCTCTATCATCAAGACCCCGGCCATGTGCCGGGGTTTTGCTTTTTGCGCTCGGTGCTCGGTGCTCGGTGCTCGGTGCTCGGTGCTCGGTGCTCGGTGCTCGGTGCTCGGTGCTCGGTGCTCGGTGCTCGGTGCTCGGTGCTCGGTGCTCGGTGCTCGGTGCTCGCGCTAGCACCGTCTCGTCGCTTTACCAATGACTCATTTGTTCAGTCTGGCCGCAATGCTATTAATCAATTCAATCTGTGGATAACACTGTGGATTAGGTGTTTTAAAGGCTGGAATAAGAGGTGGGTATTATCGTGAGTTTTGGGGTGTCTGCGTTCGATAGCGCGTCGTTACTGGGGTTAGGGGAAGCGGCAATGAATCGTGCTGTGGATTGTTACAATTCGCGGACACTCACCAACAGGCTTTACCATATATTGTGACTGCGAGTAGATTTGATTACTATATCTGGTAGATGAGCGATAAAGACAAGAGCGCCGTCGACGTTGTTTGTCAAGCCGAAATTTGGCGTTTTTAGCGTTTCTTTTTTACACGTCGACGCATGCTACACAGTCTCTCTACTACTTCTCTGGTGCGACGCCGCAATCCGCTTAGCCAGCATCCGATCTATAGGACCCGAGCCATGACATCGACTACCGTTGAACAGCAAACAACCAGCGCCACTTCCTCCACGGTAGTGGTGAAAGATGGTGGCAAGCGGCAAATGCCCTACGAGCGTGCTCGTCTCGAGCGCTACCTTGATCGCGTGCATAGCGAATTCCCCGACCTTGATATCGCCGACTATAAAAGCAAGGTGTTTGGCTTTATCGAGCGCAAGGAGCAGATCGCCGCTGAAGATATGGTTGGTCATCTCATTCGTGAAGCCGAGTCGCGCACCGATGTAGCGACCCCCGAGTGGGAGAAGTTTGCAGCGCGTCTTTATCTGAATCGCCTGTACAAGAAGGCGAGCAAGAATCGTTTCTACAACGACGATGATAAGTACGGCTCCTACGTTGGCCTGCAGGAGAGCCTTGGCGAGCGCGGTATCTATTCCGGTGACATTCTGCGTAACTACTCGAAGGATGAACTGGTCGAAGCGGGTAAAATGATCGAGCCCGATCGCGACAAACTGTTCGCTTACAACGGCCTCTATCTGCTGGCAACACGCTATCTGGCTACCGATCACACGCGTAACGTGTATGAGCTGCCGCAGGAGCGCTGGCTGACCATCGCGCTGTATCTGATGCAGGACGAAAAGCCGCGCGACAAGCGTATGCTGCTGGTCAAGGAAGCCTATTGGGCGCTGTCTAATCTTTATATGACCGTTGCGACGCCTACATTGGCCAACGCAGGTAAAATCGGCGGTCAGCTTTCCAGCTGCTTCATCGATACTGTGGACGACAGCCTGCAAGGCATCTACGACAGCAACACTGACGTTGCGCGTGTATCCAAACACGGCGGCGGCGTAGGCGCCTATCTGGGCTACGTGCGCAGCTCGGGTTCCTCTATTCGCGGCGTGCCGAATTCCAGCGGTGGTGTCGTGCCATGGGTCAAACAGCTGAACAATACCGCAGTAAGCGTCGATCAGCTTGGCCAGCGTAAAGGCGCCATCGCGGTCTACCTCGACGTATGGCATCGCGATATCGAAGCCTTCCTCGATCTGCGCCTGAACAATGGCGACCAGCGCCTGCGTGCGCACGACGTCTTCATCTCCGTGTGCTTGCCCGATCTCTTCATGGAGAAAGTGGAAAGCCGTGGTGATTGGTATCTGTTCGATCCGCACGAAGTGAAGGAGAAGAAGGGCTGGTATCTGCAGGACTTCTTCGACGAGAAACGCGGCGAAGGCAGTTTCCGCCAGAAGTACGAAGAAGTGGTGGCCGACGAGCGCATCAGCCGCAAGATCGTCAAGGCAATCGACATCTTCAAGCGCATCATGATCAGCCAGTTGGAAACCGGAAATCCCTTCATGTTCTACCGCGATGAAGTTAATCGCATGAACCCGAACAAGCATGAAGGCATGGTGTATTCCAGCAACCTGTGCACCGAAATTCTGCAGAACATGAGTCCCACGCGACTGATCCAAGAAGTGATTAGCGGTGACCAGATCGTCACGTCCAAGCAAGCGGGCGACTTTGTGGTGTGCAACCTTTCTTCCATCAATCTGGGCCGTGCGGTCACGGCAGAGCCGGAAGATCTGATGGATGAGGATGTGCTGGAACGCTTGATCAATATCGAAGTGCGTATGCTCGATAACGTTATTGATCTCAACTCGCTGCCAGTACCGCAGGCCACCATTACCAATCGCAAGTACCGCGCTATTGGCTTGGGCACCTTCGGTTGGCATCACCTGCTGGCACTCAAGGGCATTACCTGGAATTCGCCGGAAGCCGAAGAATATTGCGACAAGCTCTACGAGCGCATTAACTACCTGGCGATCAAGGCGAGCATGGAGCTGGCCAAAGAGAAGGGCACCTACAAGGTATTCAAGGGCAGCGACTGGCACACCGGCGAATACTTCGAGCGTCGCCATTACGATAACAGCGAATGGCAAGCGCTGGCCGCCAACGTTGCTGAATTTGGCGTGCGTAACGCCTACCTGCTCGCGGTAGCGCCGAACATGAGTACCGCTCAGATTGCCGGCTCTACAGCATCGATCGATCCGATTTATAGCGTCTTCTATTACGAAGAGAAGAAAGACTATCGCCGTCCGGTAGTGGCGCCTGATCTGTCGGTAGATACCTACTCCTTCTACGAGCAGGGTGCATACAAGATCGACCAGTTCGCTAGCGTGCGCCAGAACGGCCGCCGTCAGCGCCACGTTGACCAGTCGATCAGCTTCAACTTCTACGTGCCCAGCAGCATTCGCGCCAGCACGCTGCTCGATCTGCATATGACGGCATGGAAGGAAGGATTGAAAACTACCTACTACGTGCGTTCCAACGATATGGATATCGAAGAATGCGAGTGGTGCTCCAGCTAACGGAGCAGAGATAAGGCGCGGTCAACTCGTTGGGCCGCGCACTGTTCAGGCTCCTGACTGCGCTTTGCCTTGCTCGGCGGCGCAGTTTTTCTGCCTGATGCTCGAGCTGGTTTAGGGGCGCATCAGGCGATTTGCGCGACCTTCGCTGCTCCAGCGATTAGCCAGTCACCCTAGCGCCGTAGCGGACGACCGCTCTCATTCGTTTTTGACGACATCATCTCTACAGTGTCTGCATCGCGCTAGCACTGTGTTGCACCAAACGGACCATTGCTTCATGACCACTGAAAACGCTAGCTCGCAGCTCGACCGCATCAAGATTCTCGAACCGCTCAATCCCAATCGCGCCACGGGTATCATCAATGGCAAGGCGAGCGGCGTGCTCAACTGGAACGATATTCCGTATCCTTCGTTCTACCGAGCCTACAAAGAGCTATCGACCAACTACTGGATTCCCGACGAAGTCGATATGAAAGGGGATGCCAAGCAGTATGGCGAGCTGTCGGCGCGTGAGAAAAATGCCTACGATTCGATTATTGGCTTGCTCGCGACGCTGGATTCGCCGCAAACGCGCTTCATCTATAACGTGGCGGAGTACATCACCGATCCTGCAGCGCACGCCAATGCGGCAATCATCGGTCAGCAAGAGGTAATTCACAACGAGAGCTACTCGTATGTGCTTGCTTCCATTACTGATTTACAGAACCAGAATCGCGTGTTCGAACTGGCGCGTACTCATCCCACCATTATCAAGCGTAACGAGCCCATCATGGAGTCGTACAACGACTTCATGCTCGATAAAACGCCGATTAATCTGGTCAAGTCGCTGATCCAGTCGTCGATTCTCGAAGGCATTAACTTCTATTCAGGTTTTGCGTACTTCTACAACCTGGTTCGCCAAAACCGCATGACAGGTACCGGTAAAATCATCAGCTTCATCAATCGTGATGAGTTGGCGCACTCCAAGTTCATTAGTGAGCTGATCCGCGCCATTATCGGCGAGAACCAGTCCCTGCAGGGTGAGGAAATCACCGAGTACACCCACAAGGCGTTCCAGCATGCGATCGAGCTGGAAACCACCTGGTCGGCAGAAGTGCTTGATGGCATCGAAGGCATCGATGTCGACGAGATGATCAATTACGTTAAGTATCGCGCCAATAAAATGGCAGGCATGCTGGGCATCGAGAAGATATATAGCCAGAGCAACGAGAACGTAATGCCGTGGATCAAGGCCTACGCCGATAACTTTACCGAAACTAAAACCGACTTCTTCGAAATGCGTAACTCAAGCTATAAGAAAACCAATTCGGACAACGGTTTCGACGATCTTTAATATCAGGCGTGCCCGCGAGCGTAATGCTTCGCCTATCGGCACCAGCAAGGCGGTGATTGGCTAGCGTTGGTAGTTCTCGCCTGAGTATGTTGGCGGGAACTCCAATTCCCTTGGGTAGGGGAGACAGTGATGAAAATCCTGCTGGCGTTTGACTCTCTAAGCGGCAACACCCGCGAGGTAGCAACGCTGATACAACATGAGGCCGAGGGCGCTGGTCATGTAGTAACGCCGGTGTTTGTGACCATCGAGTCGCTTCAGGATGTTGTTCCCGAGCCCTTTGAGGAATCCGCGTTCGACCTTTACATGCTGGGCTCGTGGTCGCACAACTATGGGCGTACGCCGCCTGAAATGAAGGAATTTATTGCTGAGCTATACCAGCAGGTAGGCAAACCCCGCCATACCGCTGTGTTCGGCACCGGTGAGACTCAGTGGGGGCCCGAGTACTACTGCGGAGCGGTAGTGCGCATGGCTAACTTCTTCGCAACACCGTACCCACCGCTTAAAATAGAACAGATGCCGCACGGTCAGCGCGATCGTGACGCGATAATCGAATGGACGCATCGCGTCCTGGCTGGCTGCAAGGAGCGCCGCGAGTAATGAACACTGTCGAGATCACATCAGCTGAGGCGTTTGCCCAGGCGCTGAAGGATTATCCCACGCTGCTGGTCGACTTCTTCAAGGATGACTGCCCCGGCTGCAAAATGCTCGAGGTATCGTTGGACAAGGTAAGCAATAGCGCTGCCGCCGAAGGGGTTACGCTAGCAAAGGTAAAGCTTGAGAACATTGGCGAGGAGTTCTTTTTCTCCCACCGCCTGCGCCAAACCCCCACGTTGCTGCTGTTCAAGAATGGAGAAGAAGCCGGCCGTCTGCCAGGCTTTGTTCCCCCGGCCAAGATCGAAGCGCTGCTTAACGCCTGATCCTCAGGTTTGCTGCAACAATAAGCTGCCGACGCCATTGATAATGGTGTCGGCATTTTTTGTGATCGAAGGTGAACGCGCTGCTATCGAGCGGAAGCTGTTTTCATACTTAAGTATGAGATATTTAGATGATAATTTTTATCATTAGAGTTGCATTGTCCTTTAGAAGCCTCTAATATCGTTCCTGTGATGTTCGCCAAGCATCACATTTGTCCTCAGCTGGCTCCGGCCTTTTGAAGACATCTCCTCATCAAGCTAGTCACGGTCTTTATGCCGCCCCACATGGGGCGGTTTTTTTGTTTTTAAGAAGTGGCGAGGAATGATTTATCCACTGCTATCTGCTCTGTTTATACTTTCCCTCAAGCACTTTACTTGGAGACCCCCTCGACGATGACACCACCGTCCTATCCCACCACGCCCGATGGCCGCTATTTTGTCGCCAAGGATAAACTGTGGCGGAAAACTGATCCGCGTCTCGCTGAATCAACGCGTCAGCAGAGAGTGAATGAGTTGATGCGGGCGCGGCGTGCGGTTAAAGAAGCGAAGCAGAGTGAAGATGCAGCGGCGTTAAAGCGTGCGCGCGATGCTGTGAATGAGGCCAAAATAGCCTTGGGCGAGCGCGGCCCGGTGTGGTGGGACGATGGAGCCGAGGATGAGACGGGCAAGCATCCTCGCAATAGCACTTACGCAGATTGGTGGGCTGAACTGAACACCCGTTAGCGAGCTGTATGCGCCTGCTGGGTGGGCGTGGCACGGGTTGTGAGTCGGTAATCTACAGCATCATGCCAATTTAATGAGAATTTTTATCATTAGTGTTGTTTTTTCATTTAGGGGGCTGTAGTATTGCTCCTGTGATGTCGCCAAGCATCACATTGTCCTCGAGTGGCAGTAGTCAATCGAAGACATCTCCTCATCAAGCTAGTCACGGTCTTTACCCTCTCCGACCTTCGGAGGGGGCTTTTTTGCGCGTGTATATTTGGCACATAGCCCTCTAGAGTGATAAGATTGTCGACAGAATTCTTCGCTTGATGAGGCGTAAGAAGTTAAGTGCTCGCCGTAGAGCGAGCCATTGGCATTAAGATCGTCGCTTTCTCCAGAGTGGCGATCTTTTTTTATTCCCCTGTTTCGCTTATCCCGCCCGCAGTACTTCTGCCGTTCCGACACCGCGTGTAAAAATTCAGGCACAATTTATCTCTGTGCTCGGGTATGCTTGCAGCAGTATTTCCGATTGTGGTCGACAGGGACGTTACCAATGATGAAAAACATCGTTCGCATGATTCTGCTGAGCGCTGCACTGGCAGCGCTGGCTGGGTGTCAGAGTGTTTCCTCGGTATTTCACTCAGACGACGACTCAGCAGGCACCGTATCTTCAGAGAAGCCGGCACCTACCGGACCTGTGCAGCGTATTCCTTTTCCGGCGGATGAGTATCAGAAGCTGGCGCGCTCCGGCTCTTCCAGCATTGTGGGGCAAGTATTTTCCACGCGTGATGGCAAACGCTACGCCATGACCGGTCCGGAAATTTTAGCGGTGCCTGTCACCAGCTACTCTCGTCAGGCGTATGAAGCGCTGCAGCAAAATCGCAAGATTTCTCCGGCTGATCCGCGTGCGCAGAAGTACACGCTGCGTACCCTTGGGAATGATGCTGGTAAATTCGAATTTAACGGTCTCGCAGCGGGTAGCTACTACCTGATTACCACTGCCCACAAGGACGTTAGCGAAGGTGATTCGTACTCACGTGGTAAGCAGGTTATTCAGCAAGAAGTGGGCGTAGGCAAGGGGCAGACCAGCAAAGTAACGCTGGCGCCTTAATGCGTTCAGTCCGCACTGCATAAATCGGGTTTGCTGCGGGGTATTGATCGAGTGGGGGCTGTGGTTGTTCGGCACGCCAAGTGGCCGGTTTCGTCCAGCTCCCATTGGCTTTTATGTATGACGCGGCGGCGGGATGTCAGCACTATCGCCTTCCGGTCGCGCGCGTGTTTTTGAATCAAACGGGTTTTGTCATGTCATCGTCCATCAATGTTAGCTTCGAATTCTTCCCTCCGCGTACTGATGCAGGGCGCGACAAGTTAAAAGGGGTGCGCGATGCATTGGCGGCCAAGCAGCCCGAGTTCTTTTCTGTAACGTTTGGCGCGGGTGGATCAACGCGTGATCGCACATTGGAAACCGTGCTTTCGCTACGTGAGTCCGGTATCGACACGGCGCCACATCTTTCCTGCATATCGAGCGAGCGAGACGAAATATACGCATTGCTGGATCGCTATAAAGAGCAAGGAATCAAACGCATTGTCGCGCTGCGTGGCGATATGCCGTCAGGCCAGATGGGGGTGGGCGAACTGCGCTATGCCAACCAGTTGATCGAGCTGATTCGCGAGCGGCACGGTGATTACTTCGATCTTGTGGTTGGGGCTTACCCTGAAATGCATCCACAGGCGAAAGGGTTTGAATCCGATCTTCAGTTCTTTGCCAACAAAATGAAGGCAGGGGCCAACCGGGCCGTTACCCAGTATTTTTTCGATGCGGAAGCCTATTTCCATTTCGCAGAGCGCGCGCAGGCACTGGGCGTCGATCAGCCGATCATTCCAGGCATCATGCCGATTACCAAGGTGGAGAGCTTGCTGCGCTTTTCTTCAGTATGCGGCGCGGGTATTCCCCGCTGGATCGAGAAGCAGTTGGAAGCTTACGCCGACGATGAGCAAAGCGTGCGCGCTTTCGGGCACGAGGTGGTGGCGCGTTTGTGCGAGCGTTTGGTCGAGGGTGGTGCGCCCGCGCTGCATTTCTATACGCTTAATCAAGCCGAACCTACCTTGAAGATACTTGAGGCGATCGGGCGCTGATGGCGTCGGGCGGGGCTAGTGGCGAGTGATGCTGCCTGGATCGAGAATCTTAACGGTCTGAATATCGTTCTCCGGCTCCGCGGCTGGCTTGTTCACGCGTGTTTCCAGCTCTCCCACGTTTTGCTGCTCCAGCGGTAGCTGCTCGAAGAAGTCGCAATCTACACACTCTCTATAGCGAATGCCGTTTTGCTCCCATGCTTTGAGCGTGTCCATGGTGGAACAGCGCGGGCATACGGCACCGGCAATGAAGCGTTTCTTGACGGTCATGACATTGTCCTGCGTTGTCAAAAGCGAAGGCCCGCGCAAAGCGGGCCTTTTTGCTGTTTGGTTAGGCGGCGCTGTCGATGCCTGAATGGCGAAGCAGCGGATCAATGCTGGGCTCGCGGCCGCGGAAAGCCTCGAACAGCTCTTTGGCGTCGCGGGAGCCGCCGCGTTCCAGTATTTCGCTTCTGAAACGTTGACCGGTTCCCTGATCGAAAACGCCGGCTTCTTCGAAGGCCGAATAGGCATCGGCAGACAGCACTTCTGCCCACTTGTAGCTGTAATATCCGGCAGCATAGCCACCCGCGAAAATATGCGCAAAACCATGCTGGAAGCGGTTATACGACGTTTGCGGGGCAACCGATACGTCGTCGCGCACGTTATCGAGCATCTTCTGGATAGCGGCGCTGTCGGGCTGCTTGAGTTCGTGATGCAAACGGAAATCGAACAGCGAGAATTCGAGCTGTCTTACCATCTGCATGGCAGATTCGAAGTTACGAGCAGCCAGCAGTTTTTGATATAGATCGTCCGGTAGTGTCTCTCCGGTATCCACGTGGGAAGTGATTAAATCAAGCCCTTCGCGCTCCCAGCAGAAATTTTCCATGAACTGGCTGGGCAGCTCCACGGCGTCCCACGCGACACCGTTAATGCCGGAAATTTCCGCCACTTCCTGGCGCGTCAGCATATGATGCAGGCCATGGCCAAACTCGTGGAAGAGCGTGGTAACTTCCGAATGAGTTAACAGCGCGGGCTTGTTGCCTACCGGACGAGTGAAGTTGCAGGTCAGGTACGCTACCGGATGCTGCAGAGTGCCATCGACGCGGCGCAGGCGAGTTCGGCAAACATCCATCCAGGCACCGCCGCGTTTACCCTCGCGGGCGTACAGGTCGAGATAGAAGCCGGCAATCAGCTCACCGTTATCGCGGATTTCGAAATAACGAACGTCGTCATTCCAGATAGCCACGTCGGTGCGCTCGGTAAATTCGACGCCATAGAGGCGGTTGACCACCTTGAACAGACCTTCGATGGCCTTGGGTGCAGGGAAATAAGGGCGCAATTGTTCTTGCGAAATCGCGTAGCGATCCTCGCGCAGCTTTTCAGCGGCGTAGGTCGAATCCCAGCTTTCCAGTGTATCGATGCCCAGCGTATCTTTGGCGTAGTGCGCCAGCTCGGCGTATTCACGCTCCGCCTGCGGTTTGGCGCGCTTGGCAAGGTCATTCAGGAAGTGAAGTACCTGCTGCGGAGAATCAGCCATTTTGGTCGCGAGCGACAGGTCGGCGTAAGTAGCGAAACCGAGCAACTGGGCCAACTCCTGGCGAAGTGTGACGATTTCTGCCATCACCTCAGAGTTGTCGAACTCGCCAGCGTTAGGGCCCTTGTCGGAGGCGCGCGTAACAAACGCTTCCTGCACTTGTTGGCGCAGCTCACGGTCGTCGGCGTAGGTGAGTACCGGTAGTAAGCTAGGAAAGTCGAGCGTGACGCGATAGCCATCTGCGCCTTTGGCTTCTGCATTAGCGCGCAGAATGTCACGCGCGCTTTCGGGCAGCCCTGCCAACTGGCTTTCTTCGATATCGAGATGCCACGCCTGAGTGGCGTCCAGCACGTTATTGGCGAAGTTATTGGAGAGCTCTGACAAGCGCGTTTGGATAGCCCCGTAGCGCTTTTTGTCTGCGTCGGGCAGATCCACGCCAGCCAGGCGGAAATCGCGCAGGGTGTTGTCGATCGACTTGCGCTGTGCCTCATCGAGAGTGGCAAATTCGTCGCTATCTCGAAGCGCCTTGTACGCGTTAAAGAGCCCTTCATGCTGGCCCATCCAGGTGCTGAATTCAGACAGCTTGGGAAGGCAGGCTTGATATGCTTCGCGCAATTCGGGCGAGTTGGCCACTGAATTCAGATGAGAAACAGGCGACCATGCCTGGGCAAGCTGTTCACCGGCATCTTCCAGCGGCTTGACTAGCGCATTCCAACTGATCTGCCCGCTCGCGACAATCTCATCCACCGCTTTTTTGTGCGCATCGATCAATTGTGAGATGGCGGGCTCAATGTGTTCTGGCTTGATCGCGTTAAAAGGCGGTAGCTCATGGCGTTCGAGCAAAGGATTGCCGGACATTGCTGTTCCTTATGTGAATGTGGCTGTTAAGGATTACATGGGGCTGAGTGGCGTTGCTTTCAATCGCATTGCGCCGCTACTACAGCGTTTCGCGCGAGGCTCTGATAAATTGTGCACCGCCTATATAAGTATACAAATGTCCAAGGATACGTCATGAAAGAAGTGGTTGATCGCTGGAGTTCCCGGCGTGCCTTTATTCTAGCGGTAACGGGCGCTGCCGTTGGTCTTGGCAATATCTGGCGTTTTCCTTATGTCGCTGGCGAGAACGGCGGCGCGCTATTCTTCCTTCTTTATGTCTTTTTTGTGCTTGCTATGGGGCTCCCCGTGATGATTGCCGAGATCATGATTGGGCGGGCTGGTCGACGCCCTCCCATTCAGGCATTGGCGGCTTTGGCACAGGAACGCGGGCGTTCTGCGAAATGGTCGTGGGTAGCAGGCTTTGGGCTACTAACGGTTTTTCTAGTGCTGTCGTTCTATTCGGTGGTGTCGGGATGGTCGATTGAATATCTGTCGAGTACCGTGCAGGGCAAATTCGCGGGTGCATCAGCGGAGAACATCAGCCACGCGCTTGATGTCTTTTTGGCGAATCCCTGGCTAGTGGTATTGAATCACTCGCTGTTCATGCTGCTAACAATGGCGGTAGTAGCAAAGGGTGTCTCGTCGGGGCTAGAGCGATTAAACAATTGGCTGATGCCGCTGCTCTATCTTTTGCTTGTCGTACTGGTGATCTATGCAGCGACCACGCCGGGATTTGGTGAGGCACTGAAGTGGCTGTTCTCGCCCAAATTTGAGGAGCTAACGCCGCTAGTGGTGGTTAACGCGCTGGGGCATGCCTTCTTCACACTGGCTATTGGTGCCTGCGCGTTAATGGCCTACGGCGCTTACATGCCGGAAGACCAAAGTCTGGTGAAGGCGGTGGTTATTGTGGCGGTACTGGATGTGCTCGTTGCGGTGCTGTCAGGAGTGGCAATTTTCTCGGTGGTGTTCTCGCATCATCTCGACCCCACCAGCGGGCCGGGTCTTATGTTTGTAGCGTTGCCCATCGCCTTTTCAGCAATGCCGTTTGGCATCCCTCTATTGGGTGCCTTCTTCTTGCTGCTGCTGTTCGCGACCTGGACCTCCTCCATTAACCTTGCCGAGCCGATGGTGGCGTCAATCAGCACCGGAAGACTCTCGCGGCCTGTGGCAGCGCTTATCGTTGGGCTGTGTGTATGGGCGGCAGGGCTGCTGCCGGCGCTGTCCTTTTCGACGTTGGCGAATGTGCGACCGATTGCCGGGATGACGTTCTTCGATCTGGTTACCAGTGTGCCGCCGGACATATTCCTACCGCTTGGCGGGCTGATGATTGCCTGGTTCGCGGCCAACGTGCTCGACCCTGAGAAGGCGGCGGGTGCGCTGGGAGTGGGGACATCGGGATTTTGGTTGTGGCTGCATATTACGCGCTACGTTGCCATCCCTTTGGTAGTGCTGGTTTTGCTATCAGCATTGGTGCCCAAACTGATCTGAATGAGTCGATTGTCTTAAATTTGAAATATGCTATTGCGTAAGGCCAGTGGAGCCTATATAGTACGCCTCCACCGCTGGGGCAGGTCCTCAGCAGTGGGAAGTTAGCGGATTTGTTAAGCCGTTGATTTTCGGAGGTAAAGCGCGGTGTTGTTGAGCTAACGGAAACGTTAACGAAAGCAAAAAAGCGATTGACTTCCACACCGGATTGCGTAGAATACGCATCCACTTGAACGGGGCACGGTTTAGCGCTTCAGTTCGACGCTCTTTAACAAATCGATCAGACAATTTGTGTGGGCGCTCGTTTCGATTCGGACGGCAACGTCACTCACCACGCTCGCA